>JADYXQ010000026.1 GCA_021772135.1 Candidatus Obscuribacter sp.
CTGATATTTATGGTGGCTTTTTGCCGATCTGCCGTATTTTGCATGTTCGGCCCCAGCTCTGTTTTCTTCATTTTTGCCTCTGATAGTGGTCAGTATTCATTTTTTGAGAGCCTTGCTGTTCAATAACTTTTCGCCCGGAGCATCATATATAAAGGGACCGCCTTCATCATTGACCACCAGGGGTTCGTCCAGCGCGGCCAGTTGTACCGCTAACTCTTTTAAAACTGGTGAGAGACCCGCCTGTGCTTGATAGCGCAAAAGTTGGCTGGCAATCAGAGATAATTTCTGTTTGCCAGAAGGCATCGCCATTGGCTTGAGGAGCGGCGTTTCAAAAGATTTGCAATCGGCTCTTTGAAAACTGGCGGCGATGCTGATGCGCGAATAGGTGCCATGCTTGCTGCTGCGGCCGCCCCAGTGATAAACCGCTTCATTCCAGGCCAGAATATCGCCGGCTTTAGTGGGTACGGCGCGAATGTCCTGGTAGTTGACGACACCATATTTGCACAAATTATCGGGAAAATTAGGGTCGTATTGCAGTGGCAAGAGGTGAATGCAGCCGGTATCCGGGCTGCATTCAGTGAGCGAAATCCAGATGTTCATTGCGGTGGTGCGTCCATCGGCAGCCACTGTTTTGCGCCGCGATCGGTCACGGTGCGGCATAAAGCCGGCACTGCCGCCTCCTGGTTCGACGCAAAATGTCCAGAGAGCGGGCATCATCTTATAATCGTTGCCAAGAATTTGCGAAAGCAGACCATTTAAATGCTGAAATTGTTGCCAGCACTGGTCGTAAACAAACAAAAAAGGAGTGGGCCAATGTTCATCACGAATTTTTTTCACGGCCTGCACCAGCGGAGGTAGTGTTCCGGCATCCATGACATTTTCGATTTTGAAATAGCCTTCTTCCTTGAGATTCTCAAGGGTGCGTTCAGCACTTTCCGTCTCCAGAGCAAATGGTCTGGCTTGCGGCTTGCTGCCACGGGAGATGGTCAAATGCGGATTAAGATGCAGCCAGAATTCAGGATCTGTGGCCAGGTCAAAAAATGATTTACCACCGATGTCGTACATGCTTACAACTCGTAGCTCGGAAGGCCAGACCCCCTAAGTTTAGCCTAACTGAGGGGGCTAAACGGCAGATCTGCTGACGACATTGTTGATTATTGCTCCATTGGCCTTGGTATATAGTGTCAGTTTCATTATTGGAGTGGATTGTGATTAAGTCAGTGCGTGCATGGATACCGGGCTTAATTTGCGCTTCAGTTTTAATAATGGGCTCTGCAGCGCAAAGTGTCGAACCACAGGGGTCATCTTTCGCCACCACCACGGGCAGCGAAACGAAAGTGCAAAATCTTGTGGGCAGCCTTTCCGGAAAGCTCAATGACCAGGAGAAAATGCGAGAACAAGCTTATGCCACTGGAGTGCGCTCGGAAGTCTTGCGTTTCCAGACCCAGTTGCAAAAGTATATTGTCAGCGGTCGTAAACTGCCTTTCGACCTCGGGCAAGTGACTAAAATACAGCAATTAGTCGTGGCCGGCCGGAATGCTGAAGCAAAAGCACTGATGCAAACATTAGAGCAAAAACTGCGTTAGTCTAAAGACCATGGCCGACGGTCTAAATTGGTAAAATACAGGCCGCACTCGAATTGGTTTATAGGTTTTGAAGGTTTGGTTATGGGACTATCGGCGTCAGGCGCTGAATTTTCGCCCGGTGATATCGTCGGCAAAACCTATGTGATTATTAGCTACATTGGCCGAGGGGCAATGGGCGTGGTTTATCATGCCAGGCACATCGGTTTGCCCAAAGAATATGCCTTGAAGACCTTGCGCAGCGATCAAATTACAGACACCGCATGGTTTCGCTTTCAGATGGAAGCGCAATCAGTGGCAAAAATGTTTCATCCAAATATTGTCGGTATTCACAACTTTGGTTCGCATAAAACTGAAAATGGTCTTCAACAACCGTTTTATGTAATGGACTTTTTGCATGGGGACAGCCTCATGGAAAGGCTGCGCGATCAGGGCCCGCCGCCGCTTGCTGTCATTCTGCAAGTTTTTATTCAGGCGGCCAGTGGGTTTGGTTACGCTCATAGCAAAGGCATCATTCACCGCGACGTCAAGCCCGGCAATATCATGTTGCTAAGCCAGCCAGACGCCATGGGAGCTAGTATTAAAATCGTGGATTTTGGTATTGCCAAACTCACTGCTGAAGCCGATTTTGCTTCGCAACACTTGACGCGTGACGGTGAGATTTTCGGTAGCCCTTATTACATGAGCCCTGAGCAGAGCCTGGGCCAACCTACCGATTCGCGCAGTGATATTTATTCGCTCGGAGTTTCACTATTTGAGACACTTACAGGCGAGGCGCCATTTACCGGACCAACAGCCCTAGACATTATGCTCATGCATCAGGGCGCTCCGCTGCCCGACATCAACAATTTCGGCGACACCGGAGGCAGTGCCGAGCAAATTTATCCGGCTGCGTTGCAAATGGTTATTGAACAAATGACGGCCAAGGCGCCGGACCAGCGCTATCAGACCATGGAGCAAGTGGCGACCGATCTCTGGACGATTTTGCAGGGAGATTCGCCGGACACGCTTGCACCACTGGCGGTTGCAGCTGGTGATGTGGCTGGTGATTTAAATGGTGATTTGGGTAGTGATGGACACAGTGCAGCCAAAGCCGATCAAGGTGAAGAAGCTCTGGATGAAGAAGCTTTAGATGAAGAAGTAGATGAAGAAGAGCTGGATGCGGAAGCGCTGGCTGTAAAAGATCTGGATGCCGCCTTGCAAGCCGGCCGCGCCATCTCGAGGGTACAGACTATTCCGGTAAAGACGAAGTTACCGGCGGCGCAATTGGCATTTTTAGTAATCACCATCGCCACAGCCGCGGTTGCAGCATTAATATTTTTTGTCAGCAAATCGTCTCATAGCGCAGTGTCGCGGGTAGCGCCCGCCATTAAAAAAGTAATGCCGGCCGCAGTCAAGATCGATCTTGAAGAAGACAAAGAACCGACGGGCAACTCGCTTAATGACACCACTCCTTATTGCACCATTAAAACCGTTAAGGGGCAACGGGTTAAAAGTTTTGATTTTCCTACAGATGTTTTGATCGGCAGTATTAGCTTCTGGGAGCAGAAAAGCGGTCAGTGGGTTGCGGTTGCGGTTAAAGCTAAGGGCCATCTGGAATATCCCCATGACGAATGGTTGATGTTTTTGCCCTCTCGACTAATCGGCAAATATCCCCAGTATCTCAAACGATTTAGCAAAGGCAATTTTGCCGCTTTCCGACTGCCTGAACATTCCGACAGCGACGCAGTGCTGGCAGCCTGCACTGCCATGCCGGAAGTATCTGAAATCAAGTTTTATGACACCCATAATTTAACCAGTCAATGCATCCCTTCTTTGAGCAAGTTTGAAAATATCACCTTGCTGGACGCTTCAAATAGCACCATTTCTGGTGCCAATCTGGCTAAGGCCCGTTGTTTTAAAAAAATCAAAAAGCTGTACTATAGCAAGGGTACAGAGGTTTCTCCCCTGTTGGAAAAACTCAAATCGTGCAAGGAGCTGGAATTGATTGATGTGCACGAAACACCTCTGACCTATCATGATTTTAAAACTCTGGCCTGTTTGAAAACTCTCAGCTCCCTTAATATCTCGGGGATGAAAGTGACTAAAAGCCAGATTGCCAAATTGGCCCAATCAAAGAGTTTGCAAGAACTGACCATGTGCGACTGTGGGTTGGATGAAGATTGGATTCCAACATTGCGCCAGTTTAAAGGGCTTAAAACACTCTGGTTTGAAACAACGAAAACACCCATTGTTTTGCGTGATAAATTTATTGCCGGGCTGCCGACGGTACAAATAAAATGACTTCAAACAGTAAATATAGACATGGGTAGATTTGAAATACCAGGCGGTTTTGTCAGTACGATCACTCCTGCGCTGGGCTACGAAGTGCATTGCTTTCATTCAACGGCAGACCCTGCAAACAATTCCGGCAACAAGATTTTGCCGGCCGTGCCTATTATTATGATTCACGGTGCCATTGTTTCTCGACGCTATTTATTGCCCGTGGCTAAAGTGTTGGCCAATGATTATGTGATCTACGTGCCCGATTTGCCCGGTCACGGCGCTAGCTCTAAGCCAAAAGATGCACTGCCGGTGCAGGAACAAGCCGAAATAATTCATGCCTGGATGCAAAATTTAAATATAGTAAAAGCGGTGGTGCTGGCCAATTCTTATGGTTGTGAAATTGCTGTGGAGTTAGCGGTGAGATATCCGGAGACTGTAGAGCGGCTCATTCTTACCGGCCCGGCTTCCGATCCATCAGCGCCGACTAAATTTCAACAAGCTTTGCGATTATTCTGGGACGGTGTGCTGGAAAATCAAAGAATGTACTGGGTGCTCTTTGTCGACATGCTCGAACTGGGCTGGCACAGGGGCATGCAGACCACTCAAATCATGATCGATTATGACTACCTACCCAGGCTGCCTTTGCTGAAGATGAAAACTCTGGTGGCACGTGGCGAAAATGACCCGTTGGCTCCGCAAGAATGGTGTGAACAGGTAGTCAGTCTGATACCAGACGCCAGGCTTGTGGTGGTGCCCAAAGGGCCGCACAATATCAACTTCAGCACGCCTACTGAACTGGCCGATCACGTGGCCCGTTTTCTCAACGATTAATCAATCAGAGATTTATCCGTCAAATTCACAACCTTGGCCTGACTGGCAGCCACCAGATTGGCTGGCGTGATTAGAATTTCATTGCCCCAGACTCCGGCCCCAACTCCTAAAATTTCTTCTTGCATCAAAGAGGCTTCGACAATTGAGCAAAAGCCGTCTGGTTGCCAGTGAAAGGGAGGAATGGAGCCAATTACATAACCTGTAATTTGCTGAACAATTTCTGGTTTGGCCATTGAGATATTGCGCGATCCCAGTGCCTTTTTTAAAAGTCCAGAAACGGCACTTTGATCGCCGCCCACCATGATAAGGGCATAGTCACCGCGATCTGTGCCGAAAACAAGGGTTTTGACCATCTGCCGCTCGCGAAAACCCAATGCTCGAGCTACGTTGGCCGCACCTTTTTCTGTGGTGTCAGCAAAATTGCGAATTTCGTAAGCAATATTTTTTTCGTCTAAATAGCTGTGAGCGGGTAGTCTAGCCAGCATGGCACTCTTATTGCGGTATTTTTCTACCCCTAAGTTTACCCGAAAGCTAAGCAGCGGAAGGTAAAGAATGGCAGAATAGAAGAGTAGAAAAATATGTAAGCAAGCAGGAATATTCAATGACTGGCAACCCGGAAAGCGACGCCGCCAAAATGAGCAGGCTGCTTTATTCCGAAATGGAACGAAAACTACAAGACATGTTTGGGCCGGAGCACCGCACAGCGGCTCAGATTGCTTTTGGCGGCGCCTGGCAATCTTTGAACCGCATTGCTCAGCACGGTGTAGGCGGTGTGCAATCGGCCATTGATATGGTCAATGACTTGACTAAAGAACTTAGTGAAGTAGAGTCGTTCAGCATTGTGCCCAAGCCGCCTGCCGAGATTGAAGTGGATATTCGCATCAAAAACGAAAAGGATATGCCCTTCAAGAAAACCGTGGCGCCTTTTGTGGAAATTGAAGCGGTTTGCATAGCTAAACGTGTTCATTTTCAGGCTCTGGTTGACACTGAGAAAAGCGGCTTGCGCTGTAATATCAACGAAGGATTTTCAGTGCGTTTCAAAACTTTTTTAGGCAAGCAAACTGTTCCCATTAATGGCAGTGCGATTTTGCGTTATGACCAGAATAAGCAAGTGGTCATGGAAGCTTCGACCAAACTGCCTGGCATCGATGTACCGGTCAGTTTCACTTTGCCGCTGAAGCAGCTGCTGCATGAAGCGCGCAAACACGTCACTTAATTTCAATTGCCTTCGACATATTGATCGGTTTGCGGTAGCAGCGGAATTAAGAACCAGCACGCTAAAGTGGCCACAGCACTGACTATAATCAACTGGGCAAAGCCGTCTTTGAATACGTAGGTATAAAGTGAAGCACCCAAATTAATCGAGATTTGTTCGGCAATATTGTAGGCAGCAATGAGCATGGCAATAGATGTACTCTCAAAATCTTTCGGGCTGACATCAGCGGCCAGTCCATAGACTAAGAGAATGGCAATCATTTCAGCGAATCCGCGCACAGTCTCAAGAGCTATTGCTGAAGCCGGTGAACCGAGCAGCAAGTAGCCAAATGTGCTGGCAGCGCCAACAATTACCGCCACCTTTGCCTGCGCTCGAGGCTTAAGCTTTTTGTCGAGAAAATTGCGATAAAAAAGAGATCCCGCGATCATGCCCACTGAAAATAAGGCACCGAGTTGGCCGATAAAAACCTGGCTGAAACCCAGATCTTTGGTTTGATGAAAATACAAAGGCGTGCCGAATCCGGGGCTGAAACTCCAGCAACACATGAATAAGCAGACATAGAGCAAGCCGCGAGTGTGCCCCTTGCCCAATTGATTTTTCACCGCCGCTAGTGGACTTCTGATGCCGCTGACGCGATCTTCCTTTACCATTAGCCAGCTTGCTCCTGCCGTAAGAAAGCAGGGCACCGAGGCAATAATCGCAGCACTGGTGAGGGCTTTTTCAGGGGCGAAATGCCCGCAGAGGTGTCCGCCCAGCAAAAAGGAAATAATATTGGCGCAATAATAGCCCACTGCCTGAATGGCTTGAAATTGTCTGGTGGCACCGGACGGCCGCCCTACTTCAAGAGTCAGACCGCACAGTATGACAGTGCCGGCGGCCATACCGAGGGCCGTAAAAAACAATGCTACCATGAGGAAATTGAGTGAGTGTGTGGCAGCGGCGGCCAGGTAGAAAAGTCCGCTCAGGCCGTAGGTCAGAGTCAAATACGATTTGCGCCTGTATCCCCCTAAAGGAACGGCATCGCTGAGGATGCCGAAGATCGGTTTGATCATAAAAGGCACCATCAACAGCGAAAGCAAGGCCGCTACCTGAGCTGCGTTCATACTCAGAGATTTGAGCATGTAAAATTCCAGAGGCTGGGCGATCAGGCAAAAATGCTGGGCGATGCCTTGTGTGAAGTAGGCAACCACGATGTATGCAAGAAAGGCATTTTTTGATTTGACCTTGTTGGCGGTTTCGTTTTTTTGCCCAGTGGGTGTCATAGTCAATACAATAGCAATATCGGCTAAGACAATGAAGATCAAGCTGTTTGCCCTATCTACTACTTTGCTTCTGGCTAGTTCATTGCCCGCACCGGCAAGAACAGTCACCTTGCGGTTTCCCGCTGATAAAAGTTATGGCTAGATTGTTTCTATGTCGCTCTCTCGAGACAGCGGGGCTGATGACCGTATGGCCGCCCTTGAGCCGAAAGATGCCACTCTGGCTGCGGTACAAGGAGTGGTTGTAGTAAACTTGAGACCTGGTGCGCTCTGCACGTTTGATCCGAATCGGGCCATGTACGAAAACCCCAGAGCGCTTCTATCAGTGTCGCCCCAAGGGATTGAAGCGATTAAAATCCATTTTGTCTCAATGGATCCCAAAGAAGATAATCTGTGCGACCAGCTCAGTCAGAACCTTTCTCATTTGAATCAGTTGAAAGTTCTAAAGGCCAAAAATTCTGATTTGTCCGATGCCGCATTGTTTAAGATTGACTCCTTGCCTGCGCTGTATTTTCTCGATTTGTCCGGGTCGATGGTGTCGCGTAAATGTTTAAAGGCAGCCGCTCGTTTCAAAAATTTGCAATCTTTGGGCCTTTCCAATTTGCATTTTAACGGTGCCGACTTTGGCGCCTGGGCCACCCTGGCAAAGCTCGACGCTGTGTTGGTGAAGTTAAAGTCTCTGAAGAAATTGACCCGATTTAGACCTTGGTGGCACAGTAGTGCACCCTGAGGCGCTATTAACTCTTAAGGGATTACCTCTGCAAAGAGTGGCGAAGAAAAATTCATGTTTGCACCCTCAAAGTAACAAGGGTAGCTGACTCAATCGATCATTTAGTGCACTTGCGTAAGTTAAATGGTGAATAATCGATTATCATCAAATCTGTAGAATAATACTACAAGGATGACAAGCGAATAGTGGCTACAGCGGCAAATCGCAGACTCGACAATCTTGTGCATTGGCCACTTGTCACCATTCTTTTTTTACTCCTGGTTTATTTCTATTATCTGGGCTGGTCACTGTCGCTCGCTTCGCCTTACGGTCTCGGTGAAGAAGGTTCATCAATGTGGGCCTCATTGGCCCTTTCTGAAAACAGAAATCCCTATGACTTTGCTCGCTTATATTCGCACCCCTGGCAATGCGTAGTTTATCCACCGGTCTATTTCTCCTTAGTCGGTTGGATTTTTAAAATTACCGGTGCGGCTTTTTATCCTATGCGCATGTTCAGCATGGGAGCTTTTGTGGTCAGCCTGGTGACCGGCTACCGCATCTTCACTTTGAGCGGTTGTTCTAAGCTGGCTCGCATCGTTGGCCTGCTGGTCTTTTCATCTTTCTGGACGATATGGTCTTATTCTTTCAAAGGTCGAGTGGATATGCTTTCCCTCACTTTTGTCTTGTTGGCCATTCAGCAATACCTGGTGCTGGCGCGTAAGCCTAAAGACGACAATCTTTTTCGCCTGCCCCGCCTTATTGTTATTGCAACTTTGTGCCTGGCCGCAGCTTTCACTAAGCAGGCGGCACTGGTCGTAGTGCCCGCCATTGCTGCGGCTTTGATAATCGGCAGGCAATGGCGCCTGTCGCTATTTTTTATGGGTCTCAGTTCTTTTCTTCTAATCGTGACCGCCTGGCTGCTTAACAATGCCACCGCCGGTGGTTTTCTAAATCACATGCTGTTTGCCGCGCAGGCGCCTTTTCAATGGCAGGCCCTCTACAAGCATTTGCTCTGGTTAGGCTCCAACTGGTTGCCTTTTTTGTTGACACCTGTCTCTTTGTTTATTGTCATCGCCGCTTATATTCGTGATGGTGAACAGCGCCAGGGGCCGTATCGTCGTCACCTTTCGGCGCTGGCACTGATTACCACTTTATTTGTTTTATCCAGCGTGCTGGCTTTTTATTCGCTGGGCGCCGAGTTTGCCAATGTCGACGAGACCATGGTCACCGCCTTCTGTTGTGCCTGGCTGCTCGCCCTCGCCGTGGACCAGACCAAGCGCCGTTTCCTTTTTTTGATTTTCATATCTATGGCTGTAAGTATTTACGTCATCAGTGATTTGAGCGAGAGGCTGAACAAAGCAGTTATTCCTATGATTAACGCGCGAGAAATTATGCGCTCGGTACCTTTCAACAAAAAGTTGATGCTCTGTGAAGATTGCTCTGTTGCCATTGATCTTGATGCTGGGCCTGAGTTTGTCGACATTGCCACTTTTTTGCAAACCTGGCGAGCTACTCCTGGTTTGCTCGAAGGCCCTATGAGCGAGATTAAAAATCGCATCAATCGCAAAGAATACGGCGCGCTGGTGCTCAATTCTCGCGATGGCTGTCTGCTTAAACCCTATTATTATTGGGATCAGTCGGTGATTGAAGCGGTGAAAAATAACTATCAGCCAATCGGCGCTTTTATGGACGAAGGCCGTATGCAAGATTTTTACTTGCCTAAAATCAGCGATCAACCAGCGGCTTACAAACGCAAACGGGCTCTCGACGAGCAGATCAACCCTTGATCTGCTCGTGGTTTGCGAAGCCCGTCAACAGGCGCTTTTATAGCTTCCTACTTGATTTAATGCCCAGTTGAACACTTTTAATCAGCTTGCCCGTGAGATCGTAGATTTTCCACTCGCCTACTTTCTTGTCGGCAAGATACTGACCTTCGTCGCTCGTCTGTCCGTTCGGGTGATAGCGTTTCCACAGACCCGTCTTTTTCTGCTCGGCGTCAAAACCGCCGGTCTGCATTAGTTCGCCGTTTTCGCGGTACCAGGTCCATTCGCCCACCAGCTTGTCGTTTTGACAGCGGCCCGTGGCTTTGAGAATGCCGTTGGCTAAATAGTATTTCCAAATTCCGGTTTTTTCACCATTTTGAAATTCACCGACATTGTCTATGCTGCCGTTTTTAAATAAAACAGTGTGCACTCCATTTTTCAAATTGCCATTTTTATCGAGCTTGTTATTTTTCATTTTAGTTGCCAGTCTTTAATCAACTCATCTTTTTTTACATCGTCAATCAATTGAGCGCTTCGACTGATGGTAGGCTCCTGGCCGGTCACCGCTTTTTCCCAGGCTAAGGTCTTTAAGATATGGCGCCGCTGGTTCACGGTAACAATTGATTGCACTTCTACCCGATCGGCTGAAGGATGCAATTTGACGGCATAATTTGCCGCTGCAATTAAGTCGTTGTCAGTGCTGCATTCTAAGATCCAGCCGCTTGGCTTTATGTAGTAAGTGGCGTCCGGTTTGGTCACGGCAATATTTACGCCATCAACTTTTTGTCTCATGATAAACATGCCGTAAGTCCAGGGAGTGCGATCAAATAGCGTCAGCACGTCATTGGCCGGGCCTCCTGGTAAATAAATGCGCAGGGGCATGAGCAGCATTAAAGCAATTAGCGCGGCGCACAGCACCATATTTAGTACCGGTGCCTGACCTGGCTCAGAGATATTTGCGGACGGTGCTTCTTCAACACTTTTCAAGGGCTTATCGAAAAATGCCAGATAGCCGGTCCACATTACCAGAGTGAAAATTCCGATAATCGGTTCCATGGTGAGCATAATGCCTCCGTGAAAAAGTACACCGATTATGGCCGTAGCCAATCTCGTTCTGGCGAAGCAGAGCCCGAGGCCCAAGAATGTTTCTACAACCAGTATCATCCACGAAAAGGCAGCCCAGGCTGGGATAGGCATTTTAGCGGCAGCAAATAATGGTTTAAAAATTCCGTTGGCTGCAAAACCGTCTGAAAAGAAAGACGAAAAACTATAACCCTGCCAGAAATCGGGGTAGGTCAATTTTTGCAGTACGCCAAAGAGATAGCAGCTGACAATAGCCACTTGAATCAAGCGACGGCTTGAAGTTCGGGCTTTCTCCGGCTTATCTAAGGCAAGAGCCAGCAAGAAACAAAAAGTGAGAATAATCCAGTGAAAGCAGGCAATCAGCCATTCGCGTGAGCAATAATAAACAATCATTGCTGCCATGAACAAGTACAGGGCCCGCATCCGTACTCCAGCCAGCAGTGCCAGGGACGACATCACGTAGAGGGCGAAAAGCACGACGTTAACCGGCTCCGGTGGTAGTGGCACCTCCAGCAGGTGCCAGTGCACCAACCAGGTGGGAACGTTATATGGCATGGGGTAAATGCCACCACTGCCGGCGTGGGTCCAGAACCAAATAATTGGCCCAATCAAGAGGGCTAGTAAACCGGTTAGCCGCGAAATCACTGCAGTGAAACCGCCGGGTAAATACAACCAGTGAGCAAATTTTGCGCTCAAGTTAGTCATTCTTAGCTGCCTTGCTGGCCGGCTTGTTTGAGCAATTCTTTATTGCCGGCTGTAAAAGTGACCGGCATCTGATAAGCCTGGGCGATGGTCGCTACAATCGGTCCGACCACATCGATATCGGCTTCTTCGATATTGCCCACAACTACGCCGGCCATTTTTATATAATCGAGTTCGTGCGGATCGATTTTCATCAGGCGGGCGCAGGTTGCATCTACTGCGGCAAGGTCGAGGCCGACCGCGATATAGCCCATCTGCTTGGCTGTGCCATTGATGGGGCCGTCACCTTCCATGGTGGTGATGGCATCGACGAAAGCAAAAGCTGGTTTGACCAGATATTGCAAATCAAGAATTGACTGAGGAATGCCGCGAATATGCAGCAAATTTTTGGGCCAGCCATATTTGCGTCCCGGCACCACTCCAAAGAGATTTTTCATGCTGCAAGTCATGCCCACCCAGTGATGGGTTTTGAGCTTGGGCACGCTGATAACGGCGTCGGCTTCTACGATTGTTTTAGGCAAGAAAAAATTATCGAGTTTGGTGAAGCCGCCATGATTATCGAGCTCGACAATATCATCAAGGTTTAGATCGATAAAAGGCACTTCCATATCTTTGCAGGCCTTGCCTAATCCGGTAGAGTCGAGCAAATATTCGGTGTCGCGCATATGGCCCGGACCCTCTGCTACAGTCACTTTTGCCGCACCTAAATGGCGGGCCAATTTTATGGCGGCGATCAGCACTGCCGGATTGGTTGTCACCGGTTTGCCCTCTCGGTATTCCACCATATTTGGTTTCAATACCACGGCTTTGTTTTTCAAGTCGGGCAGCTTCAAACCTGACAAATGCGGCTTGATGGTTTCGAAAATATCCTGATCATAATTTTCACAAGCCAACAGACCTACCTGCGATCGGCCCTGTTTGCGTCTGGCTTTCTGAGCTGCCGTCGCTTCTTGATCGAAGGTTTTGATGCCCTCTTTTCTGGCGGTGCAACCTTCCATGGCACCAGCGGCGGTAGCAGCTGCCGTGGTTGCTGCGGCGACTTTTAGAAAGTCACGTCTATTCATATCGTCTGCGTCGCTCACGATTTGCTTCCTGATTTTCTGAGAATGTGCCGCTCTGGTTTTAGTTTCGCCTCCAGGGCCAGGGCCGCTACTGCTGTTTGCACGATGGCGTTATTGAAGCTGCCATCAGGGGCCTGGCGTTTGAGTAAATAGGAAAGTTCTTTATCAACGCTGACATCGTATGCAGAGAGTGCCAGGGCCGAATATGCTAGAGAAAGGCTTGAGCTGTCTTCACCGGCCAAGCCATGCAAATATCTCACGGCCCCTTGCACAGTGGCTGTCTCTCGCAAATCTTGCAATGCCAGTAGTGCTTCAGCTGTGGTCAACCGGTAAGAAGGCAAATCCGAACCCAGAGTGCGGGCATTGCCGTGATTCCAACCACCATCGACGCAAACGTTTTTGGTGATGAACTCGTTGGCGAAAACAATGACGCGGTCGTAAAGTTCGACATCAGGCACCTGAGGAAACTTTAGAGCCATTAAGCAGTAGGCGGTAGGCTCGATCCAGTGAAAACAGCCGGGGTGCCAGGGCCAGCCGCGGGCATACGCGAGAGCGCCGGGACCTTTATAGAGAAGCAAAATCAATCGTCCTACGGCGCCGTAAAACTCGGTGCGGCTGTCTAATAAATGCACCAGCCCTTTTTTGATCGATCTTTTTACATCAGGGTGATTGGCGAGCTCGTCATTTTGGGCGCTGAGCAGGCGCAAGCTGAGCATGGCCGGCCCTGAATTCCAGTCGGACCGTCCGGCACCTGGTTCGGTTGAATCTCCGCCGTCTTTGTTCTGGCTACCTACTATAAAGAAAGCGGCCGATTTTGCTCTGTCTTTTTGCTCTCTAAGGGCAAGCGCAGCCCAGGCTGTAGCTTCTAGTGATGCTTGACCACCTGGTTTATAAGGGAACCAGCCGCTGGCAGCGCCAGCATCCTGGGCAGGGCCGGCCTGGTTGCCACTCAAAAACGAAAGAGCTTTAGCTCGCGCTGTTGTGATTTCACCTTGAGTGAGAGCGGCCAATCGGTTGATACCTGCTTTAAAATAAGTCTCTCAAACTATTGTAGGCCCGTATCAATGATTTGGCGGGCAATGGCCTAGGCCGTGAAGATTATGTAAACAATCTCTTAATAATTGAGGGATGACAGGTGCACGATTTTAGAGATTTTTAGCCGAAATGTATTGTGCGATACAGAAATATCCAGAGTCTGCACTAGGCAGCTTTGAGATGTCACGCTAAGATCGAAGAGTTGGTGATGCCAAGAGCCCTTGAGGGCAGGCGGCGACACAGATTCCTATTCCTGGTCGGGTGTTAGATAACTGGAGTAGTGGGTAAAACCTATTCGGAGGTCGTTTTATAGAATAAGTCGATTTCTTTTTTTCTTTGTTAGAGTTACTAAGTCAATCAGTTTTACGTTTTCAGAGTTTTGTATTACAGGCAATGAATCTATCAAAGGATTCTGCGTGTAATATGTATTCTTCGAATCCGTTGCAGGAGGTTACGCATGAGCGAAACAATTAACAAGTTCATTTCTGACGAGTCAGGACAGGGTATTACAGAATATGGCGCCATCTTGGCCTTCGTTGCCATCCTTGTAGCTGTTGTGTTCTCAATCACTCAAGGTGCATTGTCATCTGCGATTTCCAAAGCGTTCAGCGCTGTGGTCAGCCAGCTGAACGCCTTGTCAAGCGCCGCTGCAGCAGCTTCATCGTAACTCGTTACGGTTTAGTGCGACGCCGCTGATCTTCATGAGAGGCAGTGTCAATCAGTGATCTTGAAAAACGGTGGCAGGTGGTTTTCATCTGCCACCGTTTTTCTTTTGAAAATCATGACAACCGAGTGATTGAAAAGAGGCATCGCCTCAGCTGGCTTGCTCCGACAATTTTTAGTAGATCGAGAGAATTTAGTCTGCGACACGCATTCGGCGAGCGCGTATTGGAAATACGAATACGAGTCGATGTTGCAGGAGGCGTGCACCATGCGTCGGGGGGGCGACTGTGTATTTTTCAAAATTCAAATCTTGTGTTGATGTTCTCAAGAGATTTTTTAGCGACGAAGAAGCGCAGGGTATCACCGAATATGGCGCCATACTTGCTTTTGTCTCGCTCCTTGTAGCCCTCACTTTCGGCTTCACCAGCGGTTCGTTGTTGCCGGCACTTTCCAGTGCTTTCAGAGCCGTAGCCAGTCAGTTGAACGAGCTGGCCAGCGCTGCCAACTCGGCATCGTCTTGACAATTCAATGCTCTGGTTCTGCTTGGAAGAGCCGCCTGGAATGTATATTTTACGCTCAAGCTCGTGACATGGTGCGAATTTTTATCTAGCTTGAGCTTCCGAATAAATTGAAACCAGCTGTTTAAGCCGTTTTTACCAGACGCTCATTGGGACTAGGTCTGATTGATCTTATTAAGTGCGTGTAAAAAAAATCACGAAAGCCGCTGATTATCAGTAACCCGTTCGAGCAGGCTGTCATGTGATCCTGACTGATGTCAGGATAATACAAAACTTGACACTTGCGCGGTTTGGCGCCCTTGCCGGAAACCAAGCGGATTGCATACCTGTAAACTTCGAAGGTTAAATTACCGCTTCCAAGGGTACAAAATTTTTGGGTGCGGGCAAGGGCAGGCGTTGTCCTTGTTTGGCTGATGTGCGTTAATAGTAAGTGGTTAATCTTTCTCACCAGAAAGAATAGGAGATCCGTAATGAACCCATTACGAAGTTTGTTTCTACAGTTATCTCGAATGCCTCCAGCTTTAATGCTGGTGCTCATTATCGGTTTGGCTGTGCTTATTACCATGATGGTTACAAGCAACCAGACTGCTAATGAGCAAGCTCTGAAGGCAAAAGAGTCAGACCTGATCGCTAAAATGAGCGCTAAGGGCAAAGTGGTTTATGCCATTAAGGACATTCCCGAAGGTTCTACCATTCCAGTTGAAGCTCTAGAAGAAAAGGAAATCGAGCAGGCCAAAATCCCGCAAGACGCCCTTACCTCTGCTTCACTCGCTGCTGGTCGCGTTGCCAAATACGGCATCCAGACCGGACAAATCGTTTCTCAGCATGACCTTGCCCCGCAAGGGATTTCGCTAGGATTCGAAGCTAGACTGAAAGAAGGCATGAGAGCTGTTACCTTTGCGGTTGACAGTAACTCTGGTGTTGCTGGTTTCGTTACCCCTGAAAGCCACGTCGATGTAATCGCCATGGTTGGATCGGCTGGTGATACTAAAGTAGCTCCAATCCTTTCTGACGTTGAAGTTATCGCAGTAGGCCAGATGTACCAGAAAGCTCCAGGCGGCACCGCTGCTGTACCGGCTAGCTCAGTCACTGTCTCACTGTCGCCTGAAGATGCTAACAAGCTGATCAGATCGATCACCGCTTCCAAGCTCTATTTGACCTTGAGAAACGACAAAGATCACCAACCGGTTGCAACTGTTGACGTTACTTCGCTCTTCGTTAAGCCACCAGCTCCGAAGTCTGATCTTTCGTCCTTGCCACCACCATCCGCCTTGCCTCCACCCCCACTGCCCGGAGCTCCTGATGCAGGTCCGATGTCTATGGGTGGCCCTGGTATGATGCCTAACGCGGCACCACCGCCTCCACCATTGCACGAAATTGAGATCTGGTCCGGTAGTAAGAAAGACGTTCTTTCCGTTCCAAAATCGTAATTTCGCTGTGTACATAGTGGAAGATACATAAAACGTACAAAGTACATATGGATAAAGCTAAGCTATTGGGTAAAACCTAGTTAGGGCTGTCGGCAAAGGGAGAAAGCTGAAGCTATGAAACTGACCACACTGCTCGTATGTGATGCAGGTTTGGACAAACGCCAAACCATTGAAGATCTGATTCACAGTCAACCATCGTTGGCTCTGGTCTCGACCGTCTCTGGAAGTATGGCGCGCGAACAAATCGGCAGCTTACACCCAAAATTGGTGTGGATTGAGCTCAGTCCAGCCCCCGTGCGCGGACTTTCGTTGTTGGCAGAGTTGCGGGAAACATTCCCGCAACTCTACTTCTTCGTTAGCTATGAAGTACCAGACCCTGAGTTGATCCGCACTGCGTATCGACTCGGGGCTTCTGACTTCCTTGATGCAGAGCGCTGGCGTACTGACCTTCCAGCCGCCGTTCAATCAATTCAGTTGAAGCATCAATCTGAATCTGTCTCTACTGCTGCCGGTAAAGTAATCGGCATCTTCAGCCCCACCGGTGGTATCGGTGCCACCACCATCTGTACGAACCTGGCTGGTTATCTCGGTAAATATGGTGAGACCTGCATCGTCGACCTCGACTTGCAATTTGGTATGGTTTCGCATTACCTCAACCTAGAGCCTTCGTTCAGTTTGAGCACCATCGACTTTTCACACACAAACTTCGACGCTACTTATCTGCGTAACCTGATGACACGGTACGACGATAAGTTGAGCATCCTCGCAGCTCCACCGGAACTTGAAGATATCGGTGACATCTATGCTGCGCAGGTGCAGGAAATCCTCTATACCTCGAAACAAGAATTCCGTTTCACAGTTGTAGACCTGCCCAAAAACTTGCTCGATGAACGCGCTATCGCGACTCTCGACCTGGCCGACCACGTACTCGTTATTACCGAGTACAACTGGGCCGCCATTTTGAATGCTCGCAAGTGCCTCGATACGTTCAAGGCTCACTACAACCAGGAGAAACTCCTGCTCACGGTCAACAGATCAGAATGGTTGCCCCAAGACGTTCTTAGCGAATGTCGTGCCAACTTGAACTATCCTGTTTTCCATGAAATACCTAACGATACTAAGACTGCTAAGTGGGTTAATAACCAGGGTCAGATCGCTCCTGCACATACTCCACTGGGTAAAGCTCTCGACTCATTAGCCAGAAGACTGGCTGGTGGTGAGCAACTTCTGTTGACTCAGAAAAACGAAGGCGAGAAGCAGGGATTCAAACTACCGGCGATCTTCGGCAAGAAAAAATAAATAAGGTGGGCTTCTAAATGGGTGACGAAAGAAAGGATCAAAACTTACCGGCACGACCCACATCTTCACTAATGGGACAGTTAGTCCGGCAGAGGCAGGCATCAGAAGTGGTGCCTGCTCAGCAGCAGAATACGGGTCTACAAGGTGGAGCTCAGGGCACGGGTGTAGGAGCCAGACCAGGTTCCGGACCGGCTCCAGGGCAGAGCGGCATGGCCAAACCGGCTGGCGCAGCGCCGAATACCGGTATGTCACAAGCACGGCCGGGTGGTGGCGGAGTTCCTGCTACTGAAGGCCCAACGCGCGCCGATATCGACAAAATTGACGCAAAAGATGAGTATGGTAGTGGCGGTCATGGCGGTGGCGGCGGTGACTCGGGCCCGGCTGATATGGGCGGCAAATTCTCTGCTAACCAGCAACTGATTCGCGAACGAGAGAAGTTCATCATTGAACAATTGCGTAGAGAATTAGACACATCCCGTTTGACCAATATTTCAGAAGATACACAGGCTCAAGTTAGAGCTCGCATTAGAGAAATCGTAAACTCAGACCCAGCTCCATTAACCATGATGGAAAAGGGCATTTTGCTACAGAACGTACTGGATGAAGTGTTCGGTTTTGGCCCACTTGGTCCGCTTCTACGTGACCCCAGCGTTGGCGACATTTGCGTCAACGGTATTGGTTCAATCTATGTAGAGCGTCACGGTCGTCTGGAAAAAACAGCAGTTGTTTTTGAAAACGACAGACACTTGAGACAGACAATCGACAAGATTATTCAGCCCCTGGGCAGAAGACTTGATGAAAACTCACCCATGGTTGACGCCCGTCTGCCAAACGGTTCACGGGTAAACGCCACCATTCCGCCGGTATCGATTGACGGTCCAACGATCACGATCCGATGTTTCGGTACGTCAATTATGTCCCTCGGCCAATTGTGCGAGAAGGGCTCAATGAGCGTGCAAATGGCCGAGGTTCTGAAGGCCTGCGTTAAAGGCCGGATTAACTTGATCATCTCCGGTGGTACAGGTTCAGGCAAAACAACTCTGCTTAATGCTTTGTCGGCGCACATCAACCCGAGAGAACGCATCATCACCATCGAAGACGCAGCTGAACTGCGTTTGCAACACGAACACTGGGTGCGCATGGAAACCCGTCCAGCAAACACGGAAGGGCGCGGTCAAATCACACAACGGATGATTGTTATCAACTGTCTGCGTATGAGACCAGACCGAATCATTCTGGGAGAATGTCGCGGAGAAGAAGCATTCGACATGTTGCAGGCCATGAACACCGGTCACTCCGGCTCCATGACTACGATTCACTCGAACAATCCTCGTGACTGCACCAAGCGTCTGGAAAACATGATTCTGATGTGCGGTATGGAAATGCCTCAAAAAGCTGCTCGAGAACTGATCGCATCTGCGATTCAAGTAATCGTGCAGATTTCACGTCTGGAAGACGGTACAAGACGAGTAACTGAAATTGCTGAGATAACCGGTATGGAAGGCGACACCATCGCTATTTCCTCCATGTTCACTCTAGAACGTGAAGGCCGCGACGCTCGAGGCTTCTTCAAATGCCGACACATGGGATCTGGTCTACCACCCAAATTTCTGGAGCAATTGGAACAGGAAGCGGTTCCCTTCAAGCTCGAGTGGCTTAGATAAACCAAGATACGCAAGGACTGCTCTCATTGAAAAATGCGGGCAGTCCTTTTTAAACTTTGAAAGTTCAGCAGTTAGAAAAGCAGAGTACGGAAAAGATGAACCCAATACTATTGTGCGGATCAATAATCCTCGTCGGACTACTTCTGATGACGCTTCTTCGCCGCAACAGCGTCGATCAGCTCTCACGTCTGGCCAAGCATTCGCGCCGCATGGCCGAAAAGCTGCATGATAAGGCCGATCCTGAAAGCATCTTCGTCACCCAGCGCGCCGACTACCTTTCACGCTTGTTAGCTCAAGCCGGTAAAGAAGCCGAATACGACAAGATGAAGACTTACTGGATCTGTTCGGCTATAGGTGCCGGTATTTTGTTCGCCATTGGTTTCATACTCGGCGGTATGCCTGAACTGTCACCGGTTGGTTTCTTCGTTGGCCTTCCGATTGGTGCAGCCGGCTTTGTCTATTATCTGGGCGAAGCAGCGAAAAAGCGACAGGCAAGAATGACCGAACAACTGCCGCAAATTCTAGAAACCATGGTATCGGCGCTACGAGCCGGTTCACCGGTTATGGAAGTATTCAAAGTTATCTCAGACACAGGCCCCGACCCAATTCGTGGCGAGTTCAAGCGTGGTCTGATTTCACTGCAGCTGGGTAAACCGTTCAGAGACGTTATGGTTGAAATGTCTTACCGTATTAAGGCTCCCGACTTTAAACTGTTGACTCAAGCCATTTTCATCTCGCAGGACGTGGGCGGAAACCTGGCCGACGTGGTTGCCACTATCGCCGATGCCATCCGTGAAAGATTCAAACTACGCGACTTCTTAAACGCCTTAACTTCGCAGGGTAAAGCGACCGCTTCCTTCATCGGCTGCTTGCCATATTTGATCACTGTCGGAACTTATTTCTTGACACCGGCCTATATGACTCCCTTTTTGAACCATCCAGTTGCTAGACTGGTAATGGTAGGTCTTGTCATCTGGGAGCTGATGGGTTTCTACATTTTGCAAAAAATGGTGACCTTCGAAGTTTAGTTTGTTCGATTTTTTCCCCTCCTGTCACAGTCTAAAATTTCGCTCGTTTCAAGCCCAAGTTTTTCAAGGACGCTTTTATTATGCCAATGCCTGTTCTAGCCGTACTAGTTTTCACCTGTGTAGTGGCGAGCTGCGTACTGGTGCTCAGACCGGTGTTCGGCACATATGTCGACAACTATGGCGTGCGTATCCGTCCGCGCAAAGAAAAAGAAGACAGCGCTGCTGAAAAGCCAAAAGATTCGATAATTTTGAAATTGGCCGAATTTGTCGGTCAGTTCTCACTCTCATTGATGCCGGCCCTCGCCGACAAACGAACAGTACAACTGCTCAACATGGCCAACTATCGTACACCTCACCACATGGCGATCTTCATCGGCGTTAAAGTGATACTGGTCGGCACGGTTTTGGTGATGACTTTCCTGGCTGCCACCACTAATCCAATTATGTTACTGGGCGGACTAATTGGTGCAATCCCTACCTGGATTTTGCCTAACTTCTTTCTCGCCAGCCGCGTTAAACAGCGTCAAGATCAAGTTCTGAAAGAGCTGCCGATCATCATCGATTTGATGATTGTATGTGCCCAAGCCGGTCTTGGTATGATGCTGGCGATCGACAAAGTATCAAAAGAAGTGCACATGTCTTGCCCAATTTTAAGCGTCGAACTTCAACAGCTAATTTCAGACGTAAAAGTATTCGCTAAATCCGTTCCTCACGCTTTGCGCGAAATGGGCGAGAGATGCGGCGTAGACGAGCTGATTAACATGGCATCAGCCCTGATTGCTGCAGAAGCAAAAGGTGCCGACATGTCATATCCGCTGCGTCAACAAGCCTCAGCACTTAGAGACAGACTGAAGCGTAAGAAAGAAGAAGAAGCCGGTAAAGTGCCGGTCAAAATGGTTCCGGTAATCATGATCTTCGTTATGCCTCTGATTCTCTGCCCCATGCTTGGACCAGCCGTAGTCACAATCTTGAATGCTGTCGGACCGATTATGGCCGGCACGAAATAAGTCTGTTAGAAGTGATTAGATACGTCAATAAAACGAAAAATACAGTAATGGCCGAACGTGTACGTTATGCGAAGACATTTATGACCAGGCTGAAAGGCCTGCTTGGTACTTCGGCGCTGTCAGATGGTGACGGCCTGCTAATTTCTCCTTGCAGCAGCATTCATATGTTTGGCATGAAGTACGCTATCGATTGCGTTTTTCTCGACAAGCACAACACTGTTGTTGGTTTAGTGGAAAACATTCTGCCCGGAAAAATGTCGAAAAATTTTAGTAATGCCAGTCAATGTCTGGAGTTGCCCGCCGGTAAAATCGCCCGCACCGGCACCACTGTCGGTAATGCACTGACCATCGAGAACACTACTTCAGGCGTTTAGATCAACCAGTCTTTGGTACAGTGCTTCTGCTTGCAGCAGCGCTTGATTCGTGACGCAAACAAACGCATTGCAGAGCACATAAGAGCATGTTGATAAAAGCAAATGGCAAAGTAATTGACGCTTCGCCGATGATATTTTTGCCAGGGGCCAGAAGAAATATAAGCCAGCCCACCGGCGCATAGAGCAGCAAGGTCAGGGTCAACAATTCTTCAGGCCAGAAATGTTTTTTTGTTTCGAGAGAACGAAAACGGCTATAGAGACTGGCGGAGAAGCTCGACGGCATAGTCAGCAGAGCCGGGATGCAGAGAAGAATGCAATCGTAAACGTTGGTATGTGGACTGGTGGTGAGACATACGCAAACAGTCAGTGCCACCAGCCGTGCCATGAGGTCGGAGCGCTTTCGGCCGTGCTTGTACCAGAGCCAGGCCAGTGCCACCATTGCGGCAAGACCGAGAGCCGATGCGATTTTCATTGCCAGATGCGGTGCTGTGAACAAACAGAATATGGCACGCAAATTAACCATTTGCTCAGGAAAAACACCACTGTAAAGTGAAGTTTGATCGGCAAATAAGACAATTTTGGGAAAATCAATAATGTTCTTTATGCCCACCGTAGCCGCTGCCAGAGCCAGCAAAACAGCTTCACCAGCGGCGGCGGCAATCAGAATACGCCAGCGAAAAGTTGCCAGTGCCGGGATAGCAAGAAAAATGCAGTATTGCGGCTTTATGGCTGTCAGAGCGAGTGTTGCTCCTGCAGACCAGTCAAGTTTTTTGCTCTGGCGCAGAAAGAAATAAAAATAGAGTGCTATCAAACCTAAAAGGTAGAGACTGAATTGACCAAGAGCATAAGCGCGAAACATGGGAATGGAGGCGAAAATAGCCAGCCATAAGGTGAGGAAATTGAGAGGGCCACGAAAAAAAATACTCTGGCGCGAAAGCAGCCAGGTAGCGCCTATGGAGAAAGCTAAGCCAAGAGTCCAGTAGATATGAAAGGCCTGGCTCATAGGCAACAGCGCCAGCGGCTTCATCAATGGAAAATTGATGGGCGGGTAGGCAATGTATTCGATTGGCTTTTTTGCATCAGTGAGGGAATATTCAGTCAAATATTTTTGCTGCAGATTGGCATCGTAAACATTTGCCCGTACATAATCGTCTCCAGAAGCCATTTTCCCGCAGATATAATATTTGCTGAAATCGAGAAAGAGCATGTAGCTTTTTGCACGCATGCCCTCAAATTCGTTTTTTGCCCACACAGTGCCCTGTGCGGTTAAAAAAACAATCGCTATGCAGGCAATCACGGCAACGTTGCCGGCATCGAAGCAACGCACCAGCCCACGCCATTTTAGTAAGGGTGCTCTTTCTTCGCTCTCACTGGACATTTGCTTGGCTCGACACTTTTGCTTGCGCTTTTTCCGCTTGCCACCATTGAAATGTTTTGCTCAGACCGCTCTCGATATCAACTTTTGCCTCCCAGCCGAAATAATCGCGGGCTTTGAGGCAACATTCTTTATGACGCATCACTTCCGCTTTGCGATAATCGCTGGCCCCTATGCCCGTGGCGCCTGCATATTCACAAAGTGCTGCAATTTTTTCAGCAATGTCTTTGAGTTTGCTTTCCGTCGATGAACCCAGGTTGAAAATGTGTCCTGCCAGATCGGGGCGCAGACCAAGGGTGGCAAGAGCGTCAATGCAATCATCGATATAAACAAAGTCTCGTGTTTGCTCTCCGGGGCTGAGCGCCGGGGTTTTGCCACTTAAGTAGCTATTGAACAAATAGGGAATGACCATGCCGCTGGCTTGTCCTGGACCATAAACAACCGATGGTCTGGTGATAATGACCGGCAAGTTGAAAGCTTGATGAGCGGCGATCAAAAATTGCGAACAGGACGCTTTTGCCGCAGAATAAGGCGATATTGGCGTCAACACTTGATCTTCCTTGAACGGAATTTCGCCACCGCCGTATTCTTCGGACGAACCGACGTGCACCAGAAGTGGCGGCTGTTCAAGTTGCAGCATTGCTTGGGCAAGATTAACCGTGCCACCAAATGTAACGCGCACTTGCTCAGGCAATCTGGCGGCACTGCGGTCGCCGGCCGGCAGTGCCGCCAGGTGAAAAATTATTTGCGGTCTCACCGCTTTTAAGACCGATAAAACCTGCTCGGCATCACTGACGTCGAGTGCAATGGTTTTATTATTGTCGTCGGCCGGCTGCACATTTGAATTAATGCGGTGGTCGCTGCAATAGACCTGAGCACGTTGGTGCCTTAGCTGGCTAGCAAGGTGCCTGCCAAGAAAGCCTGTGCCGCCAGTAATTAAGACTTTTGTGTTTTGATAATTACTGATTGTTTCTTACTCTTTTTGCTCTTTTAATCTAAAGCGCATGTTTCTCACGCTATAGACTCTTTTACCAGAAATTGCTGCCGTTATCACTCTCAACCTGCCGACATTTGTGGTGGTCTAAAATCTGGGCCAAATCTATTCTGGAAAACTTCGATAAACATGTCTGAAAGCCAGTAGGGCATCCAGGCGCATGAATTCATAATCATTCGACAATCTTCGCGCTTCAAAATCGCAAGAGCTCTGGCTAGTGTGCCTCTTGCGACCTTGCCTTCGCCAAAGTGCCAGAGAGCGCGAACAACCTTGCCGACCAGATTATTTTCAATAAACATTTTTTTTGCGCATGCTGTGCGGAGATTGATGAATCGCATGCCTTCGGCTATACGAAACTTGCTTGTGCAGCCAGAAACAATAAAACTGGGTTCTTCTTGTTGTTCCTCTTTCTTTTCAACTTCAAGCCCCAGGCTTGCGGCGGCATCTGCGCCATGTTGATGGCTTCGTTTTCCGAACGAGGAAGCCTTAAGAGTCGCTATTTCCAGATCTGAATAATTTGCATTTTTTGTTAGTGCACAGACAAACATGCCGTTGGCGATGCGAATCAGAGAACCTTCTTCAACAAGTCTGGAAAGTAGTTCTGGGTAATACGAATTTTCTTGGAAAAAGTTCGAAATTTTTCTGCTTTTTGTTCGAGCATTTGGTTGGATTGGTTTGATTGTTTTTTTAGTGATAAATGAATGCGGGGATTTTTGGCTGTAAATCTGACAGTTTCGACTCCCCATTTTTGTCAGGAAAACAATGGAAAATCCCCCCGTCCAAATCAACGTAAATAAATGCCTGCCCCATCCGCCGGCTGGAGAGCCAAAAGCATTTGACCCCCCTCGTTATTACACAAATTACTCCGAAGAGCTTTTCGAAGATAAACTTCGACGTAATCGTTTGCGCATGGCAAACATATTGCCAAGAAATTCAAAAATTGTAGACATGCGTACGTTCGACTGACCGCCAGCACGCTGTTTGAAAACAACGGGTACCTCTTCGATAGAAAACCCTAAGTTTCGAGCTGCCAGCATCATCTCAGCGTCAATGAACCAGTCGTTGCTGGTCAAGCCAAGGCGACGCAGCGCTGTGCGTCTTAAAATTTTAGGCTTTCCATTAATGTCATTGCAAATAGTGCCAAAAAATATTTTGAATAAAATGTTGTATCCCGTAGTTATTACCAGACGTTTAAAACCATCTTCACGTTTGACTCTCACAACTTTGACAATTTCAGCAGTGGAAATTTTGGCAGCATTAAAGACTTTGACGACATCCTCGGCCGAGATTTGCTCATCTCCATCGATGTAACCAACCAGCTCGCCTCGTGCGGCCTCCAGGCCTGCTCTGATACCGGCGCCATAGCCGTGATTTTCTGCCAGGCTAACGAGCACAAGCTCGTGGTTTGTAGCAGCCAATGCTTGTGCCATGGCTGGTGTTCGATCAAGGCAGCCGTTGAGTACAACCACCAATTCAAATGCGTCGCCAGGAAAACTTGTGCGAAAGCGGCTCAGCAAATTGGTAATCATGTTCTCTACATTGTCTTGCTCGTTGTAGCAAGTTGTGACAATGGAGAATTTTGGCTCAAGACTTTCCAGTTTTTCACTGGGCATTTTTGTTTTCTACCGTCGCTTGCGGAGTGAAGGAATATTCGCTCACCTCATATGAACTTGCCCTGCCGGGATACAACTTTGTCGCTCCAATTTTTTGTAATTTCTGTTGCAAGAATTTTTCAAGCTTATCAGTCACTTCGCCGGTGGGCATTTTGATTGAATTTGGTTTGTAGGTGTCGCGAATGAGCACTATTTTTTCAAATCCTTGTTCTTTAAATTTGGCCAGCTTGCCGGCATAAACGGTCCAAATAGCGGGATCGTGCCACCAGGAGGCGCGCTTCTCGTGCCTGGGAGGCAGTGAGCCTGAATAGGGATCGGCGAAACCAAGTAACTCCGGTAGCACGGTTTGTCCACACTCATGCTTCAAGTAATAGACAAGGATAATGCCCACAAAGTCAGGGGCGGTGATAAATGCCGATTTGCCGAATTTCCCAGCGCTGATGTCGCGTGCCAAAACCCTTAACCCCGAGCAGTCCTCGCAGGCTCGTGCTTTAGTTTCTAAAGCGGTCATCGCCACCATAGCCAGGAGCCAGATTAATAGACTTACTTTGACTAACTTCAGTTTTTTCTGATTGGCGTTGGCTCCAATGTGTGGGCGCAATAAGGCAGTGGCAAATAAGGCCAGAAGCACCCATGATGTGCAAGCCACCGGTGTCATGTAGCGCACGTAACCAAAAATGTAAGGCGTAATGTAGCCAAATAAAGAGCATGAGGCCGCCAGGCAGGCCGCAAGGGTAACAATCCGACCATCGCCGACAACGTTTCTCACAGATTGCCACAGCTGCTTTGGTCTCATTAAAATTGTCAGGGCCAGCGCTGTTGGGCAAAGTAATGTGACAAGCAAATAGCCTGCTACTACAGGTAGTGGCAGTGTGGCGCTGAGGTTACTGGCAAAAACAGTAAAAAACTGGCCCGGGGGCGTCACGTCCGCCCAGGGAGTGCCGACACTACGGTGATAATTAAGCACCGGCCACCAGGCCAGCAGCGGAATGAATGGTGTTGCCAGAGCCGGAATGGCATAAAGAGATTTGTTGCCCGACTGCTGGCGATAAAAGATGGCCACCAACCCCATGATGCCGATGTATAAAACCGAGATGTAGTGCGTCATCAGCAACAGAGAGCAAGTGAGGGCCAGTATCAATTGCGCCCCGAGACTGGTTTTGCCGTTTAAGAAGCGCATGTAGAGCGTCAATGCCGCAGCCGTAAGAAATCCGGCGACGGCATAGGTGCGAGCTTCATGACTGTAAACTATGGCCAAAATTGAGATGGTGGCAAAGAATGCTGCCAGTAAACCAGTAGCGCTTTTGCCGGCGGCATCAGCTCCCGACGCTTCTTTGCCTAGCAGATAAACTACCGGTACGGTGAGCAGGCTGAAAATCAACGATGGCAGAGCCATGGCCACAGAGTTAATGCCCAGGGCCATGGTGAAAAATTTTAAGATGGAAAAATAAACCGGCGGGCTCATCTCCACTTCTTTTATACGACTGACCAGTTCGCTGAAATTGCCGGCCTCAATTACGTAGGCGCTGCAAGCGTCATCGATGGTAAGGCCGATATTGAGGAGCGGAGCCCGCAGAGCGAATGCCAGGCCCATCATCACTGCAATAATGAACCAGTCTCTTATATTGTTGTTTTCGTCTGCTGCATTCATCTACAGAGCTATAGTGCCCGGCGACGGCGCGATTAACACAATCACGATTCTAAAGTTCGCCCTTGAGTGCGAGAGCCAGTATCAGGTTAGCCATCAGATAAAACGCAGCCACAATCAAGAGGCAGCTGGAAATTCCGGTGGTGAGAGTAATGCTGACAAATGCGACGCCGCCCAGTGCATTGAACGCCGAATTGACTGCCCACATCCAGGCCACGGCACTGCCGAAACGCTTGCGTAAGCAATTCATGGCCAGCGAAACGGGCAAGCCCGTACAAACTGAAGAAAGCAAAGCGACTATTGCACAAATGGCGATGCGCGCCGGTTGTTCAAGTGCGAGCAGGTTCTTGGTTAAAACCGGCACACCAGCCCAGAGCGCCAGCATCAGGGCAGCCAGGCCCACGCCTAAAATAATGAAGGTGCGGCTATTTAAATTGAGATATTGAGAAATGAAACTGCCGATCGCATAACCGGACAGAACACTGACTAGCACTACCGATAGTGAATACGTGGGCCCACCGACAAAAATTGTGAAGAGCTGGATAATGGTGGTTTCGTAAAGTAAAAAGGCAAAGCCACAAAGGGCAAAGAATATGATGAAAGGTGTTATCTGCAGGCCGATGATCCGGTTTTCGCGACGCATCAAAGGCAAAAAGACAAGGAGCAGTGCACCGAATAAGGTGGCGACAATTAGTGACACCGGAGTCGATGCCCAGGGTGATGTCATCAAGAAATTTTCGGCTTTAACTTGATGGTAAAAGTAAGGTTTGTCGTCGACTACAGGCCAGATTGCCTCAGGATACGCGTCGATCAAAGCGGGCCTTTGTGCTGCAGTGGCAAATCCCAATTGATCGTAAATTGGCTCGATGCTTGAGCCTTTGTGGCCAGGATCAAAAAGCATTACCTGTCCGGTAGCTTTGGCCCAATTGCGCAAGCGATTAAGTTCGTCTTTGGTAAAGGGAGACTTTTTCAACATTGAATCTGTCCATTCCAATCCGCCGACTACAACCACGTGTTTCCACGGCTCTTGCACACCAAGTTCGTCCAGTACTGTCAAATAAGTAGTGAACATGCGAATGCCGGTTTGGCGCGGTTTATCTCGCCAGTGAGTGAGAGAAACCACTCCTTTTGGTTTGAGCACACGCATGTAATCGCGCACGGCATCAGCCGTGTAGAGATAATTTTCCACCAGCGACATGCCGCCGGTGGTAATGGCGGTAAGGGTGTCTACACCGCTGGCTTGAATGATGTCGTATGTATTGTCTGGCCTGGTTGTGCAGAAGTGTCTGGCTTCACTGAGAAAGATATTGACCGTGGAGGCGGCGTCGCTTTTCAGCCAGGGAGAAAAAGCTTGTTCGCCGTCGTCTACTTTGCCTGTGAGCAAATTAAAAATCGAGGGATTTACTTCGGCAACATCAATCGTTTTGGTTTTGAAGAATTTGGCAATCAGTATGTCGATGCCACCACCGCCGCCGATTACCAGGCTGCGGTCACAATTGCCTTGAGCCACATATGGGCTGGCCCAGAGTGCTTCTCCCAAATAATCTTCTCTGGCGATATTACCTTCCACCTTAAACTGCCTGGTGTTGGCGCCGCCGTCAAGAAGCACGTAGCGGCCGTAAATGTCGCGGTCGTAAGATTTTGGTGAAAGACCGTAGCGATATTGTCTGTTTTTTGAGGTGCTAGTCTGGGAAACGTCTACGCGGGCGATGGCATTCCAGTGAGTGCTGCGGATGCCGCCGAAATCGTTGACGAAGACTATCTGGCCCCAGTCTTTAGATGAGCGAATATCGAAGCCCCAATTTTTAATGGCCCATTGCGGGTAAGCCATGAGCACCACAATTGCTCCCAGCGCGGCAAGCCAGTAGGGCGCAGCTTTACCGATTGTTGATTGATTGGTGCCATTGTTGGCATCAGCACTAGCAGTGGCAGTAGCAGTGGCATCAGCAGTAGTAGCGGCATCAGTGCCGTGATTGGCGGCGATGAAAAAGGCCACTGAAGCTGCAATACCAAGCAGACAGGCCACGGCAATGGTGCCATAACCGCCTACCCACTCCAGCGCCCAGGGACACAGAGAGGCCCCGAAGGCAGCGGCCAACAGGTCGAAGAAATAAATCAGGGCCACCGAGCGGCGGCTGGCGGAGAGAGTCTGGCTAATACAAAGTCCGGCCAGAAACATGGGTATTGAAAAAGTTGCAAAATAAATCGGCTGGGCCATGAAGCGTTTCATCACGTCAAGGTCGCGCATGTATGGATCCCAGGGGAACCAGCAGAAAAATGGAATGGCCAGGGCTAGAAAAATCGCATAAAGTGCGGCGGCTTTCCAGGCGGAGTTCCAGGCCTGACGACCATGAGACGCAAACAATCGCGGCAGCATATAAACGAAGGCGCCCGAGGCGCCGAAACTGAGAATGACCATGCTGAGCACAGCATACGAAAGGTGGTGAAAGATTTTGCAGCCTAGAAATTTAGTCAGGCAGACTTCCACTAATAAAGTAGATGCAGATATCGCGCAGAGGCCAACGATGACGGCTACGCTCTCAGCCTTTACATGCGCCGCTGGAGCTGCCTGCTCAGACGTTTGATCTGCCAAAATAACCTCAGGCTCTAGTAGTGATTAGCCATTGTACAGCTACGCGCGCGGCCAGCGCTAGACTTAAGACTCCAAGTAGAAGGAAAAGCAGATGGATCAGCGCTTCTGATTTCAAGACGCTCATTGCCGCCGCTGTCGCCCTCAATACTACTCCTAAGAAGCCAAAAAAATGATGGCTTAGCCCACCATATTGAGGGCGGTCAGTACTCCGAAACCGTCTGGGCCAGGGTTAAAGGCGAAGTTGTTGTCGCTGGGAGCGCAGTTTAAAACTTCGATTCTTGAAAGTGAGACTGGTCGGTCATCTGCGCGACGGGTTTTTGCCTGGCAGTGATAACGCACGAGTAAACGGCCGCTTTCGCTGTGGCGCTGCACGCTGTAAATATCTTCAGCGGCTCCGCTCTGTACTACTCGCACTGTGAGCAATTCTTGAGTGCCATTGGGGCTATCGATAATCTCAAACTGAGCGTAGATAGTGGGCGCTAAGCCGCTTAAACTGTCTCCTTTATTGACACGGTGGCGCAAATTGAGAGTCTGCAAGCGGCGGGCGATTGTAAGCTGTGTTTCAAAAGGAAAAGCGATCATAAAATCGCGCACAGTCTGTCCGTCGCCGTATTCGATGGCCTGCAGTAAATTCTCGATTTTTGCCATTTGGTAAGTGCCTCATCCGTGGGGATAGGCGAAGCTTACTTGCCACTCCATGAAAAGTTCGTGAAAGTTCTTTTTGCACTGGCCGATATGAGATTTTGGTTCAGTCATTTAACTGAAACTTTTGGCGCGCTCCTGACGTAGAGATCGGTAGAGACTCCACAGAAGGAATTACCATGAATAATTTGCAATTGAATTTGAGTTTGAAAGAATGTGTTGTCGCGGCCTCACTGGCTTTGATACTGGTGGGCGCCCTGGCTCCGGCGAGCGATGCTCGAGGATTCCGCGCTCGCGGTGCTAATGGCGCAACCGGCGCTTACGGCCGGAGCAGTGCTAATAGTCGCAGCGGAGCAGCTGCTGCTGTGGGCTATAACCGTGGCGCCGCTTTTCGAGCAGGTAGTTGGAGTCGCGCCAGTAAGTTTGCCGCTCAAGGCGTAGCGGGAGGCTCAGCTTCAGGCTACAGCAATAATGTCTACAATGCTCAAACCGGCACAGGCACTCGCAATAGCGGCAAAGACTTCAATTCCGCCTCAGGCCAATCTTATGGCTATGACGGCAGCACTAGTTATGCCAAAGGACAGGGGACCACTTCTACAATCGATACGCAAAACAAAGGCGATTATTCAGTAGACTGGCAAAAAGGCAGCAAACCGATAGTCACACCTACTGGTTTATAGTATATGCATGAATGCTGCAGTTTTTGAAACTTCCCGCCTTTATGCTCGCCCTTTTTTGCCCGCTCAAGATGCGCCGCAAGCCTTTTTGATTTACGGCGACGCTGAGGTGACGCATTTTATCAATATGGGTCAAGCCGACGCTTCTCTCTCTGTGACGCAAGCGCGATTAGAGCGCTATGCCGCGGTAGAAAACGGCCTTGGTGTCATGGCGTTGATCAAAAAAGATGACGGCATGATTGTGGGAAGTATTTTGATCAAACGCTTGCCCGATGCTGAAAAACGGGCAACAGACGATTGGGAAGTAGGCTGGCATTTGCGCCGGTCGGCCTGGGGCGCCGGTTTTGCCACAGAGGCCGGGGCCGCCGCCTTGCGCTATGGCTTTGAGGAGCTTTCACTGGGTGAGATTTATGCAGTGGTTGACGTAGATAATTTGGCCTCGCAAAAGGTTGTGCACCGGCTTAACATGGTGCATCTCGGTCAGACCGGTAAATATTATGGTCAGACCCTGGAGCTTTATCGCGCCATGAGTAGCAGCCTGGGTGGGCTTCAGAGATTTTAAATTTTCTATCGGTAGCCCGACAGAGATTTTTGCGCGAAAATCTCTGTCAGGCTACCAGGAAGAATTCAAAAGACAGCACCCCTGAACTGCGCTGCCAGTTGATTAAAAACTCCCCGCAGCTGCAAATTGCCGATTACTGTCACGTTAAATTCACGTTGGCGCCATTAAATTGTATTTGTGCAACCATATTGTTTCCTGGCGAACAGACAGAGTGGGGCTTTCCCCCGACAATGAAGGCGTGGACTGGGTAAGATAAATTAGTAGCGAAAATAACGCAAGCGGCATGAAGAGTGGCAACAGATACCAAACCAGCTGAAACACAGCAAACTAGCGACAAAGTACAGGTTAAAGACGCACCAGTCGTCGGCGAAGCTGCGCGCAATGAGGCGGTGCAATCGTTCAAGCCCCTGGCAAAAGATGCTACTGCTCCTCCAAATCCTATTACCGACGGCGCCATGGGTATGAATCCGCCGCCCTCCGACAAAACTATGACCGAATATTTTGCGCCGGGCAAAAATGGCGACGCTAAAAGCGATGGCAGCGATAAAGGTTTAGATAAACCAGTTGGTTCTAAAGCCGAAGGCGCTCTAGAAGACTATAAAAAGACCATGATGCGCGCCGGCATGAGCGAAGAAGATGCCACTAAGTTGTCGCGCGATACTCTTTCGCGCCTGGAAAAAACCAAAAAAGGCGCTGATAGCGCTTTAGAAGGCACACCAGAGCAACAGATGTCGCGCATGAATAAAGCGATGAGCGATATTCTCGATGGCTCAGGTAAACGGCCCGACGGCAAGCTCGCCAATGGCCAGGACGATCCGCTCACTAGTCGCGATCGTCAGAACATCGTCAAAGATCTGGCCGCACGCGAAGCCGATCCAGATAAGTATGTAAACCAGGGTCAGCACATGACCTGCGCTCTTGAATCAAATCAGAAGCAAAGGCTTGAAGGCGGCGACCCCGCGAAGGTAGCTGAACAAATTGCTTCGGTGGTGAACAAAGGCTCTGCTGAAATTACTGAAAAAGACGGCAAGGTAAGAATCGTCAATGTCGACTCCCGCAGCTTCGCCCCCGATCGAGAGTCAAGCCAAGATTTCAACGTTAAGACAGCTGGTGATGGTGGTCAACGCGGCTTAGCCGGTCATGTTTATGACGCCCTGGCCGGGCAAACCGTCGCCGACCTTCGCGCTGAGCGAGAAGGCAAGCCAACTTCGGCAAATGGAGTGGGCGAAGCCAGTTATGTTTATATGGCGGCTCACGCTGATCAACTGGGCGCCAAGCCAGGACAAACTCACACGAATGAAGCTTTGATGGCCAAAAATGGTGACGGCAGCTACAAATTTGTTACCGACACACCTGGTGTTGATATCTGGCAAATGGCACATTTGAACAAAGCTATGGGCGGAAATCCTGGTGCAGTATTTGCTCATGCCGGAACCGTAGGCGATGGCATACCGCCGAAAGGCGCAGGGTATCCGCCAGACATGCGCATCACATCTTTTTCAAGCTCAGAAGATCTGGCTAAAAAGTTGGGAGACTTCCAGCAAAAGACCGGTCAATCGGGTCAAATCATGGTCAACGCGCCATTCTTACCCGGTGGTGGTGAGAACGGCCACGGCCTCCATGCCATGAACGTTAAGCTTGATGCTAACGGCAAATTTGATTTAGATAATAACTGGGGCAAGAAATTTGACCTTGGCTCCGTATCTGGTGCGGTGATCGATAAAGCTACAGATCCCGAGAAATGGAAACCAAAAACTGCAGAAGGCCAAGCCGAACCGAAACCGACGGATCGTACCGAAATTCGCCCCGGCGGCGGCCGCAACCCCAACGAGAGTCAAGCAGATTATCAAAGTCGCCTGCTGGAAGAGCAGAAAAAAGAAAAAGACAAAGCCGAAGATCCAAGCAAAGATCCAAGCAAAGATCTGCTCAAGCAGACCGAGAAAGATGCTCAGGCTGCCGAAGAAAGATATCAGAGCGAGCTGCAAATTTGGGCCGCAGAAAAAGCCCGTGCCGAAGCAGGCGGCAAGCCTGGAGACATATTCATGAAGCCACCGCCCCGTCGTCAGCAGTAATGTAATCGGTCAATGCTGCTTAAAAAAAATGGCGTAATTAAAGATATGCTTCTGCCGGCTGAATTCGTGCAGGGCGAACAAGAGTTTGGCGGCAAGGGCGACAACTGGCGGCTGATTCATTATCCGCGCAAATTTAAAAATGAGACGCCGTCGCCTGTGCAGTTGATTATTTATTATCGCGGTAGCCCGCCGCCTAAGGCCGCCGGTGATGCTTTTCGTGTTTTGGTGAGCCAGGCGCCTCAGGTTTTGTTTGATCAAGACGACACAAAAGACGCCAGTGCAGTGAGCAACATGCTAAAAAATCTCGGACAGGCTTTAGGAAGTGCCTCCGATAATCAGCTGGTCAATCAAAAACAAGGCTTGCACGGCGCGCTCTTTTATTTGCAGAAACTGGCAGTGGGTCAAGTAAATAAACGCAGTGTGCTGACGGTGACGGGAGTTTTTCACAGAAGCGGCGCCACTCCTGATGAATTTCAGTTTGAAGGCAGCACTAATTATTCGCAGGCAATATTGTTTGACGCTGCTCCTGGAAGCGAGCCCTGTCGCATCGAAGAAATTGTGCTGCAAGCCGACACTGCTGAGTTATTAGGCACTTACTTGCCCTTGCTTGATCGCGCACTGAATACGGTGCGCTGGAACGATCGCTAAATCATTTCGTTATCGGCAGCAATTTCGGATCTCTGGTGTTAAGCAGCAGATCGGCGCTTTCCGGGCTGCCTTCCAGGGCCTTTTTCAACGACGGCAATGATTTATTGCCGGCTCCGGCATTGAGTCCGTCGAAGCCTACTTCCATTGATTCACTGGCGCTCAGTTTAAGAGTTTCCAGATGTTTGAGGGCCTCTTCAGCTTCTTTTTTATTGTGGGTCTTTCTGGCAATTTCCATTAAACAGAGCCAGGGAGCGGTTTTTTTAGGGTTCTTGGCCAGAAGTTGTCTTGCCAGTACTTTTGCTTCGTTAAAGCGATCAGCGCTATATAATCCCGCTAAATAATCAAGATCAAGATCGACTTCATCAGGAAATGCTTTTTTTGCCTCTTTCAGCAGCGCGAAACCCTGGTCGTATTTTTTGAAACACATGAGCGCCCATGCCAAGGCTGACATGGCGGTGACATTATCTGGAGCTTGCGAATACATTTCTTTGGCCAGAGCCATGGCCTGTTCGTTTTTGCTGATGAGAAAATTAAGGCGCACAAGAATTCCCTGAATTTTTAATTTCTGTTCGGGGCTTTGGGCTAGTTCTGCGCTCTTTTTCAGGTAAGGTTCTGCTTCTTTCGGTTTGTCGGCATTAATCAAGGCGATGGCTAAGGCACTGCTATTGGTGGCACTGCGTGAGTTGAAGCCGTAAGCAATTCGCGCGCAGCGCAAGCTTTCCTCCATTTTGCGCTCGGCGCAATAATATTCGGCCAATTCAAGCCAGGCTTGCTCACTTGTCGGTCTGACTACCGTTGCCTGCTTGAGCAGCGCTTCTTGCTCGCTGAAACGCCCTTCAGCGCCGGCAATTTTAGCGAGGCCTAAATAGGGCTCAACAGATTTCGGAAAGTTTTTTTTGATTTCGTTATAGACAGTTTTGGCTGGTGCGGTTTTGTTCTGAGCCAGATAGATATTAGCCAGATCTGTTCGGTACCACAGGCTTGTAGGAGAGGCTTTTATGGCATTCTCTAATATTTGAGCAGCTTCGCCGTAGCGTTTTTGGCGCCAGAGCAAATGGCTTAAAATTCTATTGGCGCCGTCGGTTTTTGCATCAATTTGCAGCGCGCGGCGCAGGTTTTTTTCGGCGCTGGCAGCAACACCCCTGTTCGCGCTTAGATATTGATTCAAACCCAGATAATAGTACGCTTCCGCCAGATTGGGAGCGAGCGTAATGGCCTTACTGCACGCTTCTGCGGCGGCGGCATATTGGTGGCAGGCCTGATCGGTTTTAGCTCGGGCGAGGTAGCACTGAACGTTGCCTGGCTCTAATTGAGTGGCGCTTTTGACGTAAGCATAGCTCAGTTGAGCCTTTCCCTGACGCCTGTAAACCTTGCCCAGGCCAAGGAGGGCCGGCACGCTTTTTTCATTGGTCTGCAAGGCCTGGCGGAAGAGTGGCTCGGCCTCTTTGTATTTGAAGGCTTTGCAGAGTTTTTCGCCTTCCGCCACCAGCGACGCACTTTTTGCATCGGCCGCGCCGATTTTATTTTGTGCCTGGGCCGGCGACAAGTGAAGTGACAGGGCCAGCAAAAGTACGGCCGTCAGTTTGATTTTTACAATACGAGTGGCCCTGGTGCTCATAATTCCGCCTGTGCCACCGCTTTTAATTTGTCGACTTTTATTTGCCAGCTGTTCTATTTGTCTTCGATCAGGTAACCCGAGCCGAGCACCGTTTTGATCAATTCTTCTTTGCCCACAGTGGCCAGTTGGCGACGCAAAGTTTTCATGCAGGTTCGCACCGTGTCTTCGGAGGCTTCGCTTTCAGACGGCCAGACTGCGTCGAGCAAAGCCTTGGCGCCAAAGGGGCGGTTGGGATGGCGCATCAGGTATTCCAGCAGTGAACATTGCTTGGGCATCAGGTGCACGCTTTGACCGCCTACGGTGACCGTGCGGTTTTCAAGTTCTAATGCCACGCCTTGAATTTGCAGCTGGGTGGGTAATATCCCTTTTGGTCGGCGCAGAAGGCTGCGCACTCGGGCGGAAAGCTCGCGAACGTCAAAGGGCTTAACCAGATAATCATCGCCGCCTGAGTCTAGCCCTTCTTCGCGACTGGAAATGTCACTTTTGCCGGTTAAAAACATTATCGGCGACTGACCGCCGGCCTTGCGATATTGCCGGCAAACATCCACCCCTGTAACTCCCGGTAGACCCCAGTCGAGCACGATTACGTCAAATTCAAAGCTGCCCAGCATTTGCAATGCATCCTCGCCGCTATTGACCACTTCCAGAGTGTGATTCTCCAGTGTGAACCAGTCTTCCAGCCTTTCGGCCAGTTCTGAATCGTCTTCAACGAGCAATATTTTTGCCATGTCGCCTGTGCATTGGTGTTGGACTATTATGGTACCTGATTAACTGAATTTGGCCGGGGTCAGATAAAATCGCGTTTTCGTCTCTAAGCTGAAATGACTGGGCTTGAAGACCAACTATAACAATGTTAAAGTCAAGCACAGAATGAGAATGTGCTTTCCATGGGTTAAATTTGTGTTTGAGGCCTCAAATCAGATTTTGGCGTCTGGAATTTTCGCTTCACTGCATTGATGTCGGAAAATAGAAAAATTATCCACGTCGACATGGATGCATTTTTCGCATCGGTTGAACAACGCGACTTCCCTCAGTATCGTGGTCAGGCTCTTGTGGTGGGCGGTTCTCCTGATCAGCGCGGTGTGGTGGCGGCAGCCAGTTACGAGGCCCGTAAATTCGGTATTTTTTCAGCCATGCCGGCGCGCACCGCCCTGCAAAAATGTCCTAATTTGATCTTTGTCCGTCCGCGCTTTGATGTTTACCGAGAAGTGTCCGAGCAGATTCGAGAGATTTTTCATCGCTACACAGACCTGGTGGAGCCGCTTTCCCTCGATGAAGCTTACCTGGACGTTACTGTCAATAAAAAAGAAATGGCATCAGCGACACTGATTGCCAGAGAAATTAAAGGGTTTATTCGTAGCGAATTGAATTTGACCGCTTCTGCCGGAATTTCAATTAACAAATTTTTGGCGAAGACGGCTTCGGCCGTTAACAAGCCTGACGGCCTGCATTTAATTGCGCCGGATCAAGCGATAGCATTTATCGAGAGTTTGCCCATTGAAAAATTTTATGGAATCGGTAATGTCACAGCGCAAAAAATGCGGCAGGCCGGAGTATTCAACGGTGCTGATTTGAAGGGCTGGAGTGAAGTTGATCTGGTGCGCAAATTCGGCAAGGTCGGTCATTTCTATTACAATATTGTGCGAGGCATCGACCTGCGGCCGGTAGAGCCAAACCGCGTGCGCAAATCAATTGGAGCTGAAGAAAGTTTCGCTCACGATCTCAGCGACCGCCATGCCTACATAAGCGCTCTTGAAGAAATTGGCGCGACGCTTAAGCGCCGCATCGAAAAAAGCGAGACCAGTGGCCGCACTCTTACTCTCAAAGTCAAATATGGCGACTATCAGCAAGTGACGCGCAGCAAAACTTTTGCTGAATCGGTTGCTGTAGACAATATGTCGGCAGTAGTAAAAGTAGCGATGGAATTGCTTGATACCACTGAAGTCGAAACTAAAAATGTCAGACTGCTGGGGCTCTCGCTTTCAAATTTAGATTGCGAACGAGATCTGGAAAATAGCGATGCGGTCCAGCTAGTGCTCGAGCTGAACTGAGATATAATGCCGCCACATGAGGAAAGCAATGTCCAATGAAGAAACCGGACAACCTGTACAAACTAAAAGGGAAGAGCTCAAATCGGTGAAGAATCTTCCCATGCAAAAAAGAGTAGAGCGCAAGGAAGATGGCCGCCACCTGTTTTACTATACTTTCGCTGACGAGCAGCCATTGCCTGATAACAGCCACCAGAAGAAGGCAGGCCCGTAATGTCTGAGATGCGTTGGAATCCGGTGCTCTGTGAATGGGTGGTAACGGCGACCCATCGGCAGGATCGCACCTTTCTCCCTCCGGCCGGTTACTGCCCACTTTGTCCCACTGCTGCCGGCGGTTTCCCTACAGAAGTGCCTGAGTCTTCATATGATTTTGTCGTTTTCGAAAACAAGTTTCCCAGTTTAAAACTCAAGGCACCAGTGCCGGTGGTTGCGGCCAGCGAACTTTTTGCCGTCAAGCCTTCGGTGGGAGTTTGCGAAGTTGTTTTATATTCCAGCGATCATGGCGGCACACTGACGGACTTGTCACCAATCAGGCTGCATCAGCTGGTTCGAGTCTGGCGTGATCGATATGAAGAACTTGGTGCTCTACCCGATATCGATTATGTTTTCATTTTTGAAAATAAGGGCGAAGCGATTGGAGTGACTATCCATCACCCTCACGGCCAGATTTATGCTTTCTCTTACTTGCCACCAAAGATTGAGCGCGAGTTGAAAAGTGAAAGTGAACACCATGAGCGTACTGGCCGTTGTCTGCACTGCGATATCGTCAAAGAAGAGCTGACCGAGGGCGTTCGCATAGTAGCCGAAACTGAACACTTTATGGCGATTATCCCTTTCTATGCTCGCTATCCTTATGAAGTGCATATTTATTCTCGGGCGCACCGCGGCTCTATGGCCGAGTTTTCCGGCGCTGAAGAAGCAGATCTAGCGCGTATAATGTTGCAGGTTTTGCGCCAGTATGACGGTCTCTGGGGCTTCTCTATGCCTTACATGATGGTCATGCATCAGAAACCTACAGACGGCAAGGATTGGCCTGGCAGCCACTTCCATATTGAGTTTTACCCGCCCTTGCGCACACCGGAAAAATTGAAATATCTGGCCGGCTGCGAATCGGGAGCTGGTACTTTTGTCAACGATACTCTGCCGGAAGAGAAGGCAAAAGAATTGAGAAATGTTCAAATCGAGGCGGTAGTCTATTGAATAAATTAGCTGATTCGCAGACAGATGTTGCCAGTGCTGCTTTCGCCACACGCTTTGGCGAGGCGCCGCAATATGTTGTGCGGGCACCGGGTCGTGTAAATTTAATCGGCGAGCACACCGACTACAATCAGGGCTTTGTTTTTCCCTGTGCCATCGATCGCGAAATGGTGATTGTGGCTAGCCCCAGAGCCGATCACCGAGTGCTTGCTCATTCAATGGAATACGATCAAGAAGACGAATTTGATTTAGCCGAGATAAGCAAAATTCCGCCACCTGATAAACAATGGTCGAATTATCTGCGTTCTGTTGTAAGCACTCTGCGAAAACGCGGCCATGTTCTCAGCGGCTTTAATGCGGTGCTGGCGGGTAATGTGCCTCAAGGAGCCGGTTTAAGTTCGTCTGCCGCTTACGAGGTTGCTGTGGCCACGTTATGTAATGGTATTGACCAACTTGGTATCAATGGCAAAGACATAGCCTTAATTTCGCAACAGGCGGAAAATGAATTTATCGGTGTCCAGTGCGGCATTATGGATCAGTTTATATCGGCTCTGGGTGAGGCAGACTCTGCCTTGATGATTGACTGCCGCTCCCTCGATTACCGAGCTGTGCCACTACGTTTAGAACAATTGGCTTGCTCCATTGTCATTACAAATTCTGGCGTGCGCCGAGGTCTGGTCGACAGCGAGTACAATTTGCGGCGCAATCAGTGCAGCGAAGGTGTGGCGGCCTTAAGTACTCTCACAGGCAGGGCGCTGGTAAGTTTGCGCGATATTGAACTAGATGAATTCGACGCGCATGCAACAGCGCTTGACGCTACTGTGGCTAAGAGATGTCGTCATGTTGTGACTGAAAACAAAAGAGTAACCGATGCCGTGGCTTGCCTTGAGGCCAGCAATCTTGATGACTTCGGTCTGCTCATGAACGCTTCACATGCTTCCTTACGCGATGATTTTGCCGTTAGCTGCCCTGAGATAGACACTCTTGTGGAGCTGTCACAAAACTACGAAGGCGTACTGGGAGCTAGAATTACAGGTGGCGGATTTGGTGGCTGCACCGTTGCCGTTATGTATGACGCCGTGGTGGAAGGTTTTATGGCCACTGTCATTCCTGAATATGAACGCACTTGCGGCAAGCAAGCCAGCGTCTACATTTGCCGCGCCATGGCCGGTGCGGCATTGCAAAAGCAGTAGACTGGTAAAGCAGTAGACAAATCTATGGCGTGGGCTCACCTTGAGCTTTGAGCCACTTACTCAAGTCATTGATTGCTTCTGCCGAAAAAGTATTCTCGTTTGCTTTAGAGAAGCTATGGTCAAGATCTGAGTAAACCTTGAAAGTGGCGTTGGTGCGGCCGTCAAGGGCTTCCCACCAGATTTGAAAATTGTCGGCGCTGACGATTTTGTCTTTCGCGCCCTGAACAATCATCAGTGGCCTAGTTACTCTTTTTATTGCCTCAGCCGCATTGTAATTGCTGTTTTTTTCTGGTGCGGCCGCTCCGGCCAGTAGAACAAAGCCGCAAATATTTTGATTGGCTGCGGCTATTAAGGGGATAAGAGCGGCATTCTGACCGTGGCCCAGCACAAAAATACTTTTTTGATCAATTTTTTTATTATCTTTGAGCGCCGCCACCACCTGCAGTGCTTCTCTAGTTGTCGGCCCAGTTTCTGCGCGGCCGGTATACACCGCTGCGGCGATCTCGTTTTCGGCCAGAGCTTGAGCCAATTGCCTCGTGGTTCTACCATCGCTTTGATCGGGCAGAATCACCATGGTCGAAAACGGCCCGTCCCCGTCAGGGCAGGTAAGAGTAAATGTGAAATCAGTAAATTCATTGCCGGCAGTAGAGGCCGGCGCCGCGCCAGCAAAAAATAGGGAGAGAAGACCGGCGAGAATATTTGCGGGGCTTGTTGTCTTTCGTAAAATAGGCATACTTAAGGACCCAGTATATACATTTAATGACTAACCAACCGCCAAAAAAGCATAATCTCCCCGGTACACTGACCGTTGGCTCTATTATTGGCGGCACTTATCGCGTGATAGATTTTGTCGGCGCCGGCGGCATGGGCTATGTCTACAAAGTCGAACACCTGATGATGGCCAAAGTTATGGCGCCGAAAGTCTTGCGAGCTGATGAAGTTTCTCCGGCTGTCTGGTCGCGCTTTCGAATCGAAGCAAAAGCCATTGCCAGGCTCGATCATCCTAATGTAGTGCGCATTTATGACATGAATCAGACCGAAGAAGGTACGCCGTACTACACCATGGATCTTCTGGCCGGCCAGTCTCTGGCTGACTATCTCGATGCTAATGGTCCCATGCCGCCGGCGCTGGCCCTGCCGGTTTTTACTCAGGTTTGTGTCGGGCTGGCATACGCACACGAGCGCGGTATCATTCACCGCGATATTAAGCCTGGCAATATTATGTTGACTGGAGTTGGAGGGGGGGCGCCCGCAGGTAAAAATTGTAGATTTCGGCATCGCTAAGCTCAGTGCCCTGGACGGCAGCGGCAGCCTGAATCTCACTCGTCCAGGCGAAGTGGTAGGCAGCCCTCTATACATGAGCCCTGTAGACGGCAACAATAGCGAACTCTTCAATCAACTGCATCGCCTGACCGGTCTGCATACTGTAGACATGAGGGCAAGCAACTTTGAAGGGGCTGCTTTCCATTCGCTGGAGAAGCTTACTAACGTAAAAAAGGCCAATCTAAGCAACGTTAAAATCGATTCAAAGCAACTGGCGCGCAGTAAGTTTTTAAGGGTAATGCTCTTAAAGACCAACAACTGGCCACCTTCGCCAATCTCGACTTACTTACCGATCTCAATTTAGACTTTTGCACTGGCCTCACTGAAAATGCCGTAACATAGTTGGGTAAAATTAAGCAGTTAAAGCGCTTGACCTTACCTGAAGATCTCACCACTGAAAAAACTTTTTATGCCATCAAAAAGGTCTTGCCTGGTCTGAAAAAAATTAATTGAAATGAGGAAAATATGTTCTGTGTCATATATCACTTCAAGGTTAAAAAAGGTCAGGAGATTGCTTTTCAGGAAGCGTGGCATGCCGTCACCGAAGACATGGTGCAAAACTACAAGTCGCTGGGGGCCAGATTGCATTCTGCTGAAGACGGTTCTTGCGTTGCTTATGCTCAATGGCCTGACAAAGACAGCTGGCAGAGCGGTCATGTAATTATTGAAGCCGAATCAAGGCAGATGCATGTGGAAAATCTTTTAGACGAAATTCCCACAGTGATTTACAAAATGACCGTGATCGAAGATTTGTTTGCAGGGGCACCACTGGCTTGACTTAATCGAGGGTGCAGTTATTAAGAAGCCCGGAAAATGGGAGATTATCGTCATGGCAGTGGGAGCCATTGCCACAGTGAGTTCTCTTGTCTGGATGAAAAATCAATCTGATATGCACGCTTTGCGGCATGAGGAAGTAATGTTTGAAATTGAAAGTCTCAAGTCGGGTATTGGCCCGGCGGCGCCGGTGGCCCGCGAGCTATTGGCGGCAACTAATGCAGACAATCGCGCGGTGCTGCAACTTTTGTCTCCGGAAATTAAGAACCAGAAAGCTGGGTTAGCTTATCTGGAAAAAAATTGGTCTGCACACGATGCTGCTAAATTAGTAGAAATTTTGCCTTTCTTAGGTGCCGGCTCAGGTGAGCGAGAGCCGGTGCTCAAGCTCTTGAACCAGAAGACCGGCAAGGCTGTCGGCAAAAATTTGGCGGCCGATCGTTCTTATCTTGATTTTAAAGCTTTGCTGTATCACCGATGCGATCCCCGGTTTATTCATTATTTTGCCGGTGGGCCCAAAGTAACAATAGATCCTGAAGAAGTTCGCTGGTCGGGGGTGACACAAAGCCCGGCCTTGCGTCACACGGCCTTGATTGAAGCAGGACAAGCTACCTATTTAAATGAAAGCGATCTTGTTTTTGGCATTACTTCTGCTAACGAGTCGGTTGCTTATCCTCAACGCCTACTGGTCTGGCACAGCCTGGTGGAAAGCCAGTGGGAGGCCGGTGGAGGAACAAGAGCGTTGCTAATCGTTTATGATTCTTCCAGCCATATGGCGCAAATTTTTGAGAGTGCTGATGGTGCCGACAACTTTAGCCAGAGCGGTTTTGTTTACCGTGGTGAGCCTCTCATTGTCAGTGATTCTAAGGCCTCACTCTGGTGGCCAAAGACAGGCAAGACCGTTATTTCTAGACAGGGCGACCTGGAACTCAAGCCATTGCCTGTGGTGGCAACAACCTGGGCCGCCTGGAAGTCCGCCCATAGGCAAACTAAAGTCTTGTCTAATGATACCGGTTTTGACCGTAACTACTTCTGACGCCGTGCCTTAATTAGTAGGCTCTACCGCCGTCATCGCCGATGGTGGTTTTTCATTGGAGGCAAAAACCTGGTCTATTCTCGGAGCTACCGCTTCAGCTGCGTCTTCGCCAGACTTGATAGCTTTTCTCAACAGCTCTTCTTTGCTGGTCATGTATGAAACACCTTCTGTATCCGGAAAAATCAAAACGTCGCTTTCGGCTGCTTTGGGTTTGTCTGTGTTGGCCAGAACAATATCTACAACTCTTCCAAGAATCTGCCAGTTAGAGCGAAAAGTTTCTTTATCAACAACATTAATAGGTGCGTCCACCAGGGCGGCAATAACCAGATCGGGTTTCATGGTTTTAGCAATCTCTGACGGTAGATTGGCTCTCAGGGCTCCGTCTACATAAAGGTGATTGTTTATTTCAATCGGTTTGCAAATGATCGGCACACAGTTGCTGGCCACCACTGAAATCGGCAGATCACCTTTGGTCAACACTTCGGTTTTGCCATCTTCTAGATTAGTGACCACGCAACCAAGGGGAATTTTTAGTTCAGCAAAAGTAGCGGGCAATCTCTTTGAGAGAAATTTTTCAAAATTCTTGCCGGTAGATAAGCCGCCGTAGGTCTTGCCCTTAAACACATGCGCCACTGGTGCCAGCGGTGCAGTTAAGACTCTGGGAGCGATACCCCTAAACATATTTTTTTGCAAATCGCCCGATAAGAACATTGCTTCAATTTCGTCTAATGGCACACCGGCACAATATAGAGCGCCGATGGTGGCACCCATGCTGGTGCCGATGATGCCGTCGATGGCGATTTTATGTTTTTCCAGGGTGCGCAGCACTCCGATCTCAGCTACCGCTTTACAGCCCCCTCCGGAAAGGGCAAGAATCACGCGTGGTTTCGCCGCATGAAAAGGTTGTTTGGTAGCGCCGCTAACCTTAATGTCTGGGGCCAGCTCGTTGACATCTCGATTGCATTGCCGCAATAGTTCCGTTTTAAAAATCTTCTACGATTTATAAATAAGTTGGTATTTCTGCCATGACCATGGCGATTTCGCCTCTCAGGCGGCCGAGCAGGTTGCCGCAGATAGACGCGTCACTGCGTCTGGATGCTTCTTCTAAACTTTCTAACGTTTCAGTTAATTGCCAGGCACAAACAGTAGCGCAAGCGCCTTTTAGTGAGTGAGCTGAGGCCTTGACGGCGGCAAAATTTTGCTGTTCTAAATTGTTCTCGATGTCATTGAATTCAGACGGCAGCGATTCGCAGAACATCTCCAGCAACTTTTTGCGATTGCTGTCATTGAATCGTTCCATTAATATGCTGTGGTTGATAAATTTCACTCCGGCCGAAGCCGATTCAGCTGGCGGCAGAGAGGTGGCGGAACGGGGTTGCGCTATCGCCGCTGGTCCCGGTATCGCATATGGTGCACCGTGCATAGTTGAATTTGCCTCTGGTTTTTGCTCCGTCCACAAACGCAACACTCTCTCCAGTTCTTCCGCCTCAATCGGTTTGGCCATGAATTCATCCATTCCGGCCGCCAGGCAGGCTTCGCGATTTCCCTGTAAAACATTGGCGGTCATCGCGATAACTGGAATCTGGGTTTGTCTTTGTTCTTGCAATTTTTTGATGATGCGGGCAGCGGCATAGCCATCTAATTCGGGCATGTGACAATCGAGAAATATCACATCGAATTTTGTTTTTGTGAACGCTTCTACTGCATCAAGACCATTGTCTGCAACGGTTACATCAATATTCAAGTCTTCCAGTAACAGTTTTGCCACTTGTTGATTAAGCTTGTTGTCGTCGGCAACCAGTGCCTTGAGGCGAGTGGCGAGAGTTGGCGGCGGCGCATAACTGCGTGTTGCCTGCGCGTCGTTAGCGCCTTTTTGAATGTCGCCGAAATTGAGGTAATATTTGAGGACGTTGCGGCGAATCGGGCGGATGATTGTAGTGGCCATGCCTTTTGGCAAGAGTTGCTCAGTTTCGTTCCTCTTGTCTCTGCTGGTAAGCAAGTACAAGCTTTGCCTGCCGTTGTTGTAACCGAAAAAGTGTCTTTCAAAAATTTCTAAAGCCAATGCGCTATTGCGCGCGCCGTCGACAATGATACTGACATGGCTGCCTTCTTTTCTGGCGTTCGCGATCAGTTCGTCGGCTTCAGCTGTGGTGCTGCATGATAGTGCTCGCCGTCCCATTTGCAGGCAGTAACTGACTATATACTTTTGTAGAAGCTGATCGGGATCGACAACAATCACCGTAGAATTTTGGCTTGACCCTGATGCTGAAATTTCTTCACTGGAATTTTGTTTGCAAGTTGCTAGAGTGATTTCAAAACTAAATGTAGAACCTGCGTCTACCTCACAGGTGACTGTAATTTCACCGCCTATGAGCTCAATCAAACGCCTGGAAATACTGAGCCCCAGACCTGTGCCACCATGGCGCCGACTGATGGAGCCGTCAATTTGCACAAAAGGTTGGAACAGTTTTTCTAAACTGCTGCCGTCAATACCCATGCCGGTATCAATCACTGAAAATCTAATTTTCAGGTCGTTCTCGTTCAACTCTTGCAAAGTTACTTCAATAGCAACGCTGCCCTTGTCTGTAAATTTGATGCCGTTGCCGCCCAGGTTGAGTAAAATCTGCCGTAGACGCAATGGATCTCCCACTAGTAAGGTGGGAATACGCGGGTCAATAAAAGTAGAAAGTAAGAGGTCTTTGCTGTCTGCTTGCGGCGCTAAAATTTCGCCCACACCTTCAATTAAATTGGTAAGCTCGAACTCGCAATTGCTTATTTCGAGACGCCCTGATTCGATTTTTGAAAAATCGAGAATATCGGTGAGAATGCTGAGGAGCGATCGGCCGGCTTCTTTTACCAGCAGAGCGTACTCTCTGGCACTGGCAGTTAATTCGGTACGCAATAACATTTCGAGCATGCCAAGCATGCCATTGAGCGGTGTACGAATTTCATGGCTCATATTAGCTACAAATTCTGATTTCAGTTTTGAAGCTATTTGGGCCTGGTCGCGAGCTTGAGTCAATTCTTCTACTAAATGCCTGGAGTCGCTGCCTTCAATGCTGCGCAGGGTGCTTTGCTCATTCTCGCTCAAGCGAGCATTGTGTTCATCTTCAGCAATGACGATTAGCTGGTCGATAACTGAGCGCATTTGAGAGCGAGTTTCGACGTCGCCAATCTGATTGAGCGCGGTGGATATCGGTCCGCGTATAAGAGTTTCCAGTTTTTGCGTGAAATGTTCCATACTTACCGCCAGCAACAATGACTTCAGTCAGAAACCTTAAATGCAGGGCTTTTGCATAAAGCTTCCCGCATTTCGAACGCGCTTTGAAAGCGCTCGTCAGGATCCTTTCTCAATGCTTTATTGATTACTTCTACAACTTCTTTCGATAGGCTCACTCCAGGTTGGAAGAATGGTAATTGAGACGGGGACTCGTAAACGTGCTGACGCACCAGGTCATAAAAACTGTCACCCTGGAAGATAGGTTTACCGGTAAAAGACTCGTACATAACGCAACCCAGCGCATAAATGTCGCTGCGGGCATCTAACACTTTACCGGTGCATTGCTCGGGGCTCATGTAGCGAGGCGTGCCCACCACTTCTCCGGGATTGGTGAGTTTGAGTTTCTCGCGCTCGGCTGCCTGGTTTTTGGCAATGCCAAAATCGACAATTTTCACGGCCAGCTGGGGATCAAGTGATATAAGCAAATTGCTCGGCTTTATGTCTCTGTGTACGATACCGGCTTTGTGGACTGCGCTCAGACCGTCCAGAACCTGAGTGAAAAGCGCCACACCAAATTCGGCTGTCAAAGCGCCGTTTTCTTGCAGATAGCTGTCCATGCTCTGGCCGCTATGAAAGTCCATCACCATAAAGGGTTCCTGTCTGGCGGTGACGCCAAAATCAAAGACCGAAACCAGGTTCGGGTGAGACAGGCGGCTCAAAGTTTGCGCCTCGGTTTGAAAGCGCGCCACAACTTGATCATCTGCGGCATACTCCGGGTGCAACATTTTAATCGCTACCGCGCGGTTCATCAGTACGTGACGGCCCCGGTAAACAATTCCCATGCCGCCCTGGCCGAGCACCCCTTCAATAGCGTAGCGGTCACCGATGATTGTTTTTCCACCATCATAATTTTGCAAAGAAGCCGGCCTGATTTCGTTATGCTGCGTATTGGCAGCACTGACTGCAGCCTGATTGCGGTTACTTTGCACTTTGAGCAAGCGATTGGCGATACCAGGGTCTAACCAGGTGGCGCCGGAGTGAACGGCTTTAATGGCGGCGTAGAGATGCTCGCCGGCTACGGTTTTTAGACAATAGCCATCAGCGCCCACTTCGAGCGCCTCTTGAATGAGTTCATCGTCCACGCTGGCAGTGAACATAATAATGCGCGTATTGGGCAGAGCTTGTTTAATTTCTTTAGCGGCGCGAATGCCGTCAACTTTCGGCAAGCCGATATCCATTAAAATGACATTGGGTTTGACCGCAAGTGCCTGTAAAATGGCGGTCACGCCATCACCGCACTCGGCTACGACCTTCAAATCGGCATAAGCTTCTAGAGCGCACTTTAAACCAAAGCGCGTTATTGCCTGGTCCTCAGCTATTAGCACGGTAATTGGTCGGTCCACGGACATTTTTTGAGTACTACTCTTTTCCGTTTTAAGTAAGATAAGCTAATCCATTATTCCACGTGCGTTCAATGTCTACTGCTTGGTTGAGGAATATCGAAGGTTGAAATCGCAGTCTTCGTCACCACTTTTGCCGGGAGCAGACGCTGATGCCGCTCGTGAGTGGCGCCTGTGCAGCCAGCTCCTTAATCACCAGCTGGCTTTGCAGGGCAATAATCCCGGCTGGTATTGTCAATCATTCAACCCCTATCCTTTTGGTGTAGATGCTGACCACTTACGGCTTCAACATAATTTGCAGAGGGAATTGCACGCCGTCATCAAAATTATTGTGCGAAACTATTTTATTGATAAGCGTCTGCAGCAGTTAATTTCCTTAAGCAAGCCGGCCACCAGTCTCTTGAAATTTATCGAAAGTAGAGAGCCGCAATACGCTGTGGGCAGCTATCGACCTGATTTTTTGCACGCTCTGGACGATCATATCCAGATATGTGAAATCAACGCTCGCTTTCCTCTAAATGCCTATTTGATTAGCTATTATCTGAATCAGGCTGTCGGCCAATTGTCTGCTATGCACAGCAATTTTTTGCAGGGGCCTGCCGCTCTCGATCAAATTCTTAACCGCTTGCTTTGTCGTTTTGCCCCCGGCGCTAAAGTTTGCTTGTGGAAAGGCCGCGAGCGCGGCTGGGATATTCATTTTTTCAATTACGAGCTTAAGCGCCTCGGTTTCGAGATTGTGCCCGTTAACGGTAAGCCTGACGGTCTGGTGATGGAATTGAATCAGGACGAAATTTTGTCCGACTCTAACCACAATCGTCTGGTCGAATTGATTGAAACCGTACCGCAACGCTTCTGGCTTAACGATTTGCGTACAATATTTTTGGTTCACGACAAGAGGTTTCTCGCCCTCTTTCAGCGCCATGACATACTGCGCGATTATCTTTGTGAGGCGCAGATCAAACTACTCGCAAGGCATGTGGTTCCTACATTTGTGCTGGGGCGGTCGCCGCAGCAAAGAGAGCAAGCATTGAGCAATCCAGGTGCCTGGCTGTTGAAGCCAAATCTGCTGGGCAAAGGAGAGGGTATTCTATTTGGCGGCAACATGTCGGCCGCAGCGTGGCGTGCAGCGTTGACGAGCACCTCCCACGAGCACTATGTTTTGCAATCGGTTGTGCAACAAAAGCGTTTTTCACTAATGCAGCCGCAAAATGGAAGCCCGGCAATTATAGGCATGCACGTTGTGGGTACATTGCTCTGTCTTGATGACTATTTTTTCGGGCCTGGTATTTACCGCGCTTCATGTGGCGATATCGTCAATGTGGCCGGTGGCGGCACCATTCTTTTTCCCGTTCTTTCTACACCGAGCGCTTAAGTTATGCATGGTCGGTTTTACAATAAGGAAGAAATTTTTCAACTGGCGAAAAAGCATAGTTTTTATGGTGAGCGTTTGCGAGGAGTGCAGAGCTTTGTTCAGGCACCGACTATAAATAAAATAGATTTATATGCTGCGATCGCCGCTGCGCAGACAGAGCCGGGCTTTCATAAAGGCATTTACTGGAGCCCCACCGGTGGTAGCACCAGTCAACTGCTGTTCTATCCCACCGCCATTGACGAGAATCAATTTCAAAGGCAAAAGCTGCTGCCCTATTTGAGCCACACTGCGATGTTTACTGTAGAAATGGTAGCGCTCAATTTGTTCGGCAGTACGATGATGTATCGCTCGGCTGAAATTTTCAATTATTTTTGCGAGCAGGCTGGAGCCACAACCTTGCCTGTATCATCGCAATGTCCTGACCTGACAGCGCTGGAAATCGCGTTGCGATTTGGGGCTAATACCCTGATGGGCAATACTTCTCGGCTACTGCAATTTGCCAGGTACGTTGAGTCGGTCAAGCAGCAATTTGGTGAAATAGAGATCAAATTTGAGCATGTTGTTTTCGGCGGAGAAGGCATGCCTGTCCACAAAATGGAATATTTGCGTCAGGTGCTGGGCAGCGATAAATTCAGCGGCATTTTTGGCTCGGCTGAAAGTGGTATCTGGGCCTTTAAACCGAGCGCACTGCCGTTAAACACGTACTTTTATGCGCGGCAATTGATGCATCTGGAAATTGTAGAACCAGACGCTGACGGTTTTGGTCGCATGGTTTTAACCAATCTAGTACGAGGGCGAAATCCACTCTTGCGCTACGATTGCGGCGATCGCGCCAGGTTTTGTCAGGCTCCGGACATTTGTAGTTTCAGCGAGAACGACAACCTAGGGGCCTTTGAGCTGACTGGTCGGGTTGAAGGTTCGTTTCAACTGGGGGGCGAATATTACTATTTAAGTGAGTTTACAAAACTGCTGGCAGAGAGCAAAGATTTACTGCTCGATTATCAAATAGAATTGAGTTATGATCCGATAAAGAAGCTTGATCAGGCGCGTTTTTTAGTGGTCTCTCAGCCATCGGGTAAAGGTGAAGGCAAGCGTCAAGCTGACAGGCTTTTGATTAAAAATGCAGTTGAAACCTGGATTAATCCGGACGATAACTTATTCTTGTTGGCTGTGGAATTCGTAGAGATGGACAGATTGACTCGCAGTTCTACCGCTCAAAAAGTAGTGCGAATCAGCGACTTGAGGTCTTAAAACATGGCCATAGAGACTGTTAAAGCGTTTGGCACGAAATTTGTTCTCGCTTCTGGCCAGGCTTTTGCTCTGGAAGCTTATAAAAATTCGCTGTCAGTTTACGGCTATGCTGAAATTGCCCTCTCGTATAAAGATGATGGCGGTGCTACGCTCGTTCGACTGGTTAGTCAGCTAGGATCGGCTCACACCCACGATCAGAGCGGTCGCCAGGTGTGGGACGTTAAATTTGATCAAAGCGTAGATCAACAATTGGGAACGAGATCGCACACTCTGCGCGAATTTTCGATGCATACCGATGCTAGTTTTGAAGTGCCTCCACCTCAATATGTTGCACTCGGTGTGGTGCAAGAAGACAGGCTTGGCGGCGGCATTACCCAATTGCTTGACGGCAAAAATTTGCATTCGTCTCTTTCAGATGAAAGTAAAGAAACTCTGCGCCGCAGTTTGTTTACCGTCGCTGTACCACTTGAATTTCGCCGCAGTAAAGATGATAGCTTTGTGCGCGTGCCTTTGCTCGACCAGCACGGCAACTTTCGTTTTCGTCATGAGTTATTAGACCTGGAGAGCTTGAACGCTCAACAATTGAAAGCAGTTAAAGAGTTGCAAGAATTATTGACAAACGAGCATTGGGCAATCTCTTTGCCCTTGCCGCAGGGCACGATTTTACTGATCGACAATGGACGCATGTTTCATGCGCGTACAAGGGTGCTGGACAAAGAAAGACATCTTTTGCGCATGCGCTTTCATTAGTGAATTTAATGCTCATGGCGATGGTGCAAATCGGGATAGTGCGGATGGTTGTGCTCTAAGGCGTCATGGCTGTGCTTGTGACTGTGACTGACACCACTCTTGAGGCCGCCAACGGGCTCGTCTTCAGGCCGGTGTGCATGCCTGTGGTCGATGTCGTGCACATGTTCGTGCTCGTGCTCCATGGCTTCGTGTTTGTGTCGGTGTTCGTGATGCTCGCTGATGTGCAAGTAAACTCCCACCGCCATTAGCAATGCCGCTATGAGCAGAGCCGGGCCCACCGGGTTGTGAAAAATGATAATCGAAAGCAAGGCCCCGATAAAAGGAGCGGTAGCGAAGTAAGCGCTACTGCGAGCGCTACCTAGATAGCGCAAGGCCAGCACATAGAGCACCAGGCTCACACCATAACCAAGAAAACCCACAGCCATGGCAGCTAACACAATTGGCCAGGGAGGCAATTGCTGATGCAGAGCGGCTGCTAGAGTGAAATTGACGCAACCGGCCGCTAACCCTTTAATTAGAGCTATTTGACTGGGCTCAAGATCCGCCACTTGCCGCGTGATATTGTTGTCGATGGCCCAGCAAAGGCAGGCCAGGGCAATGAAAACAGAGCCAAAGTTAAAAGCAGGGGTCAGAGAGTCCGCGGAATTATTGAGTGAGAGCATGACACCGCCAGCGGTGATTGCAACGACACCGAAAATTACGCGTCGGTCAAAATTTTCGCGCAAACAGACCCAGGCGATTACCGCTGTGAATGCGGTTTCAAGATTTAGTAGCAATGATGCACTGACGGCACTGCACTGCTGCAGACCAGACATGAGAAGCACCGGTGCGGCAATTCCTCCGCTCAACACTATCAATGCCAGATAAGGCAGATCTCGGTTTTTGATCGCTGCCCCATTGGCTCTAATTCCGCCAAGACGCTTCACTAAAGCAATAAGACTGAAGCTCAGGCCGCTACCTAGATAAAATAGGGCCGCTAAAAGAATAGGGTCGACTTTGCCGCTAAGCAATTTTGCCACGGGCGTGCTGGCACCGAATAGCGCCGCCGCTGCTCCTGCTAATAGAATTCCTCTGACTTTGTCGGAAGGCACAAGAAACTCCTTGATCAGGGCCGAATGAGGCTAAATGCCGATGCCCTGCCCACCTGTACTGAGCACATAAATCAAAAGTGCGGTAGCCGCGAGAAGCAGAATGGTGGCAACGATAATGGCGACAATGACAATTTTGGGCATACCTTGCGATTGCAAATTTTCTTCTTCAGCTTCGTCATCATAATCTTGATCGTCTTCATAGAGATCTGCTTTGGGCTTGCGATAAGCGTAAGGCACAGCTAGCGGTTTGCCGGTCTTAACCGCTTGCAAATCTCTGGCCAGTTCAGTCAATGATTGATAACGATCTTCTTTTTCTTTTTCTAAAAGCCTGGCTACAACCACTTCAATTCCTTCAGGAAAATCTTTGCCTAATGATGCTTCGCGCAACTTCAGCGGAATTTCTTTCTGGTGTTTAACCATGGTAATGAGTGCGCTATCGCCCATGAATGGCGGCGCTCCGGTGAGGGTCTCGTAGAGTGCGCAGCCGACCGAATAAATATCCGAACGCGGATCGACTTCTGCACCACGACATTGCTCGGGGCTCATATAGAGGGGGCTGCCGAAAATGGCACCGGTATTAGTGGTGGCAGCGCAATCTTGGCCGGTGGGCGTGGCTAATTTGGCAATACCAAAATCGAGGATTTTAACCGTGGGTTTGGTGGCACCTTTATCGTAAGTTAGCATGATATTGGCAGGCTTAATATCGCGATGAACAAAGCCGCGTTCATGGGCAAAATTGAGACCATCGGCAATCTGGCCAAATATTTCCAGAGCCTCGCTCAAAGAAATTGTCGCTTGCCTTTTAAGCAATTCGGCCATAGATTCACCTTCAAGCAAATCCATGACGTAATAAGGGTATTTGCCGTCGGCTATGCCCAGATCGTAAATTTTGACCATGTTTTTATGTTCGAGTTTGGCTACAGACTTGGCTTCCATTTGAAAGCGCGCCCAGCTCTCTTTGGTCACTTCGTCCGGAGGAATGGTTTTGAGGGCAAATTCGCGATTGAGAAAAGCATGATGCACCCTGTAAACGGCTCCCATACCGCCGTGTCCGATCTGGCTGATAATGCGATATGAGCCGGCAAAGGTATCACCCTCTTTAATTGTAAGGAGGCTACCGCTCTTGGGTCGCTGAAACTTGTGCTCTGGCATTCACTAACTCTGACAATGACTTTACTATTTTATGCGCTTTTGAGGTCAATCGGTGTTGTTACTCTGGTCTGACCGATCGGAAGGCGCCACATTTTTCACCACGCAACGGGGTAACACCTTTCGCAGCTTATGTTTCAGCTTTGGCGACCAATCTGAAAGGTTCAAATATAGTCTGGTTAAATGCGGCATTTTCATAAAAAACTCGGTGGATGCCGAGGTGATCTCGTAATTACGCCGTAAATCGAGGCAACGGAGATGCTTCAGTTTGACAAGCGGTGCCAGGTCGCGATCGTGCAATTTATTGTTGCTTAAGGTCAAAGTTTCGAGTTTGGGCATGGTGCTCAGGCTCTCGATATCATGAGCGTTGACGAAGGTTCTATCGAGATAAAGCCGTTCGATATTTTTTGAATGGCGCATGGCATCGAGTAAAGGCGACACTTTGTCATTACTATTAAAATTGAGACTGGTAAGGCGTTGAGCCAAAGGCGCTTTGGCCATTCCGGCGCCGGTGATTTTGGTGTCTGCTATATCAAGCGTGTCCAGTTTAGTCAGTCTCGACATATAGGCCAGGCAACCGTCGTCAAGTTCATTGCCCGCCAGTTCAAGCTTGTGAATCGAGGTCACTTGCGAAATATTTTTCACCATTGCGTTGTTGCCTTCGATGCTTTTGCTTTCAAAATGTTTTAAATCACCATGCTGAAAGCGCTTGAGGATAGCGGGATATTGCGTGGCATCACCGCTCACCGTTATTTTTATATTGGCGTCAAATGGCACATCACGTGGGCCGCGCGCCATAGAGGTGGCCAGCACATGGCCTGTTGAGTATTTCAAAAAACCGACCGAAAAATCTCTGGGAAATTCAAAATGACGAATAAGTTGGCCGTTCTTTTTTATGATTGTGGAAAATGGTGGCTTCTGATCGCCGATTTCAGCCTGGTATAGATTTTGCAAAGGCATTCGATCGGCAGTTCCTGTGCCGGTCGGTGGCGCCGCCTTTGGTACCACTTTCTTTTCGGTCAGCTGCGGCCACAGGCTAAAAGTGGCCGTGAGGGCTGCTGCACCTAACAATGGAAACAAGGCCAGGCCAATAATTTTCATGCGATTTTCGCTTGCCGCATGTGCCTTCTTATCTGCAGTGCTAATGGTAGTCTCCAACGCTCTAGCGATGGCGGGTCGACTGAAAGCTGGTGTAGGAGCGTCAAGAGAATTATTGATGTAATGCTCGAGGCTGAGTAAATCGCCTGCGGTTTCTGCCAGTGACTGATAGCGATGCTCGGGCGACTTCTGCAGCAACTTAGCAATGATGCGCTCAAGCTCTGGTGGAAATTTGAAATTATTGCCGCTCACCTGCGAACTCAGTGTAGGTGCCTCCATCGACTGGTGCATCATTGTGGTTTCAACAGCCGTGTTGCCGGCAAAAGGCGTACTGCCTGTGAGGATTTCAAAAAAGGTAACGCCCACCGAATAAATGTCGCTGCGATGATCGACCGCGGTACCAGCGCACTGCTCGGGGCTCATGTAAAGAGGGCTGCCGAAGACTTCGCCCGGCCGCGTCACGCCTTGACTGGCACCGCCATGAGTGGCATTTAGTTTGGCGATACCGAAGTCGACAATTTTGACGATTTTGCCGCCGGCGGCATTGCTCTGGCTCAGTAGCATGATATTGGCCGGCTTAATATCACGGTGAATAATTCCGCGATCATGGGCATAACTCAAACCGGCGCACACTTGCCGAAAGATAGGCAGGGTTTGCTTGATCGGGAGAATATCAAGGCAACGCAATAGTTCGCTCAATGACTCGCCGGTGAGCAAATCCATTGTGTAATAAGGCAAACCACTTTCAGAATGACTCATATCGTAAATTTTGACGATGTTAATGTGATCGAGCCTGGCAATGGCCTGAGCTTCATTTTGAAAACGGCGCCAGGCTGTGGCAGTGACCTGATCGGAACGCAAGACTTTAAGAGCGAGCTGCCGATGCATAGCCAGGTGTTCTACCCGGTAAACGAAACCCATGCCGCCCTGTCCGAGATATGCTTCAATTTGGTAGCTGCCATTGATAATATCGCCAATGGCAAAGGGCCCGCAGTTTTCTTGCGAAAGCGAAACAGAATGGCCCGTTGTATTCTCGCGGCTGTCTGACATTTGACCTCCGCTGGCATTATTCCACTATTATTGTTTAAACCATGGCTCAAATGGATAACAGCTTGATTGTGACCTCAACCGAAACAGATAGATGGCCCGCTGAGGCAGGCGGTTTTGCCGCCTGCCTGGCTGTCGCACTGGCCATTGACACTCTGGCCGCCGCCTGGCACTGCGCGATGCCCGATGCCATTACCGGCGATGTGGCCATGTATTTGCAATGTGGACAACTGGTTTTGAGCGGGCAAATTCCTTTTCTTGACCTGGTGGACGTTAATCCGCCGCTGATCATGTTTCTCAATGTCTTTCCGGCCTTGATGGCCCGCCTGTGCGGTATGCCTTTAGAGCTGGCCGGGGCGCTTTTCATGGGAATAGTCAGTCTGGCCGCCACTCTTCTCACGGCATTAATACTGAAAGAATTTCTTTGCGAAAATTACAAACGCTTTTTCGGCCCGATTTTGCTTACAGGGGCGGTGATAAACGCCCTGGTAACTTACGACTATGGCCAGAGAGAACATTTTTTTGCCATCGTCTGGCTGCCGTTTTTTTTCTTACGTTGGTCCCGTTATGAAAATCCAAACGCAATTAGCGGTAAGTTCGGTAACACATTGGCCGCTCTCTGTGGAGCGGCATTCGGTCTGGGTTTTGCTCTCAAGCTCTATTTCGCAGTGATTCCTCTGGCCTGTGAATTTTACTGGCTGGTTGCGGCGAAAAAAACAAAGGCCGAAAAATTAGCTTTGCTCTTTAGCGCCGAAATTTTGTCTTGCACTTTTGTACTCTTATTGTATGGACTCTATTTTTCATTGATGCCGGCCGCTGCCCATCAGGTTTTCTTCAATGAAGTGATGCCCCTGCTGGTGAGCGCTTATTCCGCCTTTAATGCCAGCGGATTCTCAATGGCCAATGTTTACTGGTGGCCGGTGTTGGCTTTTGTTATAGCATCGTTGCTGGTGGCAGCCTGGTGTCGCCCCCCGCGCGCCCTTGCAATTCCGGTAATCATTAGCCTGGTGGCAGGCTTTGCCCTGGTAGAGTTTCAGCACAAGGGCTGGACTTATCATGGCATTTCCATGTTGCTTTCTGCCCTTTTGCTTTTTTATCTATCGCTCTGGCCGAAAATTGACAAAGTAAAAATGCGCTTCTGGATTACCACCATAAGCTCTGTATTAGTGGCTCTGGCTGCTTGTCTCTGGATGACCTCCGTGCATCAAAAACTAGAGGCATTGACCAGCTGGCAAAACAGAATCGGCAATTATGCTATTAACGGACAGAGCGTTCTATATCTCGATACTTCTGATTGTCCCTGGTATGTCTACTCGGCAAATGCGGGCCTTATGCCAGGTTCGCGATATCTCTGGCTTTTCAATTTGCCCATGTGCGAATACAAGCGTGCGCACATTGCAAGTGATGCCGCCCTGAAGCCTGACGAGAAGGCGCGTCGCCTGGCTGGCGTAGAAGCTGATGTGCAGGCAATTGTGGATAATCTGGTGGCAGATGCTAAGCAAAGGCAACCGGTTGTGGTGCTCTGTCGCACCGGCAATTGCTATAGCATGAAACCTGATTTCGACCTGCTTGCTTATTTGCGTAAATATGGCTTTGAGCGCGCGCTTTCAGCCTATGAAGAGAAAGAACGAATCAATGATTTTGTTGTTTTTAAAAGAAAAAGCGCAAATTAACATCGATTAGTGTAGCGGGTTTAGTGCCTCACTTGGTATGTCGGAATTGGCGGCAACGTCGACAAACCTCAAGTGCTTGACCTGATTTCGGCTCTTTCCATTGCACCAGAATTCTTTCGGCCGCACTGTCACTGTATTGAGTTTCGGCATTTTCAAAAGCACAGGTAAGACTTTGTCTGTAATACCGGTGTCGTTGATGGCTAAATGTTGCAGATTTTTTAGCTGCGACAAATAAGTAATGGAGTGATTGTCAATTTTTCGATTGAAGGAAATGTCCAGGTGCCTGACCGATGTGAGGTAGACGAAATTTGCACATTCTTCTTTGGCGAGGGCGGTGCGGCCCAAAGACAATTCATAAAGATTGGGCAGAATGGGCTTGAGTTTGGCCACACTGCCGGGCGTAAGTGACAACGCGCCTAAATAGAGGCGATGCAATCTCTTTAATTGATTGAGGCTAGCAAAGCCCGTGCCGACCACGTTTGTACCACTGAGGCATAAATAATCGAGCTCTTTAAAGTGGCTATGGCCGGAAGAACTTTGTCGCTGATTAAAGTCTGGTCGAAGTCTAAGGACCGCAAATTTTTAAAGCTTTTGATATAAGTCAGCTGCTTGTCTTCGACATCAAGCTGTGCGGCGCTGAACGCTATTACACGTAACTTACCGAGCTGTTCGATAGGTTGCATCTGCTGCTGACCATCAAAAGTAAGGTGCACTTCGAGATCGGTGTTATCGGGCAAACGTACTGTGTTCTGAGCCATTACACGTACGCGGCGTACAGTTTGAGTGGCGCTGGGCCAGTAGAGAATTTCTGCCACTGCCGCTCTACTGGGAAACTTCATGGTTCGCCTGTCAGTTGTTTCAATACCGGCATCGACCGCGCCAAATGATAGGTTTGAGAAAAGGAGCTCGCCGCTACCATGTAGCGTCGCGCAGACCAGGACATCGCGAGCAATTGCTGGAACATCTAAAACAACCGAACATTTTTGCCAGTCGCTATTGCCGGACAAACCTATGTCGTACATGGTAGTAAAACCCAAGACTACTTCGCGCACACCGGTGACTCACATCATCATCAGACCAGCCCAGTCTTTCACTTCTTTGCACGAAATATCGGCACCGAAGCAAACACGCTGACCGCGCCACTGCACGCATTTTAACTTTTGCGAGAAAGAGGCTGCCGAACTTGAATTTTCGCCGTCTGCAGGGAGTGCACCCATGGTCTGGAGCATATAACCGCGCTCGTTATTTTCGCTACCTTCGCTACCTTCGCTATTCGCGCCCTCATGGCTGAAGACGCATGATGGTTGGCCATTGCAAGTGACAGTCTCGTCCACGGAGATTTTACTATTTGCTATTTCGCCGAAACCGGTTCTCCAAAATCGTGGATGACGCTTTACTAGCTCCGTCATATTTGTCCTCTAATTTTTACTTGTGTTCGCGTTTTAAAATCGAATTACGGTGCCAGTATGTTGACCACAGCCACTACCGGATTGAGCTTACGCATTTTTGCATTGCTCGAAAGAATCTCTCTATCGCCAATCAATTCTTCAGGCGTGTTGGTGCCTAAAGGTGCAAGACTTAGCGTGGCACTGAATTTGCCAGATTTGGACTTCAGCAGTGATTCAAGCTTGCCGCCATTCCAAGATAGTACGTTGCCACCGTAATCCCAATCGAAGCCTGACAATTTAAATGGTTTGCCGTTCAGTTTTTCTAATTGAACCAGTGTGGTGCCGGTTGTAATTTGATTGGGCAAATGCCAGAGACTTGGTTTGTCTTCTAGGCGAATGACCTCGACTACGTCGCGTTTCTTCGCGTCTTTCCAGATGAATGACACTCGTCTTTTTGCATCGTTTGGATAGATAACTGTGCCATCAGCGGTTTCGCCTTCGGCTACGTGAACTGTCTGGTGTTTGACATTTTTGGCGCCGAAATTAGTTGTGAGGCTCTTTTCAGAAGTAGTCGTGCCTAAAAGAGGCGAAGTTTTGTTGGCTTCACTGATGGACAGATACGGGTATTGTGGCGCTACCTGCGCCAGAACATGACTCGTACCGTAAGTGAGAACTGCGCTGAGAGCGCCGGCATAAATTATTTTTCGCAGCGACATTTGCAATTCCCCATGGCATCTTTTGATTTGGATCAGGCAGTATACGTCATCTGTGAGAAGCAAATATTTGAGATGTCATTCGTTGGTGCGCTCGAACCAGTTTGATGCGAAACCTAGGGTAAATTCTCCTTGCTTTCGCTCAGCTTCTAAGCACAATAGAGTCATCTCTTCGGGCTCTTACCAAATGAACCTAGCAGCTGCAAAAGGCGAGGCATTAAACTCGCTCTCTTTCCTTTGCCCCTATCGCAGGAAGATCTTCGTGCTTCTGCTGTGTGTCTGCCTTTTCAGTGCATGCTTACGTCTGCTTACTGAAGTTGAATACGCCGGCAACCAGCAAGAGCAGCTCACAATCGTGGCTAAAACGCTCTTTCGGCATGCCCATTGTTCCTCAGCGGACATTGATTTCTTCAGATGTTAATTTCCGCTCTTTGTGGGCGGAGGGTCTTAGAGAAAGTGTACGGCAGTTATCGTAATGAAAATCTCGATTTTGTCAGCCAGGCATTCCGTACAGTGAGGCATGCAATTTTTGAAGGCCGTTTGACGCCGACTTCAATAGTGCCCGGCGTTGGTGCCGCATATGGTGCCAGCGCTGATCAGGCCGTTTTGCTTCTCACTGGACGGGAAGTGAGAAATTATCCCACTTTCTCGTTTGAGTGCGGCAGTTACGGCCTCGGCAAAAGCTACGTTACGCTGAGGCAGATGGCCAGTTGGTTCAATGGCAAAGCAGTTTTTGCTAATTTTATAGAAGAGCAAAACAAAGCACTGTGTCAGGCCATGGCCAGCGAAAAGCCGGTCATTGCTACTACTGAATTGAACGGTGATTGTGCTGCTTACGGCCTAAATCCAGCTCATGCATACGCCGTCTTAGGCTATCAGCCGGAGCGTAAAATTGTTCTTTTGAAAGACCCTTCTGGACGAGGTGATTTGCACGCAGCTGGTGCTAAAACTCCCCTGGACGGGCGCGATGACTGCATTTTTAACACATTTGCGCGTGTGCCCGTGAGAGGGCGGGAAACTCAAGGTGTATTTTCAGCGATTGCCCGTTATTCGTTCAAGTGCAACAATGGACGAAATATGGATAAGACTTTGCGGATTATTAATGACCTGGAAAAAGAGGGCACCATTGGAAAATATGCCATTGGAGGCGCCATCGGGGCGATGTTTTACGCCGAACCTGCTGCTACCTACGACTTGGATATTTTTTGTTACTTGCCGCATAGCGGGCTTCTCATTGATTTAGGACCCCTGTACAAAGCTCTGGCTGACAAAGGCTATTTTCCGAATAAAGAGGAGCAAATAGTTATTGAAGGCATTCCGGTGCAGTTTCTCGTTCCACCTCCTGGTTTGGTCGAGGAGGCATTAGAGCAAGCGGGAGATGTAGTGGCTTTCGGAGTGCCTACCCGCGTTTTTACCTACGAACATCTTTTAGCAATCATGGTGGAAACAGGGCGTAGTAAAGACATTGGTAGAATCAGTGGATGTCTGGAATCAAGGCAGCCTGATGAGGGTCGATTAAAAGATATCCTCGTCAGGCATAAATTATTTGATAAATGGTCTACCATTACACCATGAGCAATGACCGCCTAGTTTCAAGAGAAGATCAGTTTCGCGCTAAAATGGCGGGTAGACGAGCTGCTGCGGCTGCGCCAATTGAGGAAAAAATCGCTCGACTGATAGAGTTGCAGAAGATCAATAGTGAACTGGCTCGAAAATCTGGGCGTCCGGCTAAACAACCGTGGATTATTTCTGATCAAATTTCTGCCGATTAGCGTGGCTTTCGTAAACCACATCACCATCAATCATGGTCCAGATCACTTTAGCTGATGCAATTTTATCCGGCGGCAATTCAAAAATATTTGTGTCCAGCATGACCAGATCGGCGCTTTTGCCCGCTTCGAGGCTGCCTGTTTCTTTCTCGCTATGATTAACATAAGCACCACCGGTGGTGTAGGCGCCGACGATATCCTGCAACTGTATTTTCTGATCGCTGTTAAGCGGCGGCTCCTGCTTCAACTGTTCCAGGTTCTTTGCTGCTGAATTGGCCAGCTCATAGCTCTGTCTAGTCACCGCTACTTGCATAGCATCCAGTGGGTTTAGAGTCGATACGGTCCAATCAGATCCCGCTGCCAGACGTGCGCCGCCTTGCTTGATACTGTTGAAGGGATAGACCCGGGCCATGCGCTCAGCACCCAAAAGCGGTGCCGTCAGATCTTTTATGTATTTGTCTTGGAATGCCCAGGCTGCCTGGCAATTCGCTGTGATATTCAAAATTTTGAACCGGGGGTAATCATCTGGATGCACCAGCTGTATGTGAGCGATCTGATGACGCAAATCGTTTGTCGTATTCTTTGCCTGAAAGGCATCAAGAGCTGTGCAAACAGCTCTATCGCCAATGGCATGAATGTGAATTTGAAAACCGCGACGATCTAATTCTTTGACAATCACTTTTAATTCTTCTGGTGAATAATTGAGGTCGCCGCTCTTCTGCGGTCGATCTACGTATGGTGCAAGTAAAGCGGCGGTGTGCGATTCCACCACTCCATCGGCAAAAATTTTGGCCGAGCGCGCTTGCAAGCGCGGATATCTAGAATATTTCTTTGCTTGTTTCTCCAGTCTTACGTAGGCTTCGGCTGACATCACACCGGTGTGCAAGGCCGCGACAACTTTCAGGTTTAGTTTTTTTCGCCTGGCTAAATCATAGTATGCAGTCAGTACTTCCTCATTGGCATGAGCGTCCTGGGCCGAAGTAATGCCAAATGAATTGGCGAGGGCGATAGCGTTGGCCAGGGCGTTGCTGCGTTCTTTTAGTGAGAGAACAGGTAGAACTTTTTGCACTAGAGCCAGTGCACCTTCGCGCAAGCAGCCGGTTGGCTTTCCTTGAGCGTCTAATTCGACAATGCCGCCGCATGGTGCGCTGCTTTTTGAAGTAACGACGGCCATTTGCATCGCTTTGCTGTTGAGCCAGGCTGAGTGCCCGTCTTCTGCATAAACCAGCAGCGGCCGCGATGTTGAAACACTATCAAGAATTTGCCAGGTCAGTGGAGCGGTGGCCACGGCCGGCAGGGGCAGACCGGCAGCGAGAATCCAGTGGTGTTTGTCGTCACCGGGGTGCTCAGTTGCCGCCCAGGTTTTTAAAAGATCCAGCACTTCAATTTGACTGGTGGCTGAGTTCAAGCGACATTGCAAAAGCTCCGCTCCGCCTTCGGCAAGATGCACGTGACAGTCGTGAAAACCAGGCAATACTAAACGGCCTTCACCGTCTTGCACCTTTGTCTGTGCTCCGGTCAGGTTCTTTACTTCGGCGTCGCTGCCGACTCTCAATATTTTTCCAGCCTTAATGGCAATTGCGCTCTGCCAGCCGGCTACAGATGCGGTGTAAATGCGAGCATTTTTAATTACAAGATCGGCTTGCGATTGGTTTTTTGCAGATTCTCTACTGGTTGCCGCGCCGGCGCAAGACGCGGCCAGGCAGGTGGCGGTAAGCAGAGCTAATGAGGCATGGGTGAGTTTCAGATTGCTTCTCGGGCGTTGGCACAGTGGCGGTTACTGGCTAGATTCTGCCAGATAAGCGCTTTTCAATGCAACATAAGCAACGATTGCGTAAACAGTGAAGAGCAAAATAAATCCCACCTGGGGAAATTTCATGGCCACTTTGAAGAAGGGCCGAGCGAACATGTCGAAAAATAGAATTCCTGAAGCAGCGCTCATGATTGATACCTTTATTGACTTGACCGCATTGGTTGACCGCATCAGCATGCGGTGGCTATGGTTAAGCAGTGGTTAAGGCTATGGGCATTGCTACGAAGCTGTGACGGTCGGCTAATTTAGTCGATCGGCTACATTTGTTGCCAAATTTTCATCACAGATGTTGACTGTATAGTTAGCCTAGGCAGACTATACTGTCAACTAAACTTACTTGATTGGTTTTTTAGTTTCGACACTGGATTGCTCTGTGTTTGTCATTGAACGCCGCAAAACGGCCCTCACGCACTTCTTTTTAATGGCGGCAGCGCTTGTTTTGACTGGCTGCGCTCGTGAGGAGTTTCATGGGGCGGCGCCTCCGCGCGCTACTGCAGTGAAGATATCGCCCGTTTTGCTCAAGCCTATCAGTGACACTTCTACTTATGTGGGCACTCTCAAAAGCCGCAAGTCAGTGACCATGCGCCCTCGCGTTACCGGTTACATTACTCAAATTTATGTGAGTTCGGGCGATGTTGTACGCGCCGGAGCCGTGCTTTTCGAAGTGGATCCGGCCAAAGAGCAAGAGGCGCTCAATACCCAGCTTGCTTCCATCGAGTCTAGTGCCGCAGAGCGCACCAGTGCCGAAGAGACGCTGCGTTCGCTCAAGGCCTCGCGCACGGCTAAGGTGGCCAATCTTGAGTTTACTCGCAGTCAATACGCCCGCTATAAGAGTCTCAGCGCTGAAGGTGCTGTGGCCCAAGAGGCGGTAGATCAGTATGCCAATCAGCTGAAAGCGGCTGAGGCTGACCTTTCTTCTATTGACGCGCAAATACGGGCGCAAGACGCCATGTTCAACAAGAGCGGCAAGATGCTTAAACAGAGCGCGTCGCAGGCTAAAGAGCAGCGTGTTCAGTTGGCTTATTACAAGGTGATGGCGCCATTTTCTGGAGTGATAGGCGACGTGCCTGTTAAGCTCGGTCAATACGTTGATTCATCCACCGATTTGACTACACTCGATCAAAATCGGCCACTTGAAGTTTATGTCTATGTTCCAGCCGAACAGGCCACCAGGCTGAAAAAGGGCATGAACATGAATATGGTCGACAGTGATGGGCAGTCGCTCGGGAACTGTTCAATTTTCTTTATTTCGCCTCAAGTCAACAATCAAAATCAATCGGTCTTGGTCAAGGCTTTGTTTGAAAATGGGCGCGAATTGCTGCGCTCTAACCAGCAGGTGACAACGAAAATTGTCTGGCAAACAAAAGATCATCTGATGGTGCCAACTAATGCCGTGACGCACATCAGCGGTCAAGATTTTGTCTTCGTGGCGGTGGATGAAAATAAAGGCAAAGGCATGTATGTGGCTAAGCAACGGCCCGTCGACCTGGGTGACATTTACGGCAATAGTTATGTGGTGCGCGGCGGGTTGAGCGGATCTGATCAGATTGTGGTGTCGAATGTGCAGACCCTTTTTGAGGGTGCACCGATCGCTGCCGCTCCTTAACCACCGATAGGTAACTGATGTTTGTTGATTTTTTTATCGGGCGGCCCATCTTCGCTACAGTATGCGCTCTGATTATCATTTTGGCCGGCGCGGTCAGCATACCCACATTGCCTCTGGCCGAATATCCGGATATTTCGCCGCCCAAAGTTTCGGTTACTGCAGCCTATACCGGTGCGTCTGCCGAAGTAGTGGAATCGGCCGTGACAACACCGCTCGAGCAAGCCATCAACGGTGCTCAGAACATCAAATACATCACCTCTACCAGCGGCAATGACGGCACTTCGACCATCAACATCAATTTTGATCTGGGAC
>JADYXQ010000182.1 GCA_021772135.1 Candidatus Obscuribacter sp.
ATGCTGGCTATGGGAAAACTTTCTTACAGTATCTATTTGTGGCACTCAGTGGCTTTCTTTACCATCACTCAGGTTTTAGGAGACGTCGGCATTGTCTCCGATCTGGCAAAAGTTGCTTTGACCATTGTGATTTCCAGCGCCTCATATTTCTTGATCGAGAAACCGTTCCTGACCATTAAGAAACGCATGGCAGTGCGTTCACTTAATTTGAAGCTTGACGGAGGCACCGCTGGCGGTGCCGAAAAAGTGCCTGTTACAGTTTCTACTGGGGTTTGAAATGACGACTCTGACAGCAGATATTGAGAATAAAACAGCAGTCGATGTCGCCACTGTAGAAAATGTCGCCACGGCAATTAACAAACCGGCGGCTTTAAAAGCAGACGGAAATACATTCAATATCGTCAGGTTGACGGCATCACTGCTGGTCATTTTTGCTCATTGCTTTCCGCTACTGGCTAAACCTGATAAGAGCGGCTATGGCGAATGGCAAGGTGCTGTAGCAGTCTGGGTCTTTTTTATTATTAGCGGATTTCTCATCACCGGCAGCTATTTGCACAATCGCAATCTCGTCAATTTTGTCTGCAATCGCGTGCTGCGTGTCTGGCCTGCTCTCATTGCAGTTACTCTCATTTCAGTCTTCATCATTGGGCCTTGTGTCACTAACTTGAGCCCAGGCGCTTATTTTGCCAATCCGGCTACCTATCTCTATCTCGATAATATGAAGTTGCTCTGGGTGCACTATAACTTGCCTGGTGTGTTTGATAATAATCATTATCCTCATGCCGTTAACGGCTCGCTCTGGTCGATACCCCTTGAGATTTTGATGTATCTGAGTACATGCATACTTGGTGTGGCCGGGGTTTTACACCGTCGTCATCTGGCTCTGGCACTTTGGACTATATTGTTTATCAGTGGCTTGCCAGGCATCTGTCCGGCCAATTTCGACAAATGGCAACCCATTCCCTGGCTCGGCACCATGGCTTCAATGACATACCCGGTGCTTTTTTATTGCACGGGCAGTTTGCTTTATTTGTGGAAAGATAAAATTCGGCCCTCCATTGCACTGGCATTGATTTTGCTCGTTGGCTCCGGTATTTGCGCCAGCCAGGTGGGCTTCTATGTCGGCTTGACTTTCCTTATGCCTCTTGGTGTTCTCACTTTTGCTTTGACGCCAACCAGGTCTAATATTCTCAGTAAGTTGGGCGATTATTCTTATGGCATTTATCTCTGGGCCTTTCCGGTGCAGCAGCTACTGGTGCACTTCTTCCCCCGTATGAGTTTCTGGCAGCTTTTCATAAGCGCCAGCGTGCTTGCAATTGTTTGCGGAGCTATTTCATGGCATCTCATTGAAAAGCCATGTTTATCGCTGAAGAAAAAAATTGCCAAACTAAAACTAAATTGGGGCAGACCAGCCAAAACAGTCTAGAGTGTCGTCGATACTGAGGTTGTTATCCAGGGCGTAAGTGACTGCGATAGTAGCCTGCTCAAGCTGAATCAAATTGTGATCCAGATAAGTTTTGCACTGAGCTGCCAGATCTAGCACGCGCTGATCAATGAGCCTGGCGTCAAAGAGCGTTTTCAACAAAGGTTGTCTGTTCGATAAAGCCAGGGCGGTTGCTATTTGCAGCTCTTTGTCCGAGAGCAAGCCGGCTTTTTTTAAAATGTCTGTGACTTCGTATTTGGGTTTGTCGTCGCCGTCATCAGGCATGTCATTGAGTGCCGAAAGGGCCTGATTGAGATCTTCATTCGAAGTGGCGAACTGAATTTTTTTGACTATCTGAGCGGCCTGGTCTTCAAAAAGCATGCCTTCGCGAATCATTTTCAATAAATGGGTAATTGCCTGCATGCAAGGTCCGGTGGCAAAACCGCTCTCTACAATAATTTGATCAAGTGGTCGTTCTTCAGTTGCTTCCAGTTCGCGGGCGCTCATCAACTGGCTTTCCGAAATTGCTCCCGCCATCACCAGCAGTTCACCGCTGCCGAAATCGCCTTGAGCCATGGTGGCATCGATAGAACTTTCTTGCAAAGACTGAGCCAGACTGATTGAACGAAGCCTGGCGTTCTTCAAAGCGAAAATGATTTGATTTCGCTCCGCCACTTCTGTGCGTATCAACTTCTGGGCCATGAGGGCCGAATTGAGACCGGCGCGGCCGATAATACCCTTACTGAAGAGCACCATGCCTAGTGGCAAACCACTTTCACTGGCGGCTACCATGCTTTCTTCCACCTGTTTAGGTGAAGCAAAACCGGCCTGCATCAAAATTTCGCCCAGACGATTGCTTGTGGGCACTGGCCTAGCTTCGGCCTTAGGAGCGAGTTTGAGTAGAGCATCGTCAAGCGTCAGACCTTCGCGGGCGACAATGTTGAGAGCGCGAACAGCGTGATCAACCGGCAGAGCTTTATCTTTGATGCGTGACTGCACTTCGATGGCGGTGGCCAGCAGTGGGTCTGTGAGGTGTCCGTGCATAGTGAGTATGCGCCCAATGGGCAAACGCATTTTGACAGCCAGCCTGTTCACTTCGTCTAAAAGTTCAGGTGCGACGATACCGCTACGGACAAGCAAATCACCGATTTGCATAGTGGCGGCGTTGGCTATGGCTTCCTCGGACATTAGTCTCTCTTGCCCGTGCGGGCGAGCACAATGGGGAAGGTGCCATCTTTCGCTTCAGAGTGCGCGTCAACGGCGGCTTGTATAAGAGATTCTAGATCTTCGCCGTCAGAAGGTAGATTGGCTACGCCGAAAGCGAGCGAGAGATTGGCTTTATCGATACCCGGCGCCAGGGGGGTGACAGTTAAAGCGTCGAGAACGCGATTGGCTACGAAAGCCGCTTGTGAGGCTTTCGTATTGGGCATGAGAATGGCAAAATCTTGACCGTAGAAGTGAGCCAGAGTATCAAGGGGCCGCTTCACCAGGCCGATGCGCGTGGCCGCAGTGGCCAGTGCTTCTACCGGCAAGGAATCTTTTTCGATTATGCCACTGCCGCCGGTGCGCTTGAGCATCAGATCGAAGACTACAAGCGACATGGGCCAATTGTAAGCGTCGTAGCGATAAAATTCGTATTCCATAAAATAAAGCAAGGCCTCGCAGCTCATCATGCCGGTGTCGGTGCGAACAAAGTTATACGCTAGATTTTGAATAATTTGTTTGGAGTCGCCGAGAAAATCTAATGCGCCACCACGGGTAGCGGCAGGGGCGCGAATTTCCAGCAGGCCGCAATAAAGTAAATTGAAAAGCAAAGGAGCCCACTGGGTTTGTTCCATGGGCCGATCGCGCAGCAAATCGGTGAAAGTAACTTTGTGTTTGAGGGCTTCGTAAACTTCTCTCTGGGTGGCAAAGTCTAAAGGCACCCCTTTTGAAAGCATCAATTTAAGTTCAGGTTCGCCCAGATTTTTTTGTTTCTGCGCCAATATCGATTCGTAAACCAGACCGGCTTTTTCAAGATGTTTGAGCTGGTCTAATAGAGCAATGCCTTCCATCACCGAAGTTTGTAAACTTTTTTCTACCGAATGCATTTCGGTGCGCACGCTTGGTTTAAAAAGAAAATTACCTGAGCGCCAGGTAACCAGCTCTTTAATGGCATCGTCACCGCGATTGGTAGATGTTTGCGCGTCTTTCGGAATACCGTTTTCAAAGTAGACATGACCAACGGCAGCAGAACCAGCGACCTCTAACTTACCGGTCAATTGCTGCATACCGATGGTGGTGAGCACATTGTTCATTGGATTGGTCTCGATTGACCCTTCCATCATTGAAGCCGATCTTACGGGCGCTGCAGCAATGGTGGCCGGAGCGTCAGAGAAAAAGTCAGCAGGCAAAGTACCGTCAGGCATATGGTTAACGCTTGCAACAGGGCCAGGTGCTGGTGCTGCTTTGACAACCGGGTTGAAGCCGCTTGGGGCATAACCGCTAGTGGGCTGTGGGAAATTATTATCAGACCCCTGGGCCGGTGTCACTGGCGCGGGCTGCACGAGATTGCTATTGCCGGTGGGCTGGTATTGGGCAAAACTGCCGGTAGCTGAGGCTTTTTGAATTGACTGGGCAAAGCTGCCAGTGGGAGTAGTGGCGGGCGGTTGCTGGAAAGAGCCGGTATTTTGCGTTTGAAAACTTCCGCTTGCGCTTGATTGATTCTGGAAACCACCGGTTTGTAAAGGATTCTGAAAATTGCCGGTTTGAGGGGCATTCTGGAAACTGGATGATTGCAGATTGACCGGATCTACCGTGCGCCAGCCGTCTGAAGCGGCCGGATTGGTCTGTTGATGACCGCTTGCTTGAGGATTAGATACGGTTGGTTGATTGCCGGAATTGGTGAAGGTTGTGCCGGTCGGTGACATAGCCGCCATGCCCTGACGAGTGCCGAATTGACCGCTCACCGTGGGGGTGAATGAGCCGGTTGATTGCGACTGCACGGCCTGCACCGTGCCGGTAGTTTTCTGGTGAGCGACATCGAGCATGGCCACCACGTCGTAAATCATGTGCACGTCTGAGGTTTCAAAACGCCAGACCATTTTTGATTCGCGCCCATCGTTTTCCCAGATATTCCATATCGGATGTGGAGTTACCCGGTCAAACTTGACGTGGATACTGAAAGACTTATAAGTGTCAGGCACCTGCCAAACGAGCTCGACTTCGCGGGCGCGGTTCTCTCGCGCTTGCTCGTAAAGAGTTTGCAGCTCTTTAATGCCGGGTGCGACAGTTTGCTTGGGAAGCTTAATTTTGGATTGATCTGAACCCCTGCCGGGACGAAACATAAGTGATTCTTCATTAGTAAATGGGTTACTAGTTTAAGGTACCACGGCACGATTAACATCAATCCTCACTCTAATATTTGTACTGGACGTGGCAAAGCTTGCATTGCTCTCATGGGAAGCAGGTTTTTGTGTGATAGCATCTTGCCATCCCTTACTTAAACTTGCTGCTACTCAGGAGTTCCGTGTCATTTCGAGTTGAAGTTTCAGCGCTTGCCAAGCGTTACAATATTTACGCCCGCCCGGTAGACCGGCTGAAAGAGCTGATGTGGCGGAATACTCGTTGTTATCACAAAGAATACTGGGCCTTAAGAGACATTAATATCCAGTTTGCCGAAGGCGTCACCGCCTTAATTGGCCCTAATGGCTCAGGCAAATCTACTCTGCTGCAAATCATTGCCGGTGTGCTCGAACCCACTGAAGGGACGGTCAAAAGAAACGGCCGCATTACCGCCATTCTTGAGCTGGGAGCCGGCTTTCAAGCAGATTTTAGCGGTCGAGAAAATGTAATTTTGAACGGCATGATTTTAGGCATGTCGCAAGACGAAATTATGGGTCGCCTCGAATCTATTGCCGAATTTGCCGAACTGGGTGATTTTTTCGATCAACCAATTAAGACCTACTCGAGCGGCATGGTAGTACGTCTGGCCTTTGCCACCGCTGTTAGTGTCGACCCTGAAATTCTCATTGTCGATGAAGCACTGGCGGTGGGCGATTCGTATTTTCAAAAAAAGTGCAAAGACCATATCTGGAAAATGAAAGATCTGGGCAAAACAATTATTTTCTGCACCCACGATATGGGTGCTGTTAAAGACTGGTGCCAGCATGCCGTGCTCCTCAACGGCGGCAAAATTATGCGTCAGGGGCCGGTGCAAGAAGTGGTGACTTTGTTTGAAGAACTAATGGATAATCGTGAACTGGTAACGGAAAAGAAATTTACTGCACCGGTAGTCAAAGCCAGGAGATTCAGCGAGCCTCAGTCAGTTTAAAAGTGAAGCAATGTCAGAATTAGTATCTATTCTCTTGCCCGTTTATAATGGCCAGAAATATCTTAAATCGGCTATCGATAGTGTTTTAAGTCAGTCGCACCAGAATTTTGAATTGCTTGTTTGTGATGATTGCTCCACTGATGATTCTTTTTCAATTTTGCAAGAGTATGCCGCTCAAGACAAGCGCGTCAAAATTGTCAAGAACGAGTCACAGCAAGGTCTTTTTGCTAATTACAATATGTGCTGGCAAAGGGCTCAAGGCGCTCTGATAAAGCCTTTTGCCCAGGACGACATTCTCTATCCTCAATTTTTAGCCGAGGGTGCAAGAACATTGGCTGAAAATCAAAATATAAAGTTGATGCTCTGCGCCCGCAATCTTATTGACGAAAACGGAGCCGTAATTGAGGCAGTCTCACCACTGCCGGGACGTGAATATCGAGGCGAAGATCTGATTACCTGGAGTCTGATTTTTCTCACCAATAAGCTTGGTGAGCCCGTCACAGGCATATTTAGAGCGGCAGATTTAAACTATGGTTATGACACCAGATATTTTCATTACGGCGATTTAGAACTGTGGTTTCGCCTTCTGTCGCAAGGCGATCTCTCGTTCAATGAGCAAATTCTTTGTGCCTTCCGTCGCCACGAAGGAGGCACTACTACGGCCAATCACCGCCATCTTTTCGACTTAATAGATGCCATGCGTATCTGTCGGCAGTATTTTAGTTATCTGGAGAAAATCGGCGAGAGCAAAGAACATTTGTACCGCCGCTTGATCGAATATTCAGCACTCTCCGTGGCACATTTAGCGGCGGAAACCGGCGGCAACGAAAGCATGGTGCGCAGGCACGGTGCTGAGCCCGGCCCTAACTGCGGTATCAACACCGACGACGATTTCGCCGAACTACTTTATTTATCACTGGCTTACATCACGCCGCTGATGGCAGAGCTCGATCATGCCAAAGGTTGTTTGACCGAATTAGACGGTCTGCGCGCCCAGATGAATTCGCGCAGCCACCAGGCTGTAGGCTGGCTGATGACTTCTTTAAGGCGGGTTGGCCGTTGATGTCTGACGCGAAAAGCCGATTCGGCGTCGGGACAAAAATCTTCAAGCTGCTGGCAGATAATAGCTATTGTCTTGTGCCAGCTTTGATTTGTTTTATGCTGGTGACATTTTTCCATTTTCGTATTCTCAATAGCCGGGCTGTTTTTTTTGCTGATTCGGCCGGTTATCTTGTCTCGGCTTCAGAGATAAGATCGGCTTTGATGGCGCTTTTAAGTTTTGATTTAAACCGGGCCTGGAGTGTTCTTGCTGCCAGGCCGTTTGTGGAGCGCTTCTTAATCGATGGACCGGTGATTCCCATCTGGGGTGCACTTACTTTTGCTGTCATGGGCAAGGCGCCAAATTCTTTTGCCTGGCCTGTGATTATTTTTGCCCTGGGGCTTTTAAATGCGCTGGTGGCCATAATCACAGCCGTGCTGGTGAAAATCAGTTTGCGCTCGAAAATTATGGGTTTTGTGGCCGGGCTGGCCTGGGCAATTTATCCTGGAGCCGCTTACGCCTCTGGGCGCTATCTGACTGAGCCGCTTACTGTTTTCTGGATTGTTTCAGCCCTGGCAGTGGGTTGTGGTCTGATTAGCACTAAAGACAGCAGGCTGCGCCTGATACTGTCTGCGGTGCAGGGTCTGCTGGCCGGCAGCGGCATTTTACTCAAACCGGCTCTGCTGCCATTATTTGCCTGCCTCACTTTTGCCCCAATTATTCTCAGCCAGAGCTGGCTCAGTCAGACCTGGCAAAAAAAGTTTGGCATGGAACAGATTAAAACCATCGCTCTGGCCATGGCATGTTTTGCCAGCGCGCCTCTGGCCTGGGCAGCTTATACCAAAATGGCAGACGGCCATATTTACTTTTTCCCCCAGCGGGTGCCTTTGCTCAATATCGTCGTTGGTCATGATTTAGAGACCGACGGTTGGTGCGCCATTACCAGCACTAATACTTTTTGCACCCTTACAGGTCTGGGCAATTCTTTTGCCGTGCTTTTCTATAGCTGGCAACACAATTTTGTTGAGACCGCCGAACTCTATCTGCGCAAAATACCTCGAATCGTAGGCTTTGTCTGGAATGATTTCAAGCAACCATTTTATGGACTTTCGTTAGCTCAGCAAAATTTTGTGCACTCGATTTTGATTGCTCTGGCTGCTTTCGGTGCGGTTATTTTTTGTTTTGAGTTTAACTCACTGCGCAAAGAGCGCCCTTTGCTTTTCTATCTGCTGGCCGCTTCAATTTTGACCATTGCCAGTCATATTTTGATGTACATGCCCTTTGAGTCTTGCCCCCGCTACGGCTACCCATCCATGCCCTGTTTCGTCATCCTGGCAGCTTACGGCCTGCAGCGCGCAATAGGTTTTAAGCCGCGCCGCAAAAGTTATTTCTGCCTGGCCAGTTTATTGATTGCACTGCTGCTACTCAATGGCAATTTGACCGCCGTTCTGGCCTCTAGCTTTGATTTCACCACCGCCGTATGGGTAAGCACTGCGATTAAATTAGTAGCCATTGCTGCTGCCTCATATTATTGTTGCCTCTTTGCCGCCGCTCTGACGCAACCTTCACGGGCGGCCAAATATAGCTGGGCTGTGAGCCTTGCTGCACTTTTCTTGTTGGTTGGTTGCCCCACTTATTTTTCGTCGGCGAAAATAGACGAGTGGCGCGAAGCCTCCATTGATTTGCCTGCCGGGGCCACTTTTACGAGGGTGGCCAATTTACCCACGGCCGATTCAAGCAATCAGAATAACATTTACTATGTACTGGTCGACAGCAATAGCGCCGCTTTAAAATGCCGAGTAAATGGGGTGGAAGTGCCCCAAGCTTTCACACCAATAGCCAGTCATGATTTGGCTTTAGAAAAATATGTGGGTCTCGGTCGCATGCTCGCCTTTGTTACCGATAAACCGCTTTCTACCTTCAGGCAATGGCGAATTCTGGCAGTGCCACAAGAACTATTGAAACCTGGCGAAGTCAAAATCGATCTCACTGCCACCGCTGGTGATGTGAAAATCTACGGTGATCGTGTGGGCTCCAGTGAGAAGAGTATTCGTCTTCCTTCCCGTGCGCTCTATAGCTACAGCAAGGCCATTGGTACCGGTTATGAGATGGATCCGCGCTTGATTGATGGTGCTGTTCACGATTTTCCTGCTCTTACCAGCCACATTATTGAGAGCGGCTCGGAGCGCAAACTTGCTGCCGTCAGCCCTAGAGTTTTTCTCATGGTCTCGACGCCGTCAGCTAATGCTCTTGCCCTTTTAAAGGCTCAAGAAAAAGTGGCGCAGGCGGCCACTCTAGACTTCACCGCGCCCTTGTTTGACCTGGTGATGCATCTACCCGGCAGCAAACCTGATGAAATTTCGGTCAATCGCTATACGGTCAAAGACGCCAGAACTGCCGGTGTCACCTTGAAGTTACCGCAATGGTGCACCAGTGCCGAACAGCTCAAGCTCAACTTGAGCGGTGAAGTCAGGCCCACGGGAAAAACGCGAGATACTGGAATACTGGCCATTGTTTACGGTGATAGCGAGCTGACGCTAAACTCGACTTTGTCGTCGCCGGCACCTTATTTTCACACTGAAAGCGGCTGGACCAGTTTTGCTTTCACTGATTTTCTTTATAACAAAAGTCACCGAATCAATCAGGCCACTATTGTGCTCTTTCCCGGCAGAGCCGAGCAAATCATGCAATACGGCCTCGATCAACACATTGGCAGTTTTCTTTTCAGAAATGTCAAACTGACTGTTACCGAGATCAAACCCATTGATTTATCTACCTGTCAGAGCAAATTGTATTGATTTCGACTGTCTCTAGTGTTGTTTTACGAGAGGTAATGAAGCCAAACTAATTTTGCCCAGTTCTTTATATCTTAAGATGGAGCAGTAGAAGCCCAGCAGCGCCCGTACTACAGGATTAATTTCATGAATTCAGACTCCTCTCACTTGCTTGAAAACACTAAAGTGGTGGTATTTGGCGGAACCGGCTCCCTGGGCCAGAAGCTGGTACAGCGCATCTTAGCCGGCGAGTGCGGCATACCGAAAAAGCTTGTCATAATTTCAAGAGACGAAGCAAAGCAATATCAGATGAAAATCGACCTGGAACACCAGAACCAGGCCTCCACTCAAGATATTATTTACAAGAAAGGCCTGTCGCCTGTTGAATTCGTCATCGGCGACATTCGCGACTACACATCAGTGCAAAATGTTCTCAATGGGGCCGATTATGTCTTCAGCACAGCAGCCTTAAAGCAAGTGCCCACTTGTGAATATTTTCCTTTTGAAGCGGTAAAAACCAATTGCATCGGTATGCAAAATATCATCAGCGCCGTTAAGCAAGGCAGCTATCCGGTGAAAATGGTGCTTGGTATATCTACAGACAAGGCCTGCAAACCGGTCAACGTCATGGGTATGACTAAAGCTCTGCAAGAGCGCATGCTTGTTCAGGCCAATTTAGACAACAGTAAAGGCACCCGTTTTGGTGCTGTTCGTTACGGCAATGTGGTGGCTTCCCGCGGTTCAGTGGTGCCCCTCTTCGCCGAACAAATTTCGCGCGGTGGCCCCGTTACTGTCACCACCGAGACCATGACTCGCTTTTTACTGACTTTAGATCAGGCTGTTGATACGATTTTTGCCAGCGTGCGTTCCGGCACACCGGGCGACATTTACGTTCCCATTATTCCTTCAGCCAGAATCATCGATGTGGCCCGGGCAATCATTGATGACAATGATATTCAAATCAAAGTCACCGGCATCAGACCCGGCGAAAAAGAGCATGAAATCATGATTTCAGAAGAAGAGTCGTATCGCACAATTAAAAGAGACGGCTATTATGTGATACTGCCGATGCTACCGGAATTGCAACCACCCAGCATTGAAACCGCGCTTAAAGGCGGTGTCGAATATAGCTCCAGTGTGGTAACCATGGAAAAAGGCGACATTTTGAAAATGCTCCGGGATAACAAACTTTTGCCGGCTAAAACCGAAGCGGCGATGAAAGTTTTGAAGTGAGTTAACTTGAACCTTTCGCTGATAGAAAACGTAAACTATAGTGCTTCGCAGTCTGACTCACTTAGTGTGATTATCCGTTTTCACGCCGGCGCCTCTTTAGAATTACTGGCGGAGGCTCTGCGCTCGCTCAAGCTGCAAAATCAAGATAATCTTGAAGTGGTTTTGTGTCTGCAAAATTGCGCAGCTCTGCGCTCGTCGATTGAAGGCACTGTGAGTGAAATCTGGCAGGTAACGCCACCCCGCATGGTGGTAATTGAACAACCGGCGGCTCAAGGCGAAGACTTTCGCTCAGCCATGCTCAATGCCGGCATCAAGAACTCAACAGGACGGTTTGTTTCTTTTCTTGATTACGATGATGTTCTTCTGCCTGAATTTCACAGCAAACTGATTGCTCGTTTGCAGGCGTCCCCCAGTGCTGTGGCTGTGTGCGGCACGGGTTGCTCGTATGGCGGCTGGAAGAGCGGTAAGTGGCTTGAAACCCGTAGTGATAAGTTCTTTGAATACGGCAAAGGCAAGTTTGATTTGCTCAAGAGCAACTTTATTCCGCTGCATTCATATGTTGCCGATACCTCAAAGTTTGAGCGGGCCAACTGGCAAACATCAGAGAGTCTTTCTCGTTTTGAAGATTACCTGTTACTGCTTAAGGTTGCCGCTCAGTGTGAGTTCGATTTTTTCTACCACAATCAGGTTTTGTGCGAGTATCGCATTCGTGATGATGGCTCGAACTCTACCTTGCAGGGCAAAGAGCATGCTTCAGCCGCTGAGAAAGAACAGTGGGCGCAGGCTTTCCAGCATATTCAAGACTTGAAACCATCTTTGATTTTTCAAATCAGTGCCAGAGAACTTGAAGATTTTATTACCGCCGGGCAAAAAAGTGAGGCGGAGTGTGCCGCCTTGAGGCAAGTGAATAAAGATCAAGAGTCTGAGCTTGGCCTTCTGCGGCAGGCTTTGCAGCGAAAATCTGTCGTGATGCTGTCCAAATTTTTGGCCATGTTCTCACATTTGAGATCAGTCGCAAAATCAAATCGTTAAAATCTAATTGTGAATGTGTTCGGTCAAGTCAGTGGCGGGTCAGCCTCAAGGCGCGCAGTAAAGCCCAACAGCTGTGCCATCCAGGGCCTTCAGAGCTTTTATCAGTTTGTAATTTGCTTTGACAAACTCAATCAACTTGAGGTGTGATTGAAGGTTTTGTTCGTCGGCAAATCTAAAACCCTGGTCTCCGTCTTTAATTACATACCAGCGGTAATTGACTGCCTGAGCGCGGTCGAATTGCTCTTTATCACCCAGAGCCGTCCACGTACGGCTGGTTGTAGGTCTGATATTAAAATTTCGCAATTTTGCCAGGAGCTCAAACTCCGTGCACGTCAAGGCCTGCACCCGAAGCGGTGATATTGAGCCACGAAATCGTCTCACCGTCATGTCTGACAATGGCGTCAAGGATGGCGCCGGCGAGCTCGCCGCCCTCGCTATTGGGACTCCGAGCAAAGCTGTGAGCAGAACTAGCGGGCTGGCACAGTAAATCCAGCTGCCCAGATAATATTGCAGATTGAAGATGATTCTAGACAGAGTTGAACCGCGCTTTGATAATTCGATGGCTGCCGCTCAGCACCATTAGCCAGAAAAGTTTTACCAGTTGCAGCGAAAGCGTGGCGCTTTTACAAATAGCCATAGCAATGCCCATGGCCAGCGTGCCAACGGGCGGGTAGTAAGTGTTGACTGTGAAGAAACTGTGCCAAAAACTGGCGCGCCAGGCCTGGCGTGCTCAAGTAAATTGGCGTAAGTAAGCCCGTTCATCACATGGTTGGCCTCATCGCAGGCCGGAACATGTTTATCGAAAAAGAGCCAGACTGACAGCGCTAGGCAAAAAAGTGCGGTGCTCAGAACGCCTACTAAAATTGACTTATTTTTTTCGTTATGGAGCATCTGCGATTTTTCAGTGGGGAGCATTTTGCCGCTCCACGAGCAAGGTCACAGGGTCACTGAGTTCGCCCACCGTTACGCCGTCTTTGTCGCGCAGTCGCAGGCGAATCTGGTGGTATGAGCCTTTAACCAGATGTTCGCCATTAATTGTAATGGCGCTGCTAAGCGGAAAATCTTGTTTCTCCATTACGGCGCCATTGCCTTCATTATCAGGAAAATTCTCGAAGAATGAATTGACCTTGCTGATTTCGATTTGCATAGTCACAGCATCATTGAGTGGCGGTAGTGGTGGTAATTGGATATTGGCTTTGAGTTTATTATTGCTTAGAGCGGCACTGACAGCGCCTTCATACGATTCAGCCCCGCCGGCAATCTCAACTGAAGCGGCCACATCTGACGCTTTTATGAGGCGACAGTTTGAAATTTCTATCTCGCGCCCGGCCGGCAGCAGCAAGAAAAGCGATTGGATAGTTGGCTTGGCAAACCAGTGCCAATCGCGGGAGAGGGGCACGCGAATAGTGGTTTTCTTGGTGCCGATTACGCCTTTTGATTGATAGTAGCCAGCCGATTTGTCGTTAATGCTGACGGCCAGTTTGACCGGCTGCTGCAATTTGTCTAGAACTTTTATCTGGGCTTCAAGGTAGTCTACGCTCATGGGGCTGAGACGCAAGTTGTGGAAAGCGAGAGAATCGCCCTCGGCGACATTAGTAAGCTTCAGAGATGCAGGCTCGTCGCCTGGGGAGAGTTTTACACCCCCAAGCCTGTGGGTGTAACCGCTCTCACTGGGGCTTATTGTCAGACTGATAGGCTCAGATTTAAGTGCGGGTAAATAAGTCAGTTGTTCAAATTTTCTCTCCGGTGATTGCCAGACAATGATCTTGTCGTTTGCCTGAGCCAGTCTTTTGAAGCGCGTACTATTAATGTAAGGTGACTCGCTAAATTGAATCGGGTCAAAAGTGATGAACGGTTTTGCGCAATCGACGGCAGTGAAAGGCGGCTTCAATGCCGTTGAGAAAGTATTGCCGTTGAGTATCATATGGGCGCCGCCGCGGCGTTTGGGAATGCCCAGCACTAAAATTTTTGTTTCGCTTGTCATGGCTCTGGCAGCTTTTGTAAGCTCCCTCACTTCCTTGCCGGCGTGCACCCATTCCAGATTGTTCAAGTAGGCCGCTTTGCCTAAAACCACAATGCAGGCCGTTACCATGGCCGCGCTCATACCAGTGATGGTGCAACTGAAGAGGGCCGGCAATTTTCTTCTCTGGCCTTGCAGCAATATCAACGCCGGTGCCATAAGTGCAAGAGGCATGGTGAGGAAGAAGCAGAATCTCCCTCCTTCCAGGTCGTAGCCCAGGCCCCAGAGCTTGTATATAGGAGCCAGACAAGTGGCGAGCCATATCAAAAGCAAAAGCGACCAGCGCACGCTCACGGTTAAACTCGCCAGGCGCAAAATAATTAGTACGGCTAAAACCACATAGCAGACTTGCAGAAATGGCTGTTGCCAGGGATGCGAGCCAAAGACATTTTCAGCCAGCGGAAAAAATAATCGCTTGATCGTGTCGCCGTCGAGCCATCTTGAAAGAGCATTAGCCGCTTGCGAGTCGCCGATGCCCTGCACGTAGCCGCCCAGAAGTGTGCCCAGCGCTAAATATCTCAAGACAAAATAAACTACTGTGGAGATCCACAAAGGAGCCGCTAATTTGAAAGCTCGACGTAGACTGAATGTTTGACCAAAAAGAATATATATGGCGGTCACCATCACCGGTGCGCCTACAGCCATTTCTTTAGTCCACATGGCCAGCCAGAAGCAAACCACGGTAAGGCTAATCAGCAGACGATAACGGCCGCGCTCAGCGGCAATGCTTAAATTGAGACAAGCCAGGTAGAAAACCGCGCAGACAATGTCTACTCTTCCCACTACCCATGAAACACTTTCGCAGTGCAGTGGCGACACGGCAAACAGTGCCGCAGCCATCGCGGCAACCAGCGTGCCGCGCTGTTTTTGATCGCCTTTCAGGCTCAAGCTGCGTACCAACCAGTAGAAAAGTACGACTGCCAGATTGTAAGAAAGCAGATTGGTTAGATAGTAACCAAAGGCATTGGTGCGCCAGAAGCAAAAATCAAGCAGAAGGCTGACCATGAGCCACGGACGCCAAACCGCCATGCCGGGCACACGCATGAAATTACTGGTGAAATCAGACCAGAGCAAACCGTAATCACCAGCAAAAATATGACTGGCATAAGCGATCTCGCCAAAATCGTCAGCGAGAAAATAGCTACCGAGAGTGCGGCCGAAAACAAGCCAGACAAGGGTGGTAAGTAAAACAATGTGGAAAATCGGATGCGTTGCCGCTCTTCGTAGCTTTTCCATTTAGAAAATTTCCTGCTGCGAATAGAAGGGGTGGCAATTAATTTCGCGAGCCGTAAGATCAATCAGGCAGGTTTTGTCGGGGTAAGAGCAATGCAACTGCAGATTGGTGCCGTGAGTTTTTGCCAGGTCTACTATAAACGATTGGCTTAAGCTCTGACCGGGAGCTATTTTGAGAAGGCCTGGCAGCGGTAGCTTGTGCTCACGGCCATCTGATTGCCAGGTCAAATAGAGGTCGGCAGACTGCGGGTTAGCGTCAATCAATATCGGCATCGGTCTGCTTTCTTTGGCCCAGTTGATGTTGATGTCGAGCAATTGCCGGTGCCCTGCTACCAAAGCCTGACTGAGAGCCAGATGTGCATCGCCTTTAGCTCCTGTCACTTGTTCGATAGAAGCGGCGCTTAAAGCTGGTTTAGCGTCGGCCTTAACTTTAATCAAGCGCACATTTAAATCTAAATGGTCACCAATGGCTTCCTTGGCGCCTTTGTACGAAATAGACCACTGGCCTCTTTTGCGCGGATTTACTTTTTCATCAAAGCGGGCGTCGGTAAGTCCACTGTCGTTTTCTACGCCGTAAAAAGCCTTCTCCCACGAATACACGCCTCGAGTAGGAATAACATGTCCGAGGCCGGCCGAGAAAAATTTAGAGGCCACAGGCGACTTCTGTTCAATGGTAAGAGTGTTGGCTGCCGTTAGTTGATCGCTTTTTAGTGGAATGGCAAACCATTGCCGCACCTCACTGTTGCTCATGCCGGATGGCCCACTCAAGCAGTCAAAGATATAGGCACATTCAAGGTATGAGCCACCGGCGGCATTAGTTTTGAGATAATTCCAGTCGTCCATAGAGCTTATCGCCGCTATTGATGCAGTGCTAAGGGGCTGGCCGTTTAAAGTCAAGTCAAATTGATTTTTTAGTAATTGACCCTGGTCGCTATCAAACAACATGAACCACTGGTCGCCGAAATCTTTGGATGCGAGTGTTTCTTGCGGCAGCAGTATCTGGCCGCTTAATTTTTCGCCGGGACGCTTCAGTGTAATCACACCTTCGCCGGGGCGGCCATTAGCGCGCTGAGCAACGGCACAGAGTCCTGTGGTGAGCAAAGCCAAAACGATTGTAATGCAATGGCCGAGGCGCTTTTTGCCGGGCGTCCAGGTCGAGAGGTTGATGGTTAAATAAACGGCGGCAAAGAAAACCAGGGCGCAGGCACCGGCAGCAATACCACGGGCGACAAGGTCGCTGCCCTGAACAATAAAAAGGCTGGCGCTGTCGCTACCAATCGAAAAGGGCGCGCCAATGTCGTCACGTAGATAGAGAAGCAGACCAAGGCCAGCGAGCAACACTGCTTTAGGTGAATTAGCACGAGGATTGGCCTTAATTAGATCAATCAGAGAGGTCATTGCCGCAGCGGCAAAAATTAGAAAAGCGGGCATGGCCAGAAGGTTGTAGCGAGGCACGGTGATGAAAGCCAGATAAGGCAAATTCAACAGAATTAAAAGCAGTATAAGCAGCCTGGCTGCTATAAGCCTGCGACCGACGCCCAGTAGAGCCAGGCAAAAGCCGCATAAAGAGAGCAAAATAATAATTTGATGGAATAGCACCTGCTGCTGAAAAGCAACAGGGCCGATGCTGATTCTAAAGTCGTTCCAGGGAAATTTATAGAGACGGGCCGGTTTATCCAGGGCCAGTTTGACAAAGCGTGATGAGCTCTTTTTGAAGGCTTCTGCCGTAAGTGTGGCGAAGCTTTTCTTTTCGATGCCGCTTCCATCAGGATAGGGATAGCTGAGAAAACCCTGAATGTCGCTATTTGCACCGATAAAAAGATTGTAGTTGCCTACTCTATCGACAATAGGCGTCATCTTGTTGAAAGCCGCTTTTTGAAAAACAAACCAGGGGGCCAAAACCAGCGTCATTCCAAGGGCGGTGGTAAGCAATGCTTGCAGTGCCGGCTTCCAGTTACTCCATTTGCCTTCGGTGGCTGCCAGGGCAGCTGCTGCTAGCGCACTGAACGTAAATAAAATCATGGACGAACGGGTTAATTGCAGCAGTACCAGTAAGACGCCCAGTGCGACATAAAAAGCGCTGGCTTTAGCTCGGTTGAAACATAGCCTGATTAAAATGACTACGGCGGCCATTTCGAGAAATGTGGCGAAAGACTCGCTGTAAAGCCGTCCGCTATTGACGATAAAAGCGGGATAAAAAGCTGCCAGATAGCCAGCTGTGAGCCCGGTGCGGCGATTCCACAGGGCACCGGCGGCGATGGCTATGAATACCGCTGTCGCCGCCGATATCAGTGATTGTGCCGCCAGAAACAAGTCTGAATTGGCGGCGTTAAAAGGAGTGAACGTTAGATTTGAGCAAAGCAGTAAGAAAAAAGGAAAAGTGGGGCCGGATATGGCAAATTCCTTCCACTCGGGGCCGAACACAGGGGCGCCAAAATTGAGCTTGCTCAGCGCGGTGGCGTAACGCAAGTATTCAGAGGCATCAGAAACACCATAACAATTGATGTGCTCGGTGCCGAAATTAAACCAGAGTCTTACAGCCAGGGCGGCTGCAAAAAGATAAAGCCATGCCGAAGGGGTCACAGTGTTGTTATTCGTGCTTTCCTGCGAGGTTTCCACCAAGTCGCTCATTATCCTTTCGGTCAATGGATGTTTCTAAATTAGTCAAAAATTGCGGCATCTTTTCGTCTCTGGTGCCCATTAACCGCAGTGTTTTTCTTGAAACTTTGCTCAGTACCTTAGCGGCGAAGAGTTTCGGCCTGGCCTTGAGAATGCGCCACCAGTGAGCCATGCGGAAGCGATAAGAACGCTGAAAGAGCAGATCGTAAATAGATTTGTCAAAACTATCAATTAAGTTCGCAGCATCTTCTGTAGCGCGCAGGTAATCGTGGTGATAGAGGGTGCGAGCCGCCGGCGATTGTTTGCGCTCGGTAGCCAGCGCTATTGCTCGCTCATAACATTTTACGGTTTGCCTGGCAATCTCAGTGCGATCAAAGTTTTTAACAGCGCGCTCGCGGGCACCTTCGCTCAGCCTTTTGCGCTCGCCTTCGTCAGTCAATAAAGTGATGCAGGCTTGAGCCAGGGCGCCTGTGTCACAAGCTGGAATGATCAGGCCGGACTGATTGTGTTCGATATATTCTTTGGTGCCGCCAGCATCTGTGCCAATAACAGGTTTGCCGCAAGCCATGGCTTCAAGGCAGGTGTAGGGTGAATTATCGTAGACGGAAGGTACCAGAGAAATGTCGGCGCTACGATAATAACTGGGCAATTCATTGAGGGCGATGCGATCAATGAATTTGACGTAACTGCTGCAATTACTCTGCGCCAGTGATTTTTTCAGACCGGCCAGCACTGAAGTCATGCCTTCACCGGTAGTGGTGTCATCTCCGATGATGACAAACTCAACTTGTGGGCAGGCGGCCACGATCTTGGGTATGGCGTCTACCAGATAAGTGATACCTTTGCGGCCTTCCAGGCGACCGACAAAAAGTAAGCGCAATTTGCCTGTGCGAGGTAGTGCTTGATCGCCTTCAGGGGTAAAGATGCTGGTGTCGATAGGGTTTCTGACGATTTCGATTTTACTTAAATCAATGCCTAAGTCTCCCGATACAAATTGAGCCAGGTCGATACTGGGCGAAGTGAGCACGTCGGCCTGCAGCATAGCGATGCGCTCGAGCATAGCCACAAATTGATGGTCAAAAGAAGGCACCACATTGTGTAATTTTTCGGCGATAAATTTTGAATGGGGCGTATAAAGCCTTATCACCAGCGGTGCTGCCTGAGTTACGGCAGGCACTATGCCTTCGGCTAACAATTCAGGAGTGTCCACTACATCAAAAGGTTTTTCGTTGTGCAATTGGGCAAATTTGTCCCACAATGCCATGCTGCAAAACAAGACATATTTGCTGTAAGGAATGCACATACTCAGTGCAGCCAGTTTCGATGTGAATGGATAGGCTTCTACGCGATGAATGGTGATGCCGTCGTCATCAACCACTTTGGCTTTTTCTTTGGCAAGCGAAACCACCACTACGTCGTGACCTAGATTTTTCAGTCCGTGGGCCAGGTGTTTAGTAAATGTGGCGATGCCACCAAAGCCGGTTTCGGGCGGATATTCCCTCGATATAAGACAGATTCGCATATCTCGATATTCTATCGTTGTACGACACGCGGGTGTGTGCTTCCTTCTTTATTACTCTAAAATTCTGGTAACATAGCCGACTAGCGGCTGTTAATGCTAGTTTGCACCATTTGGCTATGAGAAGAGTTTTACTTACTGCCCACAAGTTTTTTCCGGAGCATCGCGCCGGCACCGAAGTGTTGACTTTGAAAATTGCTCAGGAACTGCTTAGACGTGATTACGAGGTCAAAGTCGTAGCCGCTAATCCGCCTGATCTTGATGCCAGACGTAAGGCTGAACATGCCGACAAGACTGAAAGCGATTATGTCTATGAAGGCGTGCCTGTTCACATCGTCGAAGAAGGGCTGCGGCTCAAAGATTACAAATTCGACTTCGAATATTATCATCCTCACATAAAAGCTCATTTTGCCAGGCTTTTGCAGGAGTTCAAACCTGATCTGGTACAGCTGGTACACGTGCAGAACCTCTCAGCAGCGGTGATTGAAGCTTGCAATGAAGTTGGTGTGCCGGTGGTTTTCTACAGCACCGATTTCTGGTTTGTTTGCCCGATTGTGCAATTAAAACGCCCTGACGGCGCCGTTTGCCGTGGGCCCGGGCCGCTGGCTCTTAAATGCCTTGATTGCTATACACCTAAACTTTTGCCTGTTGATGAAGAAATTTTCGAGGCCGTTTCCGCCAAGTATCCCGCTACGGGTGCTGGTATCAATGCTCTGGCGGCACCGCTTAAAGGTCTGGCCCAGTCTGCGCTGGGCACACTTTATCGTGCCACCAAAGCACCAGGTGCCGTGCAGGCAACCATGGCAAGGCCGGCAGTCTTGCGAGATTTTGCCAACGGACTGGCCAAAATTCTGGTGCCCACTAAACTGATGCGCGATATTTTTGTCGAAAACGGCATTAAGAGCGAGCTTATCGATATTGTTCATTTCGGCATCGACACCACTAAGCTGGTTAATCATCAAGTAAAGAGGCCGTCGAATTTGCTTCGCATCGGCTATATCGGCACTTTTTTCGAGCATAAAGGGGTTGATCTTTTGATCAATGCTTTCCTGGCTCTTGAGCCGCAGTTGGCTTCCCGAGCTGAACTCAAACTTTACGGCGACGTCAAGCAATTTCCCCAATATGTTGCTGGCCTAGAAAAACTGGTTAACGATGCCGGCCCTAGAGGCGAATCTGTGCATTTTCTCGGCACTTTCCCTAATGACGAGTTGGGGGCAATTCTCGAAGAAATCGATGTTCTGGTCGTACCTTCGCGCTGGTATGAAAACACTCCCCTGGTGATGCAATCGGCCCTGGCTACCCGCACGCCTTTGATTGTCACTGATCTGGGGGGCATGTCTGAGTTAGTGAAATCCGGCGAAAATGGTTTATTGTTCAAACTTAATGATCATCATTCTCTCAGCCGCCAATTAACGGCTGTGCTGGCTGATAGCACGCTGCTGCCTAAATTTTCCGCCAATATTGAAGCTGAGCGTACCGTTGCGGACATGGTTGATGATATAGAATCTGTTTACGAAGAAGTACTGGCTGCGCGGCACTGAATAAAACAGTAAAAATATGCAGTCAAAAATAAAGCAGTAAAAATGAAAGCACTGTTAACCGGCGGAAATGGATTTATCGGCACCCATCTAGTGGACCTGCTCAGAGCGGAAGGCCACGAGGTGCGCGTGTTCGATCGTTTTCCCAATCGCTTCCGTCCGGATCGGCCCGATGTGGAATATCTCATGGGCGAACTTGGTAATCAGGGCGAGATGGAAGAAGCCGTGCGCGGTGTCGATTGGGTTTTTCACCTGGCTTACAATACTCTGCCGCAAACGTCCAATGATGATCCGGTACACGACGTTACTTCCAACGTGGTGGCTTCGATTAACTTGCTCAATGAGTGCGTTAAAGAGAAAGTGCGTAAGGTCGTTTTCGTTTCTTCCGGTGGCACCGTATATGGTGTGCCGCAATCGGGTTTGATTACAGAAGATCATGAAAATAACCCGATTTGTTCGTACGGCATTACTAAACTGACAATCGAAAAATATCTCCATCTCTTTCAGCGATTGCACGGCCTTGAATATGTAGTCACTCGTTTTTCCAATCCTTATGGTGAGCTGCAGAATCCCAATGCTAAACAAGGCGCCATCGGCGTTTTCCTCGGACATATTGCCAGAGAGCAGCCCATCGCTATCTGGGGTGACGGAGAAGTTGTGCGCGATTACCTTTACATAACCGACGCCGTTAAAGCTCTCTTATGCGCCGCGCAATATCAACCGCAAGGTGAGTCTTCACCTCGCATTTTCAATATCGGCTCAGGTGAAGGTCATTCTCTCAATCAGATTGTGGCCGCTATCAAAACCGCGGTGGGGCCTCACGTTGTCGTGAACTACTCAAATTCACGCTCGCTGGATGTGCCCTGCAACGTGCTGGATATATCGAGGGCCAGAACTTATTTGCAATGGAAACCTGAAGTGCCTCTCACCAGAGGCATTGAAATGAGCTGGAACTGGATTAAATCTCTCCAATTAGCGAAGACCTGATCCCCCGGCTAGACCATTGCCAAGTTGACCAAGTACGGGCAGTGTAAGACAATTGACTACAGTCCATTCCAGATTGAAGATGCGGTCATATTGTTAGAACTCTCCGTCATCATTGCCGTCTATAACGAAGATCCTCGCAATCTTGCTGCCATGGTTGAGCGGCTGGAGCAGGTTCTGTCGCCCGGCGGCACAAGCTATGAGATTGTTTTTGTCAACGACGGCTCCAGACCGCCGACCTCTGTCGCTTTACGCCAGCTGGCCGCTGAGAGCACTCGCATCAAGGTGCTGGAACTGTCGCGCAATTTCGGTCAACAGGCCGCCATCACTTGTGGTCTTGACCATGCAGAAGGTCAGGCCGTGGTTAATATCGACTCAGATTTGCAAGATCCCCCTGAGTTGATTCCACAGATGATTATGCGCTGGAAAGAAGGCTACGACGTGGTTTTTGCCCAGCGTCAGGCCAGGCGCGATCGCTTGCTTAAGCGTTCAACCGCTTTTGTCTTTTACCGTGTCCTCGGCGCTGTTTCTTCGGTGCAAATTCCGCAAGATACAGGCGATTTTCGCTTGATGGACAGGCGGGTAGTTGAGGCCCTGGCTTCATTACCGGAAAAGAGCAGATTTTTGCGGGGCATGGTGCCCTGGCTTGGTTTTAAACAAATAGGGATCAGCATCGATCGCGGCGCCAGAGAAGTGGGCGAAAGTACTTACACTTTGAAAAAGTTGCTCAGTCTTGCTCTTGACGGTTTGCTGGCCTTCAGCGACGCCCCTCTATATTTGATCTCGTTGCTTGGCATTTTCATTACAGCACTCTCCGCCCTGGCCTTGCTTGGCAGTATTTGTTTCGCTCACGGCGCCAGTCACTGGCCTTTCATCATTATTTCAAGCATCGGCGCGCTAACTGGTTTGCAAGTCGTTTGCGTCGGCATCGTCGCGGTCTATGTGTCTAAAGTACTAGACGAAAGTCGAGCCAGGCCCACTTATATTGTTGGTACTAAAATTGGTGCGGCTTTCGCCGACTGTAGTGAAAATATTGAGAAAGCTCTGAGTAGTTCAACCGCTACGTAAGGCAATTAGGCAGTAAGTCGATGATTGAAAGACTGCAAATGATTGAAGAGCAACTGACGGTAATTCAGCAGCGCAACGCCAAGGTGGAAGCAGACAAGGCCTGGGAAGCCAGCTTTACTCGCATTGGCACCATTTGCGCCACTACTTATTGTGTGGCCGCCATATTTTTGTATGTAATTGGCGTCAAGCGATTTTGGATCGACGCCCTGGTTCCGGTAATCGGTTTTTACCTTTCCACGCGGTCTCTGCCGGCCGTAAAACGGTGGTGGTTGAGCCGCCGGGTCTAACTTTAGCTATCTTAATCGATCTTTAGCTGCGGCTTTCGGCTAGCTCGGCAATCTCCGAATCTTGCGAAACTTGCACCTCTTCATCTTGTGTATTTGGTGTCAGCGGATGAAGCGTGGAGGTGCCCAGAGCAATCTTGGGCAACCGCACATTGCGTGCGATACCAAGTTTTTCCAATGTGCTCAGTACTGAATACGAGAAATCGAGCTCCCACGGTTTCATACCGTGTCTGGCTGACTGAGGAAACTCATGGTGATTATTGTGCCAGCCTTCGCCGAATGAAGCCAGGGCAACGAACCAGACGTTCTGGCTCAAGTCGGGAGTGGAAAAGTTTTGATAGCCAAAGCGAGGCATGTGGCATATGGAGTTGACCATCAGCGGTGCTATGAAAGCACCCACAGAGCCAGCTAGATTGCCGAGAAGAAAATAGGGGCCGAACAAGGCAAACAAAGCCACTCGGTAGGCGACATTGATAGCTAAGCAGAGATAGCCGTCGCGTCCTTTACCACCAGCATGTAGCCACAGGTAGAAAGGATCTCTAAAGAGGTCGGGAACAATTGTTTTGTATTGTTCTTCGTCAATCTTAACTACAGGTTTCGACATCCAGCCGAGAATTGAATGCCAGACGCCGTCTTTAGGCGAGTGGGGATCGCCTGGCATGTCTGAATAGCGGTGGTGCACTCGATGCGAGGCCACCCAGAAAATCGGTCCGCCTTCGAATACGAGATAAGCGCCAATGACAAAAAAATACTCGAGAAAGCGCGGCAATTTAAACGATCGATGTGACAGACCGCGGTGGTAGCCCAGTGATATTCCAAGCACTCCCCAGCCGTAAGCGAGGACAAACGCGACAATAAATGGCACCATAATCAAGTCATCTCATTTAGCTCTTGAAAGGCAGCATATCATTAAATAGCTTGACCTTGTTTTGGAGCCATTTAAGGATAGGCTCAAGCCAGAAGGAGGCAGCGCCGTTGCACTGCCTCCCCAACTATCGTTCTTCTATTAGGCTGTTTTGCCAGTGCGCTCAGTTCGAACTATTGAACAAATGGACATTGAACTATTGAACAAATGGACATCGAACTATTGAACTGAACGCAACGGAGAATTGCTTCCCACAAGGAAATTTATAACAAAAGACTCCGAACTAGGCAAGAGTTTTTGGATTTTTTTTATATTCGCCGGCCAGGTGGGGTATGAGTTGTTAGTAGTTGGGCCATAGGCCGTGATTTCAAAAATTAACTTCAGCCAGTCTGGTCTGTAACTTTTTTGCCAGTTTGATGCCGCCGCTTGAGCGCAAATGCACGGCATCGAGAAAGTCTTGTGGTTCAAACTGGCTATCGTCGGTCAGGTCAAGAAAATTTGAAGTGCTTGTACTGCCCAGCATTTGTCTGTATTTTTCCAGAAATTCTGGCGGCAACAATGCCAGATTTTGTCTGCTTAAAGGCATTGCCACGACCAGTAGTGGTATGTGATTTTCTTTGCAGATAGCACTGATTTCTTCTAATGACTGTTTCTCTTGCTTGACGCGCGACCAGTCGATTGGTAGGTAACGTTTTTCATAGTCAGCGCGCATCTGTTCGTCTAGACTTGTACCTGGTGCGCCCGGTTCATCTTTGATGCCTTTGAAATGTTCGCCAGCGCTCATGCTTTTGTTTGCCTTACTTTTTGAACCGCTTGCATATTTGATGATTTCACTGCGCAGCATAAATGCCGGCACCATCTGCTCGGCATAATTTTCCAGATTTTCTCTCGGCGCACGCTTAAAATTCCAGCCGTCATTTAGGCGGCTGCTAATAGTTTTGGCTAATTTTGATTGCAGGTAAGGAGCGTGCAGCCTGTCGAGGAAATCTCGCGGTGACGCTAGATAAATAACCAGGCGCGGGTGAATGCCGGCTTTGAGGGTGGCTCTCAAAAGTAGTAAGTCTTCAAAGACCATATTGCCGCCCTGTGTCAGACAAAGAGTCTGCAATGGTGCCTCTTTTTGGCCGGCGTTGAGGAGATTATCTAAATAGCGAAAGCGATTGTAAGTAAGAAAACTCTGCGAATCAGGCCTGGGCAGACCAAAACTTTTATAGTCTGCCAGATTGGCCGCCACCAGTCCAAGAGATGAGCCGAGAAGCAAAATGGTATTGCCTGTGGTTTCGCCTGCGCTGACGTAGTGGTCAAGCTTGTCTAAAGCATCGATGCGGTCATAGCGAACGGTCTGAGCTCTTATATCTAGACCGGTGGGCGTAAACTCGAGAAAAAATGAGCTGGCCGCAACCAGAGCCACAGTGTTAATCGCCAGCCAGACACTTGTGCTGCAATACCACCGCCTTGGCATATTTCTCCGGCGCTATTTAGCTTCTATAATCTCGAAGAGTTGAGCTTTGCGCTCGTTTAAAATATCGTTTGAAACGGCTCCAATAGTCAGTCTCAGCACAGGCTCGGTTTGCGAACCGCGGGCGGAAAACCACCAGTCGTCAAAGTTGACCGAGAGGCCATCGATATGTTCTTTGGTACCACCGGCAATGCCACTTTCAAGGCGTCCCAGGGTGTCTTGGATGTCAGTGACCCGCAAATTGATTTCACCAGAACTTGAATAAAGTGCCAGTGGTTCGATCAAGCGCGATAGAGTAGCGGTGCCTCTGGCAACGACGTTAATGGCTTCAAGCATGGTACGCACGGCATTGTCGGTGGCATACATGTCAGCATAATAATAATGACCGGAAAGCTCACCGGCGAATAATGCCCGCTGCTCTTTCATGCTGCCCATCATAAACTGGGTGCCTACGCCGGTGCGAATGGCTGTGCCGCCTTGCGAGACAATATATTCAGGCACCGCGCGACTGGCTCTCAAATCGTAGACCACTTTGCCGCCACCATTGCGACGCACCAGTTCGCCACCGATTAAGCCAATCATCAAACCGGTGTCAATCAGCTCACCATGCTCGTCTACGAAGATAGCGCGGTCGGCGTCACCATCGAAAGAAACACCAAAATCACATTTTTCTCTCAACACTAATTCACTCAGTTCGGTTAAAGAACCTTCGTCAAGCGGGTTAGGAGTGCGTTTGGGGAAATTGCCATCTGGCTCGGTGTTGAGCAGAATAAAATCAACTAAGTGTTTGGCCGCTTTTTGTAAGACGACGAGTTCAGGACCGGCTGCTCCGTGACCGGCATCCATAGCCACTTTCAGTCGACGCTCGGGGCGCACGTGGCGCAACAAAAAGCTGACATATTCAGGAATGATGTCAGTGGTGGAAAGGGTGCCACATTTTGCTGCTTTCCCTGAACAGGTGCCGCCTTCTACTTTGGTGCGAATTTCACCAAGGCCGTTATTCGCCCCTAAGGGTTTAGCGTTGCCGGCATAAAGCTTGAGACCGTTATATTGTTTGCCCATATGGCTGGCAGTCACTACCGCACCGCCGTCGAATCCGGCTTGAGCGGCATACCACACGGCCATAGGGGTAGATGAAATGCCGATATCGAGCACATCGTTGCCGCTGTTTAAAACCCCTTCAATAAAGGCGCTTTTTAAAGCTGGTGAAGAAATGCGGGCGTCGTAGCCAATCAGCACTCGTCCGCCGCCCTGGGGGCGCAAATAATGGCCGTAAGCGTAACCTACGTTTTTAGCGAAAGGCTCATCTAAAGCGGCGCCGTATATGCCGCGAATATCGTATGCGCCGAATAGTTTATGCTGATCAGTCATTGAAATTGTCTCTATGCCTGGGTTCCAACGTCCGCAACTATAATACGCGATTTTTGCGGGGCATTAGCATCATGGTCTTGAACAAAGAATCACATTACGTCGGCAAAAGATTTTTGTGTGCCCTGGAAGAATTTAAAACCAAGTAGAAAAACCACCGCCGCCACCGCTGTGTAAGAGGCGTAATGAGGCCAATCAGGCGGCAAACCTTCCAGTAGCACGCGGCGATAGTCAAGGACGATGCCGGCCATGGGATTAATCCAGAGCATGAACTCCAGTTTTTTCGGTAAGGCGGAAGCGGGATAAACAATAGGCGTGGCATACATCCATGCCGATAAAAATAAAGCCATCACATGGCCGATGTCGCGGATGTAAACGCTCAAGCTGGCGACAAACCAGGCAAGGCCGGCAGTCAGAAGAATTTGCGAAAGTATAACCAGAGGTAGATAGATGATGCTCAATGGTAGGTAATGCTGAAAGAGCAAAATCCCTGCCAAGAGTATGACGAATGCCATCATTTCGGTCACCAGCGCTGATGTGACGGCAATGGGGGGCAATATTTGCAGAGGAAAAACAACTCGTTTAACTAAGTTCGGATTTTCTAAAATGATTGTCGTGGAGCGGGCAATGGCTTCAGAAAAAGCACCCCAGGGCAGAAGGCCGGCCATCAAATAAAGAGCAAAATTGCTCATGCTGCCATTTCCACCCAGCTTTACTTTCAATACTAGGGAGAAAAGGAAAGTATAAAGAATCAAATGTCCCAGCGGATTGATTAAGGGCCAGAGCATGCCGAGCAATGAGCCTTTGTACTTGCCGACGCAGTCGCGTTTTACCATGAGGGCCAAAAGGCGACGATTAACCCATAAGCTCCTGAAACCCTTAGTTTCTGCCGGCGGGCCGGATGGCTGGGCTTGAAGTGTCGAGTCGGGCGGATCTTGCAGAGTGCTGCTCATATGTTTCCAATTAGCTAGTCTTTATCGGGGCTGTGACAGCATTGAACGGAAAATCGTAGCACGATTTTCCGTTCTGCTTATGAATCAAAATCAAGGTAGGCTACTGGTTTTTAGTAGCTTTCTCGCCTTCAGTAGCTGCTTTAGCAGCACTTGGATTGTTGGTCACGGTCACTTGCGAGACCAGAGGTGCGGCACCCTTGGTGGCCGGAAGCAAAATCACTTCGCCGACGTAATTGTCGCCGTAATAATAGATCTGTTTGCCGGTCTGCTCTTCTACTTTTGACTGCGCTGGCGCATCTTTTGGTAAAAGCTTTTTCAATTCAGATTCAGCGGTATCTTTGCTCAGTGGTGTGCCGGTGAAAAGTGTTGACACCTGAAAAACGGTGCCATCTTTGCACTGCACAATGTATTGTCCGCCGTTAGCATTTTTTTCGCGGCTGAGATACTGAGTTTTTCCGCCGGATCCAGCGTTTGCCGAAGTATCGGGAACGAAAGTCAAAATAGATTGTTTGACAGTGGACTCAGGAATACCGACGATGATTTTTTCTAATGGCACTGTGCCTTGTGCCGTAACATCATTAGATTGGCCTTCGCTGCAGCCTTGTAATACCAGAGGTCCCGATATACATGTTACGGCCAGAGCCGCTGCATACATTTTCAATTTTAACATTTGCACTATTCACCTTTAGTTCCGCTTGTTTCGGCATTAAGTTTGCCCATAATTTCTTTCGTCTTCGAGAGTAACCGATCTCTGCGCTCTGGTGCGACTTCTGTGAGATATGTATCAATTGCAGTGAGAGGATTTAGTATTGCGCTTTCAGTTAGTTGCGGCAAACGAGCTCTCTGGTGCGAAGGCGCCACTTCAGCGCTAACTCGCACTGAGAGGGCGACTTCTGCTTGCCGCTTGATTTTTTCTTCGTCAATTTCTTTAAGCTGATCTTGATTGCATTTGTAACGTATGCGCAGAACACAGCCAGGCACCAGAGCCTTAGCAATCTTGTCGCAGAGCGCATCGCCGGGGTTTTCACTGCCGGTCAGATCAATATCGACTGTTACAAATGGGCGGGGATTAATCGAGATAAATTTAAAAGCAGTATGACCCCGTTCGATCGTGGCATGAACGAAACCCTTATCTTCCTTTTCTTCGCCAAAGTCGACCCGTTCCAGCGATCCGGCATAAACGATGGCCGGTTTTTCTTGACGCAGAACTTGATATTTGTGGATGTGCCCTAGTGCCACATAATCGACGCGATCATTGATAAACATTTCGGTGGGAAAAGTCAGGGTGTAACCGACCAGCAATTCTTCTTCGATGCCTGCCAGGGCCGAGTCTGTGCTCATATGAGCGGTTACCACAGTTGGCAGTGCCGGGTCGAGATTAAGATAGTAGCCGCGCAAAAGATCACGGATATGTTCTCTTAAAACTTTATCTATTTCTACCGCTGAGAGATCTTTGTATTTGTCGAGAGTCATGAGCTGGTGCCTGGTGATATGAGGTAAACCAACCAGTTGAAGAGCACCATTTTTGGTATCAATTACTGTTGAGGTCGGTTTGTCGATCATAATTACGCCAGGTACTTCAAGGCTTTGAAAAACTGACATGGCATGGCTTTGCGATGCTCGCAAGACCTGGTCGTGATTGCCTACTACCAAAATCGTGGTGATACCGGCATCACTTAATCGCTTTAATTGACCGGCAAACATTTTTTGATAAATAGGCTCAGGAGACGCATTGCGATAGGCGTCACCGGAAAATAGAAAGATGTCGCAATTTTGGCCGATAGCATAGTCGACAACTTTGACTAAAGCGGCGACGAAATCTTCAAAGCGAACGTTCAATCCGGTGGCCGGGTTGAGTCTGCCGTGTGATTCTCCCGAACCAAAATGGATGTCAGAGACGTGAATTAGATTAATAGCCATAGATGTCATTGTATGCGCACTTCATGTTTGATGATGAGACCCATGATAGATTTATTCTGCTTAATTAAAAGCGGTAAATGTAATGCGCACCACGGGCTCTTGGCAACGATATTCATATCTGTCCTTTTTGTTGGCGGCCTCGCTCTGGGGTCTGCCTCTAACCGGTTTTTGTGCACCAGCGGCTGGCCAGGAAGCTTCTGCTGCTATTGATGCTGCTGCTGTAGTGCACTGCC
>JADYXQ010000183.1 GCA_021772135.1 Candidatus Obscuribacter sp.
AAATGATAGAGCGTTTTTTAGGCCTGCGATATGCATAACGCCTCAATTGGACATGCTCGCTAGACCTGACAGCTGGAGTTTTGACTCAGGCTCCTAGAGCATCCTTGTCATCATCGGCGAAACTATGAATTCAGTATTTCTGTCACCAAATTTCCCGCCAAATTTTGCTAACTTTGCCGTGCAGCTCAACGAAGCCGGTGCTTGCGTGCTCGGCCTGGGTGATGATCATTATGATGATCTCAGTGGGGATGTGCGGCGCAGCTTGACCGATTATTATCGTGTTTCGAGCATGCACAATTATGATGAACTGGTGCGGGCCATGGGCTATTTCACCCAACGCTACGGCAAGATGGATCACCTTGATTCGCATAACGAGTACTGGCTTGAAACTGAAGCGCGCTTGCGTACAGATTTTAATATCGATGGTATCAATGCCAGCCAAATAAATAAGATCAAACGCAAGTCTGAGATGAAAGAAATTTTTCTCAAAGCCAATTTGCATCCTGCCCGTGGCCGCGTCTGTAACACAAAAGAAGAGCTGATGACCTTCATTAAAGAGGTCGGTTATCCGGTGGTTGGCAAACCCAATATCGGCGTGGGAGCAGCGAAAACTTTTAAAATTTGTTCGGCTGCCGATATCGATCATTATCTGGCTGAAAAATTGCCTGAAGAATACATAATCGAAGAATATTGCGAAGGCCAGATTGTCACTTATGACGGCCTGGTAGACGGCCATGGCCAGGTAATCTTCTCTTCATCACTGCGTTACAGTCGTGGCGTCATGGATGTAGTCAATGAAGATTCTGATATTTACTATTACACCGTGCGTGAAATTGAACCGGCTCTGGAAGCCGCTGGCCTGGCCACTTTGAAAGCTTTCGAAATGCGCAATCGCTTTTTCCATCTGGAATATTTTTTCAGAGATGATGGCACCATTACTCCACTTGAAGTGAATATTCGCCCACCAGGCGGCCTCACTCTCAATATGATGAATTATACTTTTGACGCAGATTGTTACCGCACTTGGGCTAATTTGATCGTCAAAGGCAAAACAGAATCGCTGGGCAAGCGCAGTAATCTTGTCTTCTATGTCGGCCGCAAAGATAGAATTTGCTATGAGCTCAGCCATCAAGATGTTCTGGAGAAATGCTCCAAGATGATGATGCACCACGAGAGATTGAATGACGTTTTTTCTGGAGCGCTGGGAAATTACGGCTATCTGCTGCGTTATCCTGAAATCGAACCTTTGATGAAAGCGACTGAGTTAATTCAGAGACGCGGCTAATATTGCCACTTCATGCTTCGTTAGCCAGTGCGGTGATTTGATTTGCAGAAATGAAACGTTATCGTTTCATTTCTGCAAATCAAATCTCCTGATCTAAAACGTATACGTTTCAGTTTCACGGCGACAACTAGTGAGCGAAGAAAAATCGGGTCAGGTGGAAGAATATAGGCGCAGCGAAACAGAGCGAGTCGATGCGGTCAATCATGCCGCCGTGACCGGGAATTAGCGCGCTGTAGTCTTTGACGCCGCGATCACGTTTAATCGCCGACATGACGATGCCGCCGCCAAAACCGGCCAGACTGATGATCAAAGCCATCAATCCTGCTTGCCAGGGTTGGAAGGGTGTCACCCAGGAGAAGCAAGCGCCTACCACTGTGGCGGAAAGCACACCTCCGACAAAACCTTCAACGGTTTTATTCGGGCTGATATTCGGTACGATTTTGTGTTTGCCGAAGATTTTGCCGAAGACATATTGCATGATGTCGCTGGTTTGCACTACCAGCACGAGGAAGCAGAGTAAGCGAGCCATGTGTTGTTCGTGCCCCGTAATAGCGAGGTTTAGCAGAGCTGGTGCATAACTGACGAAATAAACGCATACCATCAGGCCCCACTGAATTTTCGCAGTACGAGCCAAAAAGTCTTCGCTGTCGCCGGCTAGCGCGCTTCTAATCGGTATCCACAAGAAAGCGTAGACAGGTATGAAAATGGCATACATGGCGTACCAGTGCACGGCAATGAGTAAATAGTTGACTGGCAGAATAAAGAAGAAGGCCCAGTTTAGTGAACGGTGATCGGCTGTACGAGTAGGTGTCAGCGTTATGAATTCGCGCAGGGCCAGAAATGAAACAATCGAAAATAGTAAAATCGACGCAGTGCCGCCAGTCAAAATGGCAAAAGAGAATATGGCAATCATCACCCACCACGATTTCATGCGGGCGTTAAGATTGGCCAACAGTGCCGCTACTTTTTCTGATTTAGATTTCAAATTGAGAATCAATGTAGCAATGGTGGCTGAAGATAAGGTGGCAAAAATTGCCCCCAGCATCGTCAAAAGTTGTCTATCGTGAGTAATTTCCATTAGCTTGCACACTTTTCTAAGGCGCTCTGAGCGCGTTTGAGGAAGTCTTCTTTGCGTTCGTTGGGCAACAGTTTAATGGGCTCGCCAAAAGTGACTGAGCATAAAATCGGCACTGGAATAAACTCTCCTTTGGGCAAAATGCGATTGCCGTTGTCTATGTAAGTAGGTATGAGCTCGAGGTTCGGACGGGCTTTGCTCAAATGATAGAGCCCGGATTTAAATTCACGCACGGTTGACTCGGCGCCGCGGCCGCCTTCAGGGAAAAATATTAGCGACGAGCCCTCGTCTACGGCTCCCAACAGTTTATTGATCGGATTGTTCGCCCGGGTAAGCTTGCTGCGATCGATTGGTATGATGTGCAAAATTTTGTGTGAGAACCAGCGGCGCAGCTTTGTGGCATTCCAATAATCGGCTGCCGCTGCTGGTCTGACCAATTGTCTGATGTAAGCGGGTAGCACCGCCAGCAGTACCAGGCAGTCGCAATGACTGGTGTGATTTGCATAGTAAACTCTTTGCACGGCGGCCGGCTCGCAGCCGTTCCATCTCACTTGAGCGCCGGTAAAGAAGCGAATAAAAGCACAAATGGCGCCTAACATCAGTTTTTCTCCATTGCTGCATTTAAGTGTTGCAGCCGGTTGACGCAGGTGAGGAGAGAGCCGAAAGCAATTACAGCTAAAGTGGCGGTCATGGCGGAGAAACTGCCGTCAAAAGCATACTGAACGGCAGTAGCCAGACAGCCCAGGGTGAGGGCAAACATGCGGTGTTGCTTGGCCATGGGCCCGCTGAAGTCTTGTGCCGGCGTGTAGCGGGCAGCGAAGGCACGCACATAGGCGGTACAGACGGCGAAACCGGCAGCGGCCCAGCCCAGGCCGACCCCCAGTTCACCACCGGCCACATACCCGGCGGCTGCCAGCAGAACAAAATCTGAAACACGGTCAGGAATTTCGTTATAGATTTCGCCGCTTTTCGTGGCCTGACCGTATTCTACTGCCATCAGTCCGTCGAGCATATTGCAAAGGAGGCGCAGCTGAATGAAAATCGGCGCTATCACCAGTTCGGCTACAACGAGAGCCGGCGAGGCTTGAAAGTGGCTTTGAACCAGCAGTGCTGCGCCACAAGCGGCAAAGGCCGCGCTCGCTACCGATACTTGATTGGGCGTAACCTTGAGGTTAACGAGAGTAGCAGCGGCCGTGGTAGCCCATGCTTTCGAGCGTAGTTTAATTGGCCGGCGCTGAAGACTTAGATTGATGTCGTACATTTGAATTTGCACCTGTGTGACCCATGAAATAATCATAGGTTCAAGTGCAAACCACCAGAGCTGCCCCGAAACAGTTTCACAACTGCATTGTTGCTTTTAGTGACTGTTAAATTGTCTTACTCAGCAATTACTCGTCGTTCGGCTGATTCTTCAATCATCGAGAGTCGCGAGACAATGGCCAGGTCGCTATATAGCCGGTGGAATACATGCAGACCAAGTCTGATACCTTGTTCGATGGGCAACCTTTTTTCAGTGCAAAAACTTTCTTCAATCACGGCAAAAAAATCATCGGCATGTTTTTCGTCGATTTTAGCGTGCAATTTATAGTGCACCAGTTTGTCTGCCACTACCCAGCCGCGGTGTACAACCGCTTCGGCAATGCGAGCGGAAATTTGGGCGAAGGTAAATTCTATCGCTCCCATGCAGGCAATGGCCGTCTCCAGCTCGTCCAGCGAACATGTTCCCATGAGCACATTGTTGAAAGAGTGCACCGCCGGCAATATCAGTGGTGTGGGCATGGTATCTTCCATGCTGTTCGTGCCTTCCAGGCTGGCCAGAAAACGTTTGAAAGTGGTGCAATGAAAAGCCTGTTCATTAAAGTCGCCGTGCTCTTCCACCAGATTGTGCAAAATATCCATGCGCGCCCGGGCACTGGGAATACGCGCCACCAGGGCAGCCATGGGCCGGGGAAAGAAATTGACGGCGTGATAGAACTGCTCTTGCGAGACTTTGAAGGCTGAAAGCGACATCTCGCCGCTTTCCAGTGCGGTCAAATAACTGTTCTGCATAATAGCCGAAGCCTCGGTAGCTTTTTGAGCAAATTCATTTAAGTGCGGCGCTTTGGTCATTTTAAATCTCCGAGCTGTGAACAAACCAGGGGTTGCCTGCAGTCAGGGCGTGGGCGTAAACGGTGGCGCTGGCCACCAGCATATTTAGTGCTGGCAGGGCCTGCACTATGCTCTGGCAATCTTGCCAGGGAAATGAGACAAAAAGGCATTGAAAGTGTTGTAATGCTGCCAGGGTGGCCGCTGAGTTGATCATTAAGGCGGCGGCATTTACGTCGCTGTAGGCAAAATTGGAGAGGTGGGCGGCGACGATTTCGCTGCCGTCGTTTTTCACCAGTCGCTTGACTTTGCGTGTGTCTTCTAGGCAACCGCTGGCACCAGTTGTGGCAAGCCAGAGCGGGGAAATTTGAGAACGCTCTTGTGGCGAACCAGAGGGGCAGTGAAAGCCGCCGGCCAGTCGGGCAAACTGCGCTCTTGCCGCGGCTTCTGAAACAATTTCAACTTCTGGCTTGCAGGCCGAACCTGTATTCGGCGCTCTCAGGGCAATTTGCAAAACGGCCACTTTGCCTGCGGCCGTAAAATGAGGAATGCCCAATCGACCTGAATAGATCGCCGGATTAGCCGCGGTGCCGTCCATTACCACTCCGTAGGCGGCTTGCGCTTGAGGCTTGCACCAGGCCAGAGCAGAATGCATGCAAGACAAAAGCGCGCGTCCGCAGTTTGCCTCGGGGCTCGTTTTCAAATCGCAAATATAGGCTGCCTGCAGCTCACCTTCAGGGGTGACCATAGTACGAATACTTGTGCCAATCACAGCTTTGACCTGATTGTCGTTTTCGACAATGAAAGAACGCGCCGCACCCATAGCCCGGCAAAAGCCTGAATAATCCAGGCCGTGCTCGACGCTGAAGCTGCCGCCTGCGCCCAGCGGGTAAGTAAATTGCTGTTCGAATTTGGCCAGCGCGGACTGTAGCGGGGGCGATGGCGGTGGGTCTAATGTGATCACTCTGTTTCTTGTTTTAATCTTCATGATTTCACACCAAGATGCAAGTGCTGGTAGAAAAAGCTGCGATCAGTGCGGTGCAGAATTTCGGCTTGTTCACTCCAGTGAAAACCGGCATAGGCACTAATATTTAAATTAGAATTGAGCTGGCGAATAAAGACGTGGCCGCCGGGCCTAAGGGCATCAAAGGCAGCTTTAAGCGTCGATTGTGCTTCGTTGGGGTTAAGCCAATCAAGAATATTAGAGAGGTAAATTAAATCGAGCTTGCTTTTATTTTGCAGAACACTGAGCATGTCAGAGTGCACCAGTTCAATCTCGGTGCCGATTTTTGTGCGATCGAGCGTCAGCCAGGGAGCAAGTTCGCTTTGAGGATATTTACCAGTAAGCATTTGATGCAAATATGGATTGTTGTGCGCAGGCATTGATTGCAGGGCGATTTGCAAACGCTGGCGGAAATGCCTGGCAAAGGGCATGGCAGCATTTGACGTGGCAGAAGTGCCAAATAGTGCCACCAGATTTGGTAGCGCGAAAGTTTTGGCAAAAGCGTTGTCTAGAGCGCGACCCAGAGGCGTGGCCTCCGTTAAAAGTGTTTGTTGACATGGAGCTGTATGGGCTAAAAGTTCGACGATTTCATCACCATAAGGTGCAAGAGTTTCTTGCAGTTGAGCAAATAGTCTTTCGTAGCGCCCACAATAATCGAGGCCCAGAGCCGCTACTAATGATGCCGGCGCGATAGATTCTATCTCTACATTTGCTTTGGCAGCTTCAACTAATAAATTTGACAGCCTTTGTTCGCCATTCATTTGCTTGTGCCCAAGCAAGCTCAGTCTGGCTTCAGGGCTGCTCGTTTGCAATAAATGCAATTTTAATTTTGACAGGTTCAACTGCGCCGGGTTTGGATCTACCAGGCACAAGCTGCGGGCGGCCCCACGGGCCGCAAGATAAGCGGCTGTGCAGCCACCAGAGGCCACTATGCAGATGTCTGCGTCACTACCGGCCAGCTCGGCTACCTTGAGGTCGAGCAAGGCATCTTCGCGTACCTGGCTGAAGCCGAGGGGAAGTCGCATGGCTGCCTGCAGCCAGGATTCTTTTTGGGCGGGCAATGTGGCAGCGGTGATCTTCATTTAACCTTCTTGAACAGCCGCGCACGGATTTGATCGCTGTGCCGACCTAATCAGTCTATTCCCGCAAAGCAATGCTGCTCAGTCAAATAACACAGTTTATGAAGTGTTTTAGTTTGACTGGGCAGCAATTATGCTTTGCAGCTTCGATATACTAATGCGCTAAGTCGCAACGCTGAGCGGAGAACTTAGTCTGGTAGATGATTCGAACACTGAAGGCTTCGATCAAACCGTTGCCCTGTCTATCGGCACTGGCGGCCAGATGTTGCAGGTGGGCGAACTTGTCGGCGACGCCTATAAGGTTGAATCTTTGCTCGGACAGGGCGGTATGGGTTTTGTCTTTCGCGCGCGCCACACTACTATGGGCCAGGAATATGCGCTAAAAATCGTCAATCCTGATGTGCTCGATGCCGTCAGCGTTAAGCGTTTTGCTATCGAGGCGCAGTCAATCGCCCGACTCAATCATCTGAACATCGTCAAGATTTTCAATATGGGCGTGCACAATCAAACTTGCCCATACTATGTTATGGAGCTCATGAGCGGCGACTCTCTGTCTGCTTATATAAAAAAAGGCATTGATATTTCTCTTGAGCAAGGTCTTGATATTTTCAGTCAGATGGCTTCAGCTCTTGGTTACGCCCACAGCAAAGGCATTGTTCATCGAGACGTTAAACCCTCGAACATAATTTTGCTGCCGCTGAAAAATAGCTATCAGGCCAAAATTGTAGATTTTGGATTGGCCAAAGTTCAGGCTGCTGGCCAGCAACTGACAGCTACCGGTGAAGTTTTCGGCACGCCTTATTACATGAGCCCTGAGCGGTGCACAGGACAACCCATTGATGGCCGGGCCGATATTTATTCACTGGGTTGCGCTCTATTTGAAACCATCACCGGTGCGCCTCCTTTTAAAGGTGCCACCGCTGTAGAAACGCTGATGATGCAGCTGGAAGCCCCCACTCCTAAGCTGGTGGATATTTTCGAGGATCCAGAGAAGGGGCAACAATTTGATTTGCTGCTCGGTCGAATGATGGCCAAACGTCTGGACGATCGCTATCAAACTATGGAGCAGGTCTCTCATGATATTCAGCGCTTGATAGAAAGGAAATCTATTGACCGCTCGGCTGTCGAAACACAGGGCGATCAAACTGCACAGGGTGGTTGCTCAGATGCAGATGCAAAATCTGCTGCATCAGAGCAGCTCTGGCGCAAAGTGGCTATAGGTGCCGTTCTTTTTTCACTGGTCGCTTTTGCAGTGCTGCTTGGTTTCAGCACATTTCAGGTCGTCAGGCAGTGGGTTTTAGAGCACGACCCGGCGAAAAAAATCGTAGACAAAGGAATGCTTGATACTCCGCTTCCGCGCGAAGCTGACCTGGCTCAGCCGGTCACAGACAGCAAACCAACTATTGAAATGTTTTCAACTTTAAGCCCGATCAAAGCCAGTTTGGTCAAAAAAGCAGATGGAGTCTATAAACAATTCAAATTTCCAGATCTATGCCTTGGTGAAATCTGGGACGCGCGCAATATCGGCACTCCTGCTAAAGGCGTCACTGAGGTGGCCAATACTGACCTGGCTCTGAATCTGGTTAAAAAGGATCACCGGGTAGTTTTTGACGTACCGCAAGTACTTTCATCTATTGGCGTCGATGAATTTGTAGAATTGCGGCTCAAGCTGGGTCGTTTCGATGACATCGACGATAAGGTGCCCAAAAATACTTTAGACGATCGCCTTGTACAGATTTTGCAAATCGTGCAAAAGTGGACCAAACTTAGAGCGCTGGTTCTCGACAACTTTAACGAAACTAAACCACTTGTAGACGAAATAGCCAGGCTGAATTCGTTGCAAGAATTTAGCTGGTCTCATTGCGGCGGTGATACCACGGTTCTTACCTCTGCGCCTTTTCTTCTACGTCTGAACTCACTCACTGTAGACCAACCTGAGCCTTCTGACATGTCGCGGCTAATAAGAGCAGTGGCCGCTTCGTCTAAGCTTGAGTTTTTAAATTTGCGCGATCTTGACGTTGATGACGACGCCTTTTCTCAGTTAGCAAAATGTACTTCATTGCGATCTTTATTTTCGTGCCGCATGAAAGTGAGTAAGCGCATGCTGCAAGCGATTGTGGACAGCAAAAATCTAACTTTTCTGTCCATTACTTTCAGTGATTTGTCGCCGGACGATTTGATTTTTCTTTCCCGATCGAAACATATCAAAAATATTGTGATTGCAAGCGTCGGTTGCAGTGCCGAACAGTTAGCCTCTCTGACAAAGAAAATTCCTCATCTTAAGGTTGTCCTGGCCCCGCCTGTTCGATAAGAACTGTCAACAAGAACTGTCAGTAAGGCAGCATCATGTCTGTGATATTGCTGTCAAATTTGACAGTGAACAACTGGCTGTTAAAAGGCTCTTTTTTGTATTTGGCGCTGGGCACGAAATAAGGCAGGGGAGTGGTGGAATTAGCCACAAACTTAGTTGTTCGCAAACTCGCATCTTGAGGTTTGTCGAGACTGTACGGAATGCCGGTCACGCAAGGCAGACCGTACAAACGATCAATCAAAGCGGCTGCTTCTGGAAAAACAGGCAATTCCATTGTAGTCAGCCAGGCGCTCTGTGACCCGTTCTGCGCCTGTTTTTTGCCAATTTCAGATTGATAATAGTCGGGGACGTTCGAACTGACGATATATTCGTACGTGTGTAGCTTGATGTTATTTTTTTGCTTAACTCCCGCACTGGCAGGTTTGGTCATGTCTGAATACCAGGTGGCGGCCGCGTACATATTGCGATAGTCGGTTTTCCATTTTTGGTAAGGCAGTGTGCAGTAGATGTGCTTTTTTTCTGACCACATAGTCACTATCTTGTCTTGCCCTTTGTACTGTACAAAGCGGCTATCATATGGAGTTTCAACTATGATATCTGTGTCTGTGAGATAAACTTTCTGGCGCCCAAATTTTGTTTGCTGCTCGAAAAAATAGTTGTGTTTCTCCGTTGCGGCAATCGCTTGATTGCTCACTAGAATACCGACTGCAGCTGACAGAATAACGTTGAAAGTGCTGAAACGATGGCGCAGACTCGTTAACATTGGATATCCTTGAATTTAAGACACCACATGGCTAAGCCTCTGATGGCATTATATCAAAAGCAAATCTAGCACTGTTGCTGCTGCCAGTTAACGATGTTGACTTCCAACCAGTCAGGGCCGCTCCAGGTCTAATAATTTTGCTTTCGCCAGGTCGGCGGCGGCCCTCTTTTCGTTTTTCACTGAATGACAATTGCTGCCCGTTCAATATTAAAAGAGCGGCAGAGGCTCGAGTTTAATCGCTTCTGAATAATCGTCAATGGCAGCTTGAAAATGCTTTGCTTTAGCATTGAGTTTGCCGCGCACTTGACGGGCCTCGGGGTCAGCGCTATTGAGCTTGATCAGCTCGGTTACTTGTTTAATCGCCTCGTCGTACTGACGTTCATGCTCCATGCATTCGACGATGCGATAAATTGTCCAGTCTGAAAAATGTTTTTTCAGAGCGATCTGATAAGCGGCGATGGCCAGGGCATGACGTTCAAGGCTGGTTAGAACCGAGCCTTTTAAGATAAACATATCAGACGAGTCATCGCCATTTTCTGTGTAGCTGGTGATGTCCTTCAGTGCCGCTTCGTGTTTTTTTTAATTGCTGGTAAGCCAGGCAGCGTTGCAAAAGTGCCTTGCGATCAGGCTTTTTAACACTGACTGTCTAGTTGCAAGGCGCGGTTGGCAAGGTTTTCACAGGCGGCCAGCAGATTGTCGCTGATATCGTTACCCTCAGCCAGATAAGTGTCGGCCAGCAAACAATAAATCGCAGCATTAGCATCACGCTTGTCGGCCAGTTGCTCCAGAATTGCGCGAGCTTGAAGCCCATGTCTTTGTCTGAAAAGTACTTGTGCCCGTCTGAATTCTGCCTCTGTCTGAGGAGAGGCGGCAACCGCTGCCTGTTCCACTGCTAGCCTCATTGTTAGAGAGACAGCCAGGCGTATGGCGTGCTTCAGAGCTCTGGTAGTCATACTTTAAACAAACAGATCTCTATAGAAGAGAATTTGTTGATTGCGATCGCGTGCATAATTCATAGCCAATTCTGCTGCGCCGAGCATTGAGTTGATATTGACGAAATCTTCGGGAATGCTGGCCACACCAAAGGCAAATGAGATTTGCTTGCCGTCTGTGCCTGCCAGAGGAAGGTCGGTAAGCGCTTTCAAAATCTTTTGCACAAAGACTCGCGCGCCACTAGATTTGGTGCTTGGTAAAATAATGCCAAAATCATAACCTTCGTAGTGAGCAACAATGTCGGTGTGCCGCTTCTTACTGCTGATGCGAATGGCGGCGTCAGCCACAGCATCAGGCGAAAGTGCTTTACGCCGTACGTTGCCGTCGATAATCACCACTTCGCGCATTTCGAAGAGCAATACCGACATTACTCCTTTGGCCCTGTAGATGCGGAAAAACTCTTCTTCTAAGAAATACAGAAAAGCAGGATAAATAAACAAACCGGTGTCGTGCCTGCGCAGGCTCATCATCACTGATTCGATGGCGCCGCTATCAATGACCTTTGGCTTAAATGTTGGTTTGACCGGTGGTCCCGAACGCTCGGGTTGCCGATCCATTGCCGCCGGGCTCTGAGCTGACGAGTGAGGCTGGATGGAAGATTGAGGCTGCGTCGACGATTGAGCCGCCGGTTGCGCCGGGCGGGGCATCGAAGTCTGAGTTGGTTGCGATATCTGGGCCGGCCGTGGCATCGAAGCTTGAGTTGGTTGCGATATCTGAGCAGGCTGTGGCATCGATATTTGCGTTGCTTGGGTTGCTTGCGCAGGCGTGGAGTCGGCAGGGCGTGCCACATCAGGGTGGGTAGGCTGTGTGGGCCGGGGAGCAGCCTCAAATAGGCTGAATTCAACTTGCGTATGTTTGTTGTGACTTCCAGAACGTGTCGACTCGGCCAGTAATTTCTCTCTGGCAGACAAGACACGCGGCGGCGGATTGAAGACAATGCTGATGATGTCGCAATTGATCAAGTGCTCAATTGACCTGACTAAAAGAGGCCGCGGCAATATTTGTACTTTTTCCAGATCTGACATGGTGCTATGGCCGTCAAGACGCAGGTAGAGCGAGGCCAGGGCCTCCATGTCGACAGGTGCATTAGGCGTAGCTTTGGCCGTAAATTGCTCACCGGTCATATCATCATGGGAAGGTTTGAAGGCCGAGTCGGCGGTCATACCAAACACGGTCAGAGAGTTCAAGACCTGCGCTAGAGGCCGGATATGCTCGAGCAAGATTTCCTGGTTTTTGACCAGATTGCGCGTGTTGGTTGTGGCACCAATTTTAAAATTGTAGTTTGCCTGGGTCCAGTAAAGTATTTCAGCAAAGGCCAGGTCGCCTTCTAACTCGCCTTCTGTATCGGTGAGTTTGGCTTCAATGGGCCGCCCTTCTTGCAAGAATACGTGAGCATTGTTGCCGTCTTCTTCAAGCTGCAGCCGGCCGGTCATTTTTTCGGCGCTGATCAAATTTAAGAGCTTCGGCAAAGGAAATTCTTGCAATTTTCCAATCAAAGGAAATGCCAGTTGTCTGGTACGCGGCGGTGCACTGATATTAGCGGTGTTGGATGCCTGAGCGCCCCCACCTACGCTATCGCTTGCTTTGGCTAAACGATTGCTGGCTTCTTCAGCTTTGGAGATCACTTCTTGAGCGTCGGCACAGGCGGCGGCGATTTGTTTGTAAATAAGTAAAATGTCGTGGCCGTTCAATTGCACAAGAACGCTGCGGCGTCCGCTCTTTTCACAGATAAGCAGCCAGCGAGGCTCTCTTTCTTTGAGTGAACATACCAGTTCAAGCGAGAACAAAAGGGTTTCGTTATTGCGCCACGTCGCCAGCAGCTTTTCGCCAGGTTTTTGCAACGATTGCGAAAGCATTTGGTGAAGAACAGGAATATCCGGCACCATTTTTAGATGAAGGCCGGTCTTTTTGATCATAGGATCCCCCTTGGCACACTTACTTTATGGCATCTCTGCCCCGCTTCGGCAAGTGGCTGCAAAGATATGGAGGCCGTGGGAAAATTTATTGGTCGGTGGTCCACATGATTCGATTTTGTTCAGCGGGCTCATCTGTCATTTCATTTTTTGCCACCACCGGGGCCGTGTGCCGGATTGCCACAGTTTTCACTGGACTGATTCCGGACGAAGGTTTGGCAGATGCGATAACGATTGCAGGTTTAACGGCAAGCAAGGTCGTGGCGGCCGGCTCTACCGGTGTTTTCGCTTGTAAACTGGCCATTTTGGTTTTGTCGATTACTGTGCAACCGACTTTGACGGTCCCGGCGCTAATCATATTGAGTTCGGTGGCCGCCTGGTGCGACAGGTCGATTACTTTGCTTTTGGTGAAAGGTCTGCGGTCGTTAATGACCACAACGCACGAGCGGCCATTGCGATGATTTTTGACGTGCACCAGGGTACCGAACGGCAAGGTGCGGTGGGCGGCAGTGAGCAGGTGTTTTTGCAGCACCTGGCCTGATGATGTCTTGCGGCCATAAAGGGAATGGTGATAATAATCAGCCATGCCGGAGAATTCTTTGTTATCGCTTGGGGCGGCCACAGGCTGGGCTGCCAGGGCAGAGCAGGGCACGAGAATGCACAGAAGCGTCAAACCAATGATTCTTTCCATCAGCGGCCTCGATATAGGATAGGTAGCATTGTCGACTTACCTTGACATATTTACCTTAAGCGCGTCCAATAAAAGAACTATGCCGAAGCCTTTTCGCATTACTCAAATGGCTTTGAGCGTCCTCGCCGCCGCTTCGTTTTTCACCTGCCTGAACGGAGTAACGGCCGCTCCCGCCTATCGGGTTTTACATTTTCCCAGGCATTACTCTGTTGGAAAGATCGTTCTTCTGGACGCACCGGCTCCAGTCATAACCAGGTGCAAGGGTTTGAGAATCGCCAATGCTCAGGGAGACGTCAGGGTCCCTACTGGTAAATCTCTGAAATTTGAGCCCAGTAGCGAATTTTTTCGACATCCGGAATGTCTTTTAAATTTGCCTCCCGATGCCTTCGACTGCATCGAACTGCGATTTATGTCCATGGCAGACGGTGAAGATAATTTCAGCGACAAAGTTGTGCCGTTTCTACACCGACTTTCCGGTTTGAAAAGTATTGATTTTGATAAATCAGAAACTACCGATAAGGGCATTGCAAAATTGGGAGTGATGCCAAATGTGTATTTCATCAGCACTTTCGATTCGCAGGTAACTGGAGCATGTATCAAAAGTTTCTTAGGCTGCAAGAATCTGCGCAATTTACGTCTTGGTTCAACAGTTGTGCAAAAAGATGATTTGTGTGATTTAAACAAATTTCCAAAGCTTGAGCGCATCGGCCTGACGCGCGTCAATCTTTCATTGAAGCACTTGGAATATGTCGCGCAATGCAAGGGTCTCATTGAAGTCGACCTATCACAAAATAGTACGCTTGATGATGCTGTGCCAATTTTACTTAAGCTGCCAAAGCTAACCGAACTCAATGTAAAGCACTCGAATATTACTGTTGCCGGTCTGCAAAAGTTGGGCAAACTTCGCTTGGCCAGCATCACCTTACCGAAAGACTTCGGTGACTACACAAAAGATGAACAGCGGCGCCTGCGCCTGGCCTTTCCTGCTGCGAAACTGGTATCTAGAAAAGTGTCGCTGGATTCTGAAACCAAGACAATTTTTGCACCGTTTACGCGGCACTAGTGCAAAATGAAACGTTATCGTTTTATTTTTTTCTGAATTGAAATGGCTGGTCTCTCTATTTTCTGATCCAGAACGTATACGTTCTGTTTTTAAACCAGAGTTAGAAGTCTTCCAGGCCTGTGGCCGTGCTCATTTTGCGCGCTTTGGCAATATCGGCTTCGGCCGCCTTGAATTTCCATAACGCTTTGTAGGCCTTGGCGCGAGAAATGTAGTCAAATGGCTCAGGGCTGTATTTCATTTGCAGAGAGAAATCGGCTATAGCCTTTTCTTGCTGATTCATCCGTAAGTAAGTCAGACCGCGGCTTCTGTAATCGCAATGCTTTTTGTCATTGCATAGATTTATCTGTTGCGTAAAGTCATTAATGGCCAAATCAAAATTTTCCATCTCTGAATACATACGGGCGCGCTCGTCGAATATCGACGGTTTATAGTTAACATAGGCAAGCGCCTTAGTAAGTGTTTTTATGCCTTCTTCCTTTTTATCTGTTTCGTACAAACTGTGAGCTAGAGCGTGCCAGGCACACGTTTCGTTAAAATTCGGTGCGGGCTAGTGAACGATAAGCGGCCAGGCCAACTCTTGGTGCCAGGCCGATATTTGTTGGTAAATCGTTCGTTGTCTTCATTAAATCGGCTCAGCAATTATCGTGTTAAAGCTGTTGTTCCCTTGCGGCAAGGTTGATCAACATTTCAAAACGCTGCTTTGTCGGTGTCAGAGCTGGTTTTCCCTCACTTATTGGCCTGATTTTAGAAAAGGGCGTACAGTTCCTGTGAGGTGAACCATGGACTTCATCGTTCCAGGAATTCTTGCCGTTTTATCTGCACCACTCATTCTACTTGCAACAGTTTGTGCCATTGGCGTGCCTGCTGCTCTACTCGTTTATTTTGTCCCTAAGATCGATCGCAAGAAATACTGGACAACAATAATTCGTAGTGCGGTGTGCTTTAGTGTCTCCAGTGCCGGCACGCTTTTCTTTTGTGTTGATTAGTCATAAAGACATTATTAGCGCAATTGAATTGGGACCGGCCGGTTCGTGACGGACGGCGTGAACTGTGGCTCTCCCCTAAGATTGACGGCTGGAATGAATGTAGATTTGATATTGCGGCCTTGATTAAGGAAGCTGAGAAGAAAAAAGTGCGCTATTACGTCGGTTATGGTTTTTCTCAAGAGAACCCAAGCTCAGTAAAAAAGGTTGTTCACAGACACCTTTATCCCTGTAAGGCACATCAAATCGTGGCCGAGCGCAAAGATGGCCTGATCAACGTGCAGATATATTCGGAAAAAGTAATTGCTAATTTGGATGGCAGCACGATGACGGCAGAGAAATTGTTGCAAGGTCATTTGGGCGATCAAATGTCCAATCAACAACTAGGCAAAATGGCACAAGCATATAATTGCCAAAGTCGATCAAGGAGGCGGCGCTCCTTATCACAGAAGTGTCAATTTTCGATTTCTCAATGTTTTTGAGTGAAGCCTGCATCAAACCGTCATCTGCTTTTCTGCTCGCCCTCTATTCATTGTAGGCTCCAGAAAAGACGTCCGGCGGCTTGGTCAATACATGCGAAATTACCACCTGTCTCGCTACCTATTCAGTTTTTCGAATCTCGCCACATGCCGCTTTTCGAAATCTCCTCATATCCCGCCCCGGCCCAGCCCATCAGATTAAGGACGAGGACGGCCGCCTTGTGGTCTACCCATTTGCTGTTCGAGAACATACATGGCATTGGCCCAGCTGCCGGTGTAGCGTCCGCTGTATACAAAATTTTCGAAAGCTTGTGGAAAATTGGTTTGTGAAAGGGCCACTTCTTCAGGGCTGTACCAGCCGACAAATCCTTCGCAAGTAGTAGCAGGTTTGTAGCCTTCGCCGGGAGGTGGGCCGTAATCGGTTGGCGAGCCGCTGCTGCCGCCAGGTCCACCGATTGTAGGGGTGCCATCGTCTGAAAATCCGCTGCCTGACGTGTGGTTTCTGTAACCAGATTGGCCCCATTCGCCTGGAGGGGCGATGAATTCATCTTTACCGAATGAATCGGGCATGTAGCTGCCGTGACCGGTGGTGAGGCCGGCGTCGCGCTGGTCCATGATGCCGGCATTGATGCGGTGAGCTTTGCCGAAGCCCATGTAAGGTGGCAGGCCGTTGGAGCCTTCGTCTCCATAGATGTGCTCGGCATGGGCGCCTGCTTCGTAGACGAAGCTGTCCATGGTGGTTGGTGGCAGGCCATTTCTCAAGCTGTTGGCGATTCTTTGTTGAGCTTGTGCAGGAAGGGCAACGCCTAGCAACAAGGCTGCGGTCAGAACCAGGTTCATTGCTTGTTTGGCGGCTGCTCTCATCTCTTTGCTCCTTGGGGTGTTTGCCTCAACCGGCAACGTGCTCAATATAAGCGGGGCGGTTGGCAGGAGCCGGGCAAAGTTTTGGCAGAATTTTGGCAGCGCGAAAAGTAGAACTAGATCACCGACATTGCGATAATAGGCTCATGTCTCTAAGCCTCTCCAAAAAAGCTCTAATTCTCGTGGCTATTCCGCTAGCTTTTGAGATTCTCTTTGTAGTTATTTTTGGCGCCCTGCTGTTCTTGGTCGACAACGAGCGCCAGCGTGAGAACCACGCGCGCGAGGTTAGCGCCAGGGTCAACGCCGGCCTCACGGCCCTGCTGGACCGCTTTTCCTCCTGCGTGCTCTACCACGTGTCTGAAAGCGAGTCATTCAAAAAGCGCTTTGAAAGCTCCCGCCATAAGATTCGTATCGAAATCGAGGCTTTAGACGCCCTGGTGCGCGACTATCCCGAAGAAAAGGCCGCCGTTGACAAGATTAACGACTTGCTCACCCAATCGGTGGAAAATTTGCAGAGAGCCCAGGGACAGCTTGAGCTAGGCAACAAAATCGAGGCCGCTCGCATATGGATGCAAGCCGATAAAGACATCGGCTTGCTGCTCAAGGCTATTGACGAGATAGTTATCTACCAAGAGCAAGTTTTGCGCGAGCGCAAAGCCGCTCAGGCCGGCTACCGGCGCTCTGTAGAAATTCTTTTGCCTTTGGGAGCGTTTTTCAATTTATTTCTGGCGGTGGGCCTGGCGTTTTATTTCAACCGCGGTACCACCAATCGCCTCAATGTCTTGCTCGACAACACAAAGCGGCTGGCTGTTGATCAGCCGCTCAATCCGCCCTTGAAGGGGCGAGATGAGATCGCCACACTAGATCACACTTTCCGTGCTATGGCTTCGGCCTTAGACGAGTCGCGACGCAAAGAACGCGCAGTGGTCGACAATGCCGAAGACGTGATTTGCTCACTCGATCGCGAGGGTCGTTTTGTTGCTGTGAATCCGGCTGTAGAAAAGCTCTGGGGTTATTCAGAAGAAGATCTTGTGGGTGATGGAATTGACGTCATTGTGCACGAAGACGATGCCAAAGCCACATTTAAGGCTATTGAAGCGCTTGTGAAAAGTGATAGCGGCACAGGCACCTTTGAAAATCGCATCATCTGCCGCGACGGCCGAGGCGTTGATTTCGCCTGGTCGGCACACTGGTCGCGTCAAGACAAAACACTTTTCTGCGTCGCCCGCGACATCACCGAGCGCAAGCAAGTTGATCGCATGAAACGCGATTTTGTAGCCATGGTCAGCCATGACCTGCGCACCCCTCTGACTTCCATTCAAATGGTGCTTTCTTTGCTTGAAGCTGAGGCTTATGGCCAGTTGAGCGACAGCGGCCATGAAAATCTCGAAGCCGCCGAAGCCAACGTGAACAGGCTGATTGCCCTGGTTAACGGCCTGCTCGATCTAGAAAAGATGGAGTCAGGCAAGCTCGATTTAATGCGCGAAACTTGCACGGCCGCCAATGTTATCGAGCCCTCAATGCAGGCGGTACACGGTTTTGCCGAGCAGCAAGGAGTGCGGCTTAGCGCACCACCGCACAATAATCCGACCATATTTGCCGACCAGGATCGACTGGTTCAAGTAGTCATCAACCTGGTTTCCAATGCCATCAAATTTTCGCCTAAAGGCGGCACTGTCGTGCTCTCGGTATCTGAAGAACGCGACGCCGTCAAATTCAACGTCACCGACCAGGGTCGTGGTGTGCCAGAGCAATTACGAGAGGCGATTTTTGATAGATTTAAGCAGGTCGAACTTTCCGATGCCAAGGTGAAAGGCGGGAGTGGTTTGGGTCTGGCAATTTGCAAAGCAATTGTCGAGCGTCATGGTGGAACAATTGGGGTAGATGCGCATACAGGCGAAGCTACAGGAAGCACGTTCTGGTTTAAAATCCCACGCAAAATGGTTTGACCATTGTTGAGCGATTTGAGCGAACAAGCGAATTGAACGAATTGGTTTTGATGAGGTTGAAGTGGCAAAAGTTCTCATAGTTGAAGACGATGTGGCGCTGGGCAAGATGGTGCGCGACTGGTTGCTGATGGAGCATCACAAAGTCGAAATTGTCACAGACGGTGCTGACGCCAAAGAAATGCTCAAGGTTTACGACTATGACATTGTCATTCTAGATTGGGAGTTGCCGCATGTTTCAGGCATTGAGATTTTAAAAGAGTTTCGCAGCCGCGGCAAGTCGACACCAGTGCTGGTGCTCACCGGTCGCAGTGCCATCGACGATAAAGAAACTGGATTCGATGCCGGTGCTGATGATTATTTGACAAAACCATTTCACGGGAAAGAACTCACAGCAAGGTTGCGGGCTCTTCTACGGCGTCCTGAGGGTTATGTAGGCGACTTGCTTACGTTCGGAAATCTTACTCTCGATCATGCCAACTATGAAGTGAAAAAAGATGGTGAAGAGATACGGCTTTTACCAAAAGAGTTCGCTTTACTTGAGTTTCTTATGCGCAATCCTAATCGCGTTTTTGCCGCCGAAGCTCTGCTTAACCGGGTTTGGGTGGCCGAATCTGAAGCCACCGTCGATGCCCTGACTACCTGTATCAAAAGGCTGCGCAAGAAAATCGATGTGGCCGGTCAAGAATCGATCATTCGCACCATTCACGGTGTCGGTTATAAATTAGAGGTTTAGCGTCGCATTTAGGCACCGCATACGGTGCTGATGTCTCGCCCGGAAATGTCACGTAAAACTGTCTGTAGTTAATGCGTGGACAGGGTTGAGTGGGCCTGCTTTCGGGTATGAATAATGCAGTTGTTTTTGTCAGCTCATTGAGGCAGACCTTGGCAAAGAGTGGAGAGAAAACTGAAGCAAGCACACAGGCTCGCAATCTTGAGGGCCAGGACGACACTTCTTCGCCACCTACCAACCACTTAAATTTATTGTCGATAGCACCTGACGCTGAGCGAATTGTTAAGCATGACAGCCGCAAGTCGAATGTTTTTGCCGGCCTGGGTTCTAGTACTGATTTAAAGAATCTCTACAGCCGCCCCGCTGGCGAACAGATCGAGAGAAGGGCCGACGGACGCGGTCAGAGCCAAGCTCATGCAGAAGTACAACAACGAGAATATACGGTTAAGAAAGGCGACACGATTGAATCGATTGCCCAAAAAGAGCTGGGTAAGGGGGCGAGCCCTGAGTCTTTAAGGGCTTACACAGAACTGGTTAAGGGCATTAATACCGACCAGGCGCCTGGCGATAAAATTCTTTTGCCCACGATACATAAAGACGGCACATTTTCGCTGATTAATCCCGATGACTCCAGCGAGACCTATAAATATCTGGGCGCCAGCACTTTTCGGGTAGAGAACTCGCAAACCAAAGAAGGTTTTGTCCACAGGACCGGCGCAGACGGCGTCGTCACCAAAGATTCGTGGGGCCCGCACCGCGATGATAATGCTAAGCAGACAGTTTATGCTGATGGCTCAGAACGCACCGAGTATAAAGACGGACGTGGATTCATGCACCAACCTGGCGGCGAAGAGAAACACTGGGGGCCTAAAGACGAAGACAACTGGACCCGCGGGCGCGATGGCGCCAAACTGGACACGCACCCGGACGGCAGCGTCACAACCAGCTGGAAAGACGGCACCGAAGTACGTCAATACAAAGACGGCCGCGGCTACTCAAAGAATGCCGACGGCGAAGTGCATGCCTGGGGTCCGAAACTCGAAGACAACTATCAACTACTGGTTGACGGTACTAAATGTTGGAAAGATAGCTGGGGCTTCAAGCACACCGCCCGGTCCGATGGCGAGTTCGGTGTTGGCAACGAGCGCTTCCATCTGGGCGGCTCCACCATTGGCGAATATCAAGTTACTGATTCTAAAGGCGGCAATGTTCAACTTCGCCGTGATCTAGCCGTGGTGCAGACAGGAAAAGACGGCACTGTCACCCGCTATGACAAAAATTTCGATCAAACCGTGTCATGGGCCGATGGCACTACTAAGCAAAATAATCTTTTATCTGGAGTCGGCTATACGCAAAAACCTGATGGACAGGGCGGCTACGTCAAGCATCATTGGGGCAAGCGACCTGAAGAAAATTATGAAGAAAAATTTGACGCTAAAAGTGGTATCACCACCAGTGTCGATGCCCGCGGTGATAAAACTACCAAATGGCCTAATAACGGTGTCAAGGTTGAGCGTCACGACCAATCCGGCTATGTGCGCCAGCCGGATGGTTCAGAGCACCACTGGGGACCCGGCGAAAAAGACAATAGCGATAGTGCGCGAGACTTCTCAACTATACAGAAAAGCCGCAAAGAATTAGACAAAATTGCCGATCGCGACATGCCTGAAAAAGATCGAGCACTGTTCAAAGAAAATTTGAGTAAGTTAGAAGATCGGGCTAAACGAGAGCATCTGCCGCCCGATGAAGTGACGAAAACTTATGAGCAACTCAATCGACTTTTGCGTAGCACCGATGCAAAGGTAAACAAAAACGATCGACTCTTGCTAGCCGAAAGCTTTGCCCATCATCTCAATCATGATGATCTGGTCGATCAGGGCAAGCACGGTACTTGCAACGTTACTGTCATTGCCGAGCGAGGATTCAGTCGACACCCTTCTAAGCTGGCTGAAATGGTTGCCACCACTGCCATTGAAGGCAAGTGGACAGCAGCGGACGGCAAAGTAATTACTTTAGATCCACGCAGCATGATCCCTCGAGCGGAAGAACGAAACAATCCGCCGAAAGATGATGAGCGCAGCTACGCCGTGCTCATGCTCAATCTCGTCATGGTTAACGACGCCACTCAAAGGCGCATTCCGCCTGTCTACTATCGCCAGGAAAATCCCGATCCACATCTTGTTGATGATACCGGCGAAAGAATTTATGGCAGCAGCGGCAAGCCCATGACCGAACGCGAAGTCTACGAAGATTTCAGCACTTTTCCTGCTACCAGAAAATATCGTGACGTGCCTCTCTCTCAGCCCACCTTGAATGATAGTGAAATCTACAAAGCGGGCAGTCGCTTGTTCGGGGTTTCTGATTTCTACCTTACGGCTGGTAAGCGCGCCGATGGCGATGGAGTGGTCAAATACGAAACCCAGCAGCAGTTGCACGACAAACTGGTGGAGATAAAAAATCAACACAGACTGCCCATAGTGATAGCCGTCAACGGCCTCACCACGCCTTTCGGCTCGGGGGCTCCAGGCACGGTTTCGGGAGGACACGTAGTGTCAGTGCGAGATTACGACCCTGTCGGTGGCCGTGTGAAAATTTCAAACCAGTGGGGCAAAGGTAGCGACAAGTGGGTCACCATCAAAGAGGTGTATGAAAACTCGATGACTTGAGTGACCTTGTTTAGGTGCTGATGTCTGCGAGTTAATGACTGCGAGCTAATGTCTGCGAGCTAATTTCTGCGAGCTAACCGGCGGCCATCAGATCAGCAAAGCTGTTAATGCAGGCTGTAAGTTCTTCTTCGCTGTGATGGGCAAAGCCGATCAAAAATTCGTTCGCTCTGGCGTCGGCAATGTAGTGTTTAGAGGTACTCACCAGCGGCACTCCCGCTTGTTGAGCGCACTGTAAAATTTTGCTCTTATCCATATTTTTGTGAAAATGCAGAATCATGTGCATACCGGCGCTGATACCATAGGTGGTGACGCGATCTTTGAATCGTTTCGCCAGCACCAGAGCGAGAGCTGCGCGCTGCCTGGCATATACGCTCTTGTTGCGTTTAACTTGGCGCTCCAGGGTGCCGGCGTTGATAAATTCAGTAAGCGCAATTTGTTCCAGCAGCGGAAAATCTCTTTCGAAATAAGATTTGGCCTGATGCACCGGTGCCTGTAGTCGTTTCGGCAAGACTAAAAACGCCATGCGCACCACCGGAAAAAGTACTTTCCAAAAACTCGCCAGGTAGATCACGCTGTCGCCTCTGTCGAGCCCTTGCAGTGCCGCAAGCGGCTTTTCACCATAGTGAAATTCGCTGTCGTGATCGTCTTCTAAAATAAAGGCACCACTTTGCTGCGCCCATTTGAGCAATTGCTGCCTGCGCTCCATAGACATCATTACGCCCATGGGATCCTGGTGAGAAGGGGTGACGTAAATTAGCTTGATAGGCTGATCGATTTTGTACAATTCGTCCACCACCAGCCCGTCTTCATCTACGGGAATGGTGATGATCTTGGCACCGTGGGCGTTGAAGATGCGGCGTGCGCCAGGAAAACCGGGATTTTCAACCGCCACCGTATTGCCAGGTTCTAATAGCAGCCGGCAAATGATATCTAAAGCGCTTTGAGCCCCGGAAAATAGCACCAGTCTGGCGGAAGTGCACTTAATTGAGCGAGCGCGGGCGAGATAGGCGCAGATGGCTTCGCGCAAATGCATGTAACCCATCGGATCGCTGACATATTGAAAGAGTGTTTTGTCCTGAAAACGCGCGCATTTATTCAACACTTCCCGCCACTGTCTTAGCGGTATCTGTTCAATGCTGGGAGCGCCATAATTGAGTTCTTGAAAGAGCTCGGCATCGGGCGCTTCAATCATTTGAGGTTGGGCCATTCTTTTGCCGAATAATGAAAAGGCAGGCTCCGCCAGCGCTTCAGCCGGCTCTGCGGGTGGCTGCGCCGTATTTGCGGTAACAGCTGCTTTTTGCGTGACAAAAGTGCCGCTGCCTACCTTTGTTTCGATCAGCCCCTGGGCGGTGAGCAACTCATAGCTGCGGATGGCGGTAAAGCGCGACACTTTGGCTGAGATGGCAAGCTCTCGGGTAGACGGCAACTTTTCGCCGGCACGTAACCGTCCTTCTTCAATGGCCTGGCGCAAGCCATCGCAAACTTGTTTATAAATTGGCTGCTTGCTGTTTTCGGGCAAGGTCAACACAAATTGCAAATAGTTCTCCTTCGTCGCCGGTAGCGTCTTATTATCCACTAACTGAGCAGGCTATCTGACTAGTCGCTTTTGCGATCCACTTTTGCTGTTCTGGAGCGGACCGATTGCACCTGTACGATTTCATCTTGACATCGCGCGAACTAGCAAAGGCTCGAATGCCCGTAAAAGGTCGGCAAAGGGCGTGCATTGGCGGTCAACTTTTGGTTAAAACAAGAAATACCCGTTCATATCAACACCTTCATCCCCCGGCCCAAACAAACAAAATAACGACGACATCGCAAAGTTTTTTCGAGACTCACGTCTTGGAAATTTCGCCGCTGTTTAAAAAAAACATTTTGCATTCTAACCGCAGTTAAATTCCACAACAAAAAAGGAGAATTTGTGATTACCACTGCCCTGATTCTGGTCTGCATTGTCTTCATGTATGTCAATGTCAGATTGCGTCTTGCCCAGGTCAATACCAGCGCCATGAGCAGGCGTCGCATCGCTGAAATTGCTTGTGGGGATGTTTGGAACTTGCTTTTGCAGATCGTACTTATGGTGCTGTGCTGCAATTTGGTCATCTGCATAATCTTTGCCCCTCAGCTTTTGCACGACAACGTTGTGCCATCACAAGGGCAACTACTGCTCGAGTGCGTCGCGATTTTCGTCTTCTGGTATCTCGCTGCCCGGTTCGCGTCTATAGTATTGAACGCCGAATTGTTCATTAGTAAGGCGCGTCATCTGGCCAATCGTTTGGGCTGGCGCATGTCGCAGGCTCTGCAGGAACTGGCTGTGCTCACAACGGCCGTCAGCTGTTTTGAGCGGGCAGGTGGGCCGGAATATCAGGCCGCTGTCTTGCGATGGTATTTACTCCGGGCACAAAACGCGGTGAGCGTCGGCAACTGGAGCCTGGCTCTGCGTTGCGCCGACACCGGTTGCACAGAGTGTTTCAGTTGGCTGGCACAAGATTCGCTTACACAAGACGGTGTGTAGTTCTCGTCGGAGGACCGGGCAGCGGCAAAAGCGCATTGGCTGAGCTTCTGCGCCGGTCTGCCGAGCGAGTCGGGTACGTTGCCGAATATTCAGAATATCGAGCTCGTCAAGTTTCAAGAAGAAGAGACTGAAAGGACTAAAAATATGACACAAGCTTTTGAAGTTAGTTACACGGCCCTCGAGACGCCTTCGACGGCCAGAGCCCAAGCCGTTATCGTCGGCCGGGCAATCATCGCCATGGTGGATAGTCGCCATGTGCGCAACGCTGGATCGCCCATGTTTTTCAAGCGGCATGAAGCTGGCTTCACAGTCTGCTGTGAATCTCTTCAGGCGCTGAAATGCCTGCCGCAGACTTATGGCTCGGTGTTGGGACACTTCGGAGAGTTCGAGCGCGGCACCGCGATCGCGGTGCCCACCGGCGAAAACTTTCAGGCGCTGTTCGCCATCGCTCCGTCTGCGCGTTCGTATTCTGAGGCAACTCGCCGCCGACTGGCGGTCGAAGTAGGCGGACGTCTGGCGCAGTATTTAGCTCAGCGCATGATCGCTGTGCGTGTGCGCGTTCCGGAAAACTGCGATTCAATTGTGGTCACCAGTGCTTGCGTTCACGAACTCGAATCCTTGCCTGAGCGGTTCAACGGTGTGTTTCAACGTCAGGCTGTTTCGGCAGTCTAGCAACGGTTTACCTCTCTCAACCCATTCCAACCCATCCGATTATCAAACGGCAAAGCAATTTGCCTAACTCGAACTAAGAAAAGGAACTTACATGAACAACAAATATTTCGCTCGTCCGCTCTCCGTCATTCTGGCGCCAATCGTGGCCCGCAATGCCATTCTCGCCAAGCAGGTTGCGCCGCCCGCAGCCAGCCCCAAGCGCATCTACAAAAACCTGCCGCCTTTTGGTGCGGCAGCTGATGGCGTCTGCTGTGTGGGAAAGCAAGACAGTAACTGAAGCAAGAACTAAGACAGCAACACTCGCTTCGTAACTCTCCGTAGCCGTTGATTTCGCAAGGCAAATACAATTGGGTATTTGCCCCGGAGGTGACCCTTGTAAATAGACGCTTCAAATCACATATTCTCACTCAAAAAAACTTTTCTTTTATACTGTGTAATATAGTTAAAGCACTACGGGCGGTGCCCATGGGTTTGGCTGATGTGCACTCATTTTGAAGTCGTCAAATGCCAGCCCCACTCCATGGCGGAGCCGTCGTAGACAGGAATAATCTCACCTGTATATATTTCGTGGAGCAATGAAAATGTCGAAGCCCGCACTCCCACTTCGCAATATGAGATTTTTAGTGGTGTTTTTAAAATGTCAGCGGGAACGATTTCGAGGTAGCGATCTTTATCGACGAAGCTGCCACCTGGAGCATAGAGTGATGCAAAAGGAAATAAAATTGAGTTGGGGAGCCGTCCTTTAACCGGTTGATAATCATAGCAATCACCATTAAACTCTGCGGCGGTGCGCGTATCAATCATCAGTGGCGATTGATCACCGCCATTTTTAAAAGCATCATCGTGTCTTACGCGGCGGCGCTCATCTAGAGCGATTGTGAACTTGCCGGCTTCGATTGCCGAAGGCGCACCCGACTCGACTAGCGCACCGGCCCTGACCCAGGCATTCCAACCGCCATCGAGCATGAAGACCTGACTGGCGCCGAAATATAAAAGCATCCAGGCGACGCGCCCCTCGCGCCCTTTCGAGCGGGCAGAGTCGGCGTAAACCACAATGGGCAAATCTTGTTTAATGCCTGATGCAATCAGCTTGCGCTCAAAAGCCTGCTCTGGCGCCACTGCCAGTTTGCCCCAGTATCCTGGTTCGTGCAAAATCGCCGCAGCCGCAGCGGGAGCAGGTTCGCACCAGTCTTCCCAGGCAATTCTTACGGCGCCTGGTATATGGGCGCTCAGATATTCTGACTGGCGGCGGGCATCCACGACCTGAAATTTTCCGCTTTTGCTAAGCACGCCTTCGACCAGATTTTCAATTTTGAGCAAGGCGATAGACATGGTTTCCGCTCGGTTGCCGGGTGCGTATGCGGCAATTATGCCAAAAATCTGCCAAAACTTTGCCCGGCCTCTGCCAACTCTATCTATTAGATTGCAATTGTTCACCCCGCGTATTGATTTGATTGATCACTGAGGCCCGAGCGATGAAAGTTAGATTGCCCAAACTCCTCGTAAAAGTTGCACTAGCCAGCCTGACTGTTTGTTGTGTGAACCTGGTGGGGAGCCACACAGCCAACCAGGCCTTTGCTCAGGGCGCTCAGTTCGATCTGTCGTCTGTGGTGAACGCCGCCCAGCTCGGCTTAATGTCGTCGAGGCAGAAGCTGCCTCCTGTATCCACCGGCTCGGTGGACATCAACACCTGCGACATGCCTTTTCTCAGAAGCAATGGCGGCTCCGGTGCGTTTCCCAACGCTGGCGGTGGCCCAGGCGGATCAGGCCCGGGGGGGCCCGGATCTACAGGACCGGTTCCTGCTCCTGCGCTGCCGCCTGGTTATGTCGGTATGACCAACAGCCATAGTGGCGACTATATGGGCTACATCCCACCGGGCGGCAATTTGTATGACTGGTCGCGGGGAGTTTATGGATTGACTCCCGGGCAGGAAGCGGAGGCGACTTATCTGTGGTCTAGCGGGCAGTTGGCCCAGGGCTTTGCCAGCGGCATGTTTGCCGGCACCGGCATCAGCATGGGCGGTCCTTAAGAAAGCACGATGTGATGGACCCGAAAACCTTGAGGCTACCTGACAGAGATTTTTGCGCATTTTTCTCTGTCGTCATTCCGACCGGTTTTTGGCGAAGAATTCTTTGAGCAAATCGGAGCACTGAGCCTCCATGATGCCGCCCAGTACTTCCGGCACGGGATAAATGCGTTTTTGTCCATATAAATTGAAGGCGGAGCCCAGTGCTCCCGAAAGCGAGTCGTAGGCTCCGAAGATCACTTTAGCCACGCGGGCTTGCAAGATGGCTTCAGCACACATGGGGCAGGGCTCGAGAGTAGTGTAGAGGGTCATGCCGCTCAGGCGCCAGGAGCCCGTAATTGCTGCGGCTTCGCGCAGGGCAACGATTTCGGCGTGGGCGGTAACGTCGTTTAATATCTCTTTGCGGTTGCGGCTGGCGCAGATTAGCTGTCCGTTGTCTACAATTACTGCCCCCACCGGCAAATCTTCTGCCTGCGCCGTCGAAATTTGCGGCTCAGATTTTTCTCTGGCTTTTTTCAGGGCCAAAAGCATCCATTCTTGGTCGGTTTTGAGGATTTGCATAATCTTTTTTGAAAAAACTTTTGGAATTTTGTCGAGAAAAATAGAGCCAAGTATATAGGCGTATGTGAAACAACGGAAGCGCTGAATCGAGAGCAGGGGTGTATCAAGATTTAGTCGGAGATGGCAACGAAGTCAGGGGTGTCTTTGTTGAAGCAACCGGTTCCGTTACGTAGACATCGCAAACGAGCCCGCAAGGGCGCCTGACAGGGGTGTACAGGCCGTGAGCGAAGGATAAAGGAGAAGCGAAAGACCAAATTTTCTTTTTGTACTAATTACGAATGCGAGGCGCTGTGAAGCATCTCGCATTTTCTTTTGTGGTGTTATGCTGAACTCAATGCAAATAGGCAAGATTCAATGCAAATAAGCACTGCGCGGAGAAAAAATATGGATTGGTTAATCTTGGTGGGCTTCGTTGCCATCTATTTTGCCCTGCAACTTTGGATATTGCCCAAGCTCGGTATTAAGACTTGAATGAGCGGCGCCTGCTCGGTCGAGCAGTCAGGTGAGAGAAAGACTTCTGCAATTGATGCCGCGAAAGTTGATACTGTGCCGGCGGAATTGAAAAAAGAAAATTGAGCTTTCTTAGCGCCAAATGCCCACCTGTAGGTGGCGGATCCATATCAACGGTGCTGTTTTGTGGTGCGAAAATGTTGAGGAAATTGCGCGACCAAACGTCATCTAAAAACGAGACACTGACCACCTGTTGCGCGCGATAGAGCACACTTGTAATATTTTTACAAAATAACGCTCTTGTAAATTGAACTTATTGCTCTCTCTCTCCGTTAACAGAGTAGGTGGAGAGAGGTGAGTCTTATGAAAAAGCGCGCAGAAAACGATCCAGAAATTCAAGCGATCTGGATGCAGGTGCAAGCTTTGGCGCCTACCGATGAGGAAGCAATGGAAATCTTTTACGAAATTAGTCTTTCGATGGGTGAGAAAAAATGTGATTGTGGTGACGCGGTGAAGCACAGGTTCGCAGGCGATCGTTCCTATTTGTGCGGTGGCTGCGAAGAAATATTCTCGTTTACATCGGGCACAATGCTCGCTCGCGTAAAGCGATTTCAGGCTTACTTTGCCGCGTTTCTACTTCGCGAAGCTGGCCTGCTAATCAGTGCCCTGGCCTTTTCACGACTTACAGGAGTTAATTTCGGCACGGCTCTGAACATACAAAAAAAGATAAGCCTGGCAATGGCAAATCAAATGGATGATACGGCGTCTTTGACTCCTGCAAGACCGCTCCAAGAAATTATTGCCAGGCGCAGTAGAGAAACTCCAGCCCGAATGCATCCATTTTCTGAACAAGAAGAAATAGAACTGGCGGCCCAATCTGAGGCTGTAATTATTCAGCAGGAGCAAAGCACAGAAACTGAAGAACATTTTGAGTCTTCAGAACTCAAAACTGATGATCCGGTTGACCCATTTGAAGCGGCCATAAAAGCAGTCGCAGGTTTGCTGTCTGATATGGGCATTACGGCCGAAAAACTTTCTCTGCAAACCAGCATTTCATTTGGTTTGATTAACGGTGCGCTGACAATGCTGGAAATGAACGGCGAAGCAATTGAACTGCCAGGCGGCAAGTTCATTGCTCGCCCTAAGGCAAAGAAGCAAGTTGTTTTGAGCGATGACGAATTAGCGTTCTTGGTTCGAACCAAATTAGCTATCGCCCTCGTTATTGATAACGTTCAGAGGGTTTTTCATCGAGTTAGCCGAAAAGCGCTTCAGCTTTATCTGGCGGCAATCTGGTGCGCACAAGATCGGGAACGGTGGGGTGAAGGTTCAGTTCTGCAACTCTGCTTCAATCACCCGCCCATCAGATACAAAGATCTGCTCAATTATGTTTCGCCACCTCAACTGAAAATCATGCATTTAAATTGATCTGATCAGGGGTTTCTATAAAAAAATGGCGGGCCCGAAATGGCTCGTTACCTATGTTGTCTGGATTTTGCTTGTTGAAAAATTTTTGCTGAAATTGAATCTTTTAGCATGGGTGATTTTGCTATTTTGGGTGTTGGTTTGTTGGTAAAAGTCTGGCTAGTACATTTTGAAAATAAGTAGCATTTTGGATAATATCACCTAAAGTTTTTGTCCAACATCTACCCTCAGCCCAAATTCCAAAAGCCAGGCCACAGCAACCCTAACAGGCACAGTCCAAATCTAAGCGCGGGTTGCACGAGAGTCTAAAACCAATTTACAGATATTTTTTGGTGACGCCCAGATCTAGAGCGAAGCGATAACCAATCAATTTGTAGATTATTTTTGCAGCCAGGAAATTGGGTGCGTTCATGCCCTTGATTGGAGACAACTCGGTCAAGTCCGCTGCTACTACGTTTTTGCGCACACAGACTGTTTTGATCAGTTCCATTAATTGGTACCAGTCCAGACCTCCTGGTTCTGGGGCTCCGGTGGCAGGCATAATGCCGCAATCCAGACCATCCATGGAAATTGACAGGTAGACATTGTCCGATAGAGTGTTGATGATTTCGGCAACATCCCATTTGTCTTGATTGCGCGCCCAGAAGATGCTGATGTTTGGCTCTTCTTCCTCCATCCAGGCTACTTCTTCCCAGCTGATGTTGCGAATGCCTACTTGAGTCATTACCGGCGTGGGCAGCACTTTATAGACTTGGAAGCCAACAGAGGCATGGCTGTGAGAATTGCCGTCATAAGAAGAGCGCAAGTTACTGTGGGCGGCGATCTGCAGTACCGACAGATTAGGATAACGGTCAAGGCAACTCTTTACTCCGCCGAGCGTAAGCGAATGTTCACCTCCCAGCAAAATTGGAAATTTGTCGGTCTCAACGAGTGGCTTCACTGCGTCAACCAGAGAGCTGAACGCGTTTTCGCTTTCAGTGGTGACAGGGTCTAATTCTACCGTCTTCATTGTGTGGATGCCAATTTTGAAAGGCTCAGTCCAGAGTTCGTCGTCAAATAATTCCACGTGTTGGCTGGCTTCGAGCATGGCCTTTGGGCCTTCTTTAGCGCCTTTACCGTACGTGGTGGACGTTTCATAAGGGATTGGCACGACCACTACACGCGAATTATCTTTCGATGCATAATCGTCTGAAAGTCCAAAATAGTTTTGTGATTTGCTTGACGGCATTTGACCTTCGCTTTTGGGCGCTGGAAACAGTTACGAGTGTCGTTGCCTGCCAAGGGATGGCGACGCAAACGTAAGATTTGAGTTTTTATAGCATTAACGGTAGAGCATTGCTATATGCGCCCAGAGACTGGGGCTTTCGTGGCGATTGACATCTCCGGTTGACAAGCGTGTTGTCCTATTCGAGATTGTTGTTGCAGTATTTGCCATTCGAAATTGCTGCCCCAGCTATTCAAGTTTGATATCGAAGTATTTGCCGTCAGAATAAAGTTTTCCGGCGACGTCCCAGATGCCGGCGGTTATTATTTCGCAGCCGCTGCGATAGTCGACGCTGCCATTGCAACACATCAAAATTAGCAGTGCCGCTTTCGCTGCATCAGGACCGCTATGTGGTTCTGTTTTTGGCACACTACCCTTGATGGCATGATGTAGCAGCATGGCGGCGTAAATGCGTCCTCCGGGCTGACCGGTTGCGACAATGTATTGCAATTCGCTTTGATGTTTAGCCGCTTTCGGCAGGAGCGCTTTGTACGCTGACCACGATTTTGACGAACCGGGAGCTTCGCCTACTACCGAGTCGTCCAGCGATTTGGCCGCGTGTAATGTGGCCAAATCGCCTGTGAGTTTCATCGGAGCAGGCAGTTTGCTTTTTACCTGCTGCAGAACGTCGGCCAGCTTAGCGGGTTTAAGGCTATGAATATTGTCGCCGTCAAACCAGTCGAGTTGACCGGTTTTAATCGGGCGAACAGATAAATGCCAGTTCGAGCCAATCAACATTTCGCGATCGTGATTGAGAAACACCAGCACCTGGCCTGGTTCAAATCGACACGAGGCGCAAATGAAATTTTCACCGCCGTAGATGGCAATTTGTTTCGGTGCCGATCCTTTAATAATTTGATTGATATCAGCAGTGGCCACCTGGCTGAAAGTAAAGCTGGTGCCTTTTTTCTCCACCTTCTCTAGCTTTTTCACGTCGACCACTGCGATTAATTCCGAGTTGACTATCATTTGGTCCAGCGATGAATAAGCGGCCTTAGCCCTGGCTTCAGGAGACATAAATAGTGCTCCCACAATGAAAATAAAAAGAGTGAAAGTAATGGTAACTGGTTTTTGATTTAGTAAAGTTGGCATGATTAAGTCTCGCTGGTGCTTTCGATTTCGCGCCCAATTTAGTCATTATTCTAGTTTGAGATTCATGAATTTGCCTTCGCCGCTCAGTTTGGACGCAATCTCGCGAATGGAAGTAGGGAAGCCTTTACAGCCACTTAAATAGACTACGCTGCCATTGCAGTAGCAGAGTGTTTCCAGAGCGTCCTTTTGCGCTGCGGCGCTTGGTCGCGAAATAGATTGCGAGTTAAATTGCGAGTTAAATTGCGAGTTAAATTGCGAGTTAAATTGCGAATTTGGTTGCGCCGCTGGTTGCGAAACTGGTCGCGCGCCAGGTTGCGTGCTAGTTTTTACTGCCGCTTTTTCGCTTGCCTGCCTGGCGGCGTGGCACAGCAGCATAGCGGCATAGATGCGTCCGCCGGGCTTGCCCATTACCGCAATATATTCAAGTTCACTCAGGTGCTGTGCCGCCACCGGTAGTATCGCCTGGTACGCCTGCCAGCTTGCTGAGGGCTCGGCAGCTTCTCCGGTAGCAGCGTCGTTGAGTCTCTCTGCCTCATTGAGCTTGGCCAGAGGCGGCGAAAGTTTCACTTGCTTCGGTAATTTTGCTTTGATTGATTTTAAAACGTCGTCAAATTTTGTCAGTTTGAGCGGGCTGTGGTGGTCGCGGGCGTACCACTCCAGCTGACCGTTCTCAATCGGTCTGATTGAAAGATGCCAGTTTGAGCCGATCAGCAAATTGTTATCCTGATTGAGAAAGACTAAGGTTTTGCCTGGCTTAAATTGGCACTGGGCGCAGATAAAATCTTCTCCCCCATACATTGTTATTTGCTTTCCTGGCGAGCCTTTTAAGACTTGTTCGACATCGGCCGTCGCTTTCTGGCTGTAGGTGCGGCTTACGCCATGGGCGTCGGCTTTTTCGACTTTCTTGACGTCCACCACGGCGATAATCTGCGAGTTTTTCAGCATTTCGCTTTGCGAGGCAAAATAGGCCTTTGCCCAGGCAGCATGCGGATATGACACTAGAAGCGGCTCCAGCCCAAAAATGAGCAATGTCAGAATCAGTAATTTGGTTTTCATAGCGACCTCTCCTTGACATTAGCACTGCCGCCGGCAAATAGCACCATGGTTTTCTCTAGTTGACAAGGTTGACCTTTGCCCCTTCTGCTAAACTTTGGCACATTCCATCTCGAAAAAATTATGGCTAAGCAAAAAAACTCAACTCAGAAAAGCTCCCTTAGTTTCAAACTCGCGCGTCGTCCGCAAGCGGCTAAAATAGCGGCTGTAGCACTGGTGCTCTGTCAATTATTGAGCCCCGTCTGGGCGCCGCCATCATATGCTTTGTTTTTTGGCTACAACCAGCAAGCTGAGGCTTATAAGCAGCAGGGCGACGCTGCTCGCGACTCGCAAAATTTCAGCATGGCGGTCAACTATTACACCAGTGCCATCAATATTTTGCCTTATGATGCGGCGCAAAATTTGGCCGACCTTTATTATGCGCGGGCCATAGCAAATGACGTCTGTGGCCAGTATCAGCGGGCCACTTCCGACTGGCAAGCGTCGCACGATAATTATGCAAAATGCGTTCAGCAGGGGCAGAATCAGCCCGGCGTCAACATCAGTTATGACAAAGAGTATGAAGACGAGCTGGGGCGCATGATTAAGTGGCGGGCCACAGAAAATCCCAATAGTTCAAACTACATGGAAGACGGACCGATGCAGCGTTTTTCTACACCCAGCAATATCAAAGTTTTTATCGACACCGCCGAGGCGTCTGGCTTTTCGTACGACCTGCGCTATTTGATTTTTCAGGCGATGTATACCTGGTGCAGTTTTTCAGGTTCGCCGGTGCGCATGACTCAATGGAATTCGGCTGACGGTGCCGATATCATTGTGCAGCGCGCCAACGCTGCCGGGCAAATCGGTTTTGGTGCCGGCGGCCAGACCAATGCTCAACCTAGCGGACAGGGCAATTTCATCGGCAAGAGCTATACCCGCCTCACCGCAAACTACAGCGGCAGCAACATGAATCAGACCGACAAAGACCGACTGTTTAATCTGGCTTTGCATGAAACCGGGCATGCTTTAGGTATCGGCGGGCATTCTCCCTCGGGTCTGGATATTATGTATTTCAAGTCACCGCTTTTGAAATTAAGCGATCGGGACACCACCACTTTGAGAATGATGTATCAATAAGTGAGGCACTGGGTAATGAGAAAGAAAGCGAATTGGTCTGCACTTGTGGCAAGCCTTTTAGTGGCCACCACTATGGCTGTGGCAACCGGCTCTGGTAGCCAGGTTTGCGCTGCTCCCGATGCTTTTACCCAAGCCAAACAGAAATATACTGCGAAGAATTATCAGGGTGCGCTCAACGAATTTAAAGCACTGTCGGCCAAATATCCTACCCGGGCTGATTTCCATTATTATCTGGCTCTCTGCAATCAGTGCCTTTCGCGCACAGCAGAAGCTAAAAATGAGTATAAGTGGGTGATGGATAACGATCGTGGTGACTTGAACAGAATGGCCACCGCGGGATACGAACAACTTTCCGGGGGGCGCGCTAATAGCACTGCTCAAGCCGGTTCTGTCAAAGTCGTGATGGATTTTTACACCACCTGGTGTAGGCCATGCAAAGAAATGGAGCCCACATTCGAAGCGGCGAAAAACAAATTTCGCAGTGTTAATTTTCAACGCATAGACGCTGAGAAACCTGCTAATAAGGCACTTGCGGCGCAGTATAAAATTCAGGGTTATCCGACAATTGTCATGCTCGATGGCAAAGGCAATGTGCTTTTCAATCAGCCGGGGCAGCTGATGGGCGATGATTTCTTTCAATTGATTGAAAAAGCCGGCGGAAGATAGCTGATTTTTAGTTCAGAAAGGTGTCGTGCTTTGCCCGGTAAAAATGAAACGTTATCGTTTCATTTTTGAAAACAGACCCGAACAGATCTAATCTGCAAAAAAAACCACCATTAGTACTATAAATTATCGTAGCAATAAACAACAAAAAAAGCACTCATGGGTGCCCGCTTCTCAATCAAGAGAAAACGGGCACCCAGAGTCTTTTATTAATAGGTCAGGTGTTGGCCTTGTTGAGAATCACGCCTGCGGGCAGTCGCTCGATGAGATCCTCACTTGCTGTATCGATTTCATAGCACCACATTTGGTGCTACGTCATTGCGGATTCAGAATGCAGTTAAGTCCAGAGCTCAAAGTGGAAAGAGCAAGCACCAGACCACGGCAAAAAGCACGCCGGCGAGAATCAGCGGCGTTATAGCAGCGGCCATGGCACCGGTGAGGAAGAAGCCAACCAGGGCTCCAGCCGCCACTGCCAGAGCGAGCGAAGGGGCGTCGCTGTAGGTACGCTCCTTGCGGCGGTTCATCACCATGGTGGTCAATAGCCACATGGCTTCGAGGGTAGCGAACGCTGCCAGCGCGGGCACCAGAGACTGATGCTCCCACCAGCAATAGACGCCGGTGGTGGCAGTGGCGACCGCTATGGCGCAGAGCAATTGTAGCTCGCGGCACAGTGCTTCGCGCTTTGCCATCTTGCCGAAGTAGGCGTCGTTGTCGGGATAATCCATCGACGACGTAGGGCCAAAGACCATGGACATGATCGACGATTCGGCGACGAGGAGGAGAATGAAAGTTGCAGCACAGCTAAGAAATAGCACGGTTGAAGGCTCCGGTTGTTGGTTTTAGGGAGATAGAAAGGGGAAGGGCACCTTTGTTGTGATGGGCGCCCTCCCTCGGTTTTACATGCCGCCGTGATACTGGATCTCGGATGCCATTTTCTCGTCGTGGTCCTTGATGCCGGCGGGCACTGAGTACTGCGGCATCGCCTTGTAGCTGACCGGCACGTTGAATCGCAAACCAGGGTCTTTGGCGTAAGTGACCACCTTCATGACGTCGCCCTTGTCGTCGAAAGGCTTCGACGAGATCACACGGCCGTTGGAGTCGAGGGTGTATTCCACCCTGTTCTTCCAGAACTCGCCATCTTTGTGCACGGTCACCGTTTCGATGGTGCCGTCCGGGCGGAAGTCGTAGCGCCGAATCTGCTTGCCGGTTTCGTTGACTTCGATGGCATGCGAGACGTACATGTTCGGCTTGCCGTTGGCGTCTTTCGGCGCCTTGTCGTCGATTTTCCACTTCTTATCGAGGATGCGCTTGCCGGCCTCGTTGTAGACAGTGATGTCGGTGGAATACTCCCACTGCTGTACCGACAGGCTGTCAGTGCCGTCCGGGCGGTATTCGTGCATGGTCAGGGAGTTGATGCCACGGGTAGCTTTCACGCGGGGCTTGCCGTCCTGATACATCAGCGTGATTTCGTAGCTGCCGTAGCTGCGCGCTTCTTTCCAGGCAACGACCTTGCCGTCTTCGGTGAAGTGTTCTTTGGTGAACGAAGTCTCGCTCGGCTTTACAGCCTGACGCACGAGGGCAGTGCCGTCGGGCCGATAGAGGGTTTCGCTCTCGACGGCTTTGGTCACCAGGTTGTAGGTTTCACTGCGAACAGTGAGCCCGGTGGCGGCGTAAAAGTCGGTCTGGAAGCGTTCGCCCTTGTCGATCTGGTTGCCGGCCGAAACCAGCTTGCCGTCGATTGAATACTTGCGTTCACGCAGAGGGCGAAAACCGCTGGCATCACGTTCGTTTTCCATGAAAAGCGGGCCGTGCAGCGTGGCTGCGTCTTTGGTGAAGGCGTCGCAGTCTTTGTGTTCGGGGGCCGGGTAGTAAACGATCTCGCGGGTGATGCGGGGCAGCTTGACGTATTCCACCACTTTGGTGAAACCGTTGGTCATGTCGACATTGTCGACAGCGCCGCCCATACCATCGAGAACGCGCCGTCTCTGGCACTCGTTGCTTTCGGCGGGCAGGAGGAGAATTTTTGGCATGGCGACCACTTCAGCATGGCCTAAATTCGAGGGAAGTTCACGCTGGAACACTCCGCCGAAATAGGCCGCAGCCGAGAGAGTCACCACCGCCGCGATTGCCACTGCGGGAATATACTTTTTCATTTGAGTTCCTATATTCTGTTTTTGGGAGCTGAAAGCTCCGCGCGTTGAGAATGCTGCAAGGCGGTGCACCACGTGCATCGGTCATGCAGGAGGAAAGGCGAAATTAGTTCGTTCTGGTAGGTGTTGTTGCTTGTTTTTGTTTTTTTGTTTGTTGGAAGAGAACGGACTTACTAAATTACGTATCAAGAACAAGATCTACGTGACAACTTAAGCTTTAATCAGGACGCTCTTAACATAGCGTCACCTACTGTGGCGCCGCTAGCGCGAGCAGAGATTGGGCCCGTCTTAGTTCGCTTTCGAGTTCATCCATGCTGGCATAGCGGTGATCAGGATCTTTTTGCAAGCACTTGAACAAGAGCGGCTCCATCACATCAGGTAAAGCAATGTTGCTGTTGATGCTGCGCGGCTGTTTGGGCATTTCGTGCACGTGTTTGTAACTCAATTGCACGGCATTAGCACCTTTGAGCGGCGGCACTCCAACTAGAGCCTCGTACATGACGCAGCCGAGCGAATAGATGTCTGAGCGGGCGTCCATTTTGTTGCCCATGCATTGCTCAGGGCTCATGAAGAGTGGGCTGCCGAGAATATCGCCGGTGCGCGTCAAATTTAGTTCAGCCTCAGTTTCGTCAGTGAGCGATTTAGCGATACCGAAGTCGACAATCTTGATGAAGTCATGGTTTTCGGTGCTGCTGGTGAGAATGAGATTGCTCGGTTTGATGTCGCGGTGAATCACGCCTTTGCGATGGGCGTGGGAAAGTGCACTGGTAGCCTGCAAGAACATAGTCAAAAAGCGGTCCAGAGGCAGCGGACCGCCCAGTTCAATCACCGGGTCAAGATTGGTACCATCCAGCCATTCCATCACCAGGTAAGCTATAGAGCTTTTGGTTACGCCAAAGTCGTGCACCACCACAATGTTCGGATGCTGTAAGGTGCTGGCCGTGCGCGCTTCTTTTTCAAAACGCAGCAAGTGCTTTTCGTTGTTTGATAAATGGGGGTGCAGCACCTTAATCGCCAACCGCGCATCTGTTCTCTTGTGGCGTCCCCGGAAAATCACTCCCATTCCACCCTCACTGACCTGTTCAATGATTTCGTAATGGTCGGGCAGATCGAGAAATTCAATCAGATTGCGTTTATCGTAAGGCATGATCAGGCTGGGTTTGCGGCCTGCTGACTCGCCCACACTAATGCGGGTGTCTGCCACCGGCGAGAGCTTGCCAAAATCTGGTGGAGTCGCCGTTCCCGGCCCTCTGGGCATGGCTTTGGCGGCTTCTTCGGGGCCACGAATGGACAACCCAGATTTGCCTCCAGTGGTGGTGCCGATTTTGTGGCCTTTTAAGAGGCTAGCAGAGCTATCGGAGCTATTGGCAGGAATGGTGGAAGATTTTGCGCTCACTAAAGGCTCTGGAGCCCCGGCCGAATAGCGGTTAATAAGGCGTTTGGCCAGCAGTGCCACAGTAAGCGATAGTGCCGGGCCCCGAGCGTCTGCAATCAGGTGCTTATAGCGAAAATGCGCGTAAGCCAGGCGGCGCAAATCGAGCACGCAATCCCACAGTGATTGCAGCGATTCTTTGCGGTCTTTGCGGGTGGGCAATTTGAATTCTTTTGCTGAGGGCAAACTGCGCATTTGCACAAATAAGTCGACGCCCATGCAAGCGAGCAAAGAAATTAAGAAGAGCACCAGTGGTAGTGCGCCGTTGGCGGAGATAAAATTGAAAAAGCTGGCACCCCACTGAAATGCCCCTGGTGTCTGATTGTAGTTCAGGGCCAGGTGGTCGATGATAGAGATAACCAGCCCGAGAGTGGCCACGCCCATCCAGGCTTTGCCTGTATGACGAAAGAGCCAGCCCAGGCCGATTGTCGCCGCTGCCAGACCGGTCCAGATGCCATGGCCGGAAATCACCCGCCCGTTAATCAATTCAGACGACGGCAACCAGACCGAAAGATTGTTCAAAGCGGCATGGCTGGCGGCATGTGCGTAAGCGTCTTCGACAAAAGCAAAGCCGGCACCGATGCACGCACCCATGAGCAAAACGTCGGTGGCGCCCAGCGCCCAGGTGCTGAAGGAGCGACCGCGCCAGAGCAAAAGCAAGAGCGGTAAAAGCTTGAAGCATTCTTCTAAGGGCACGGTGATGAAAGGGCGAATGGGCGAAGTGCCTAAAAGCGGCATCAGCGGCAGACAAATGAGCATGGTCAGACCCATCACCAGACCACCGGCAAAAAAGCAGGTGCCGAGGCGCTGAATAGAGACACTGCGTGCGGCTGATGTGACAATCGCCAGAATCAAAACGAAAGCGATGTTGAATGCAAACCAGACGATGCCCTGAATGCCTGTCACCACCATGGTGGGTACGAGCCAGGCGGCGATGCCGATGTAGAGCACGATATGCCGCAGCTGCACACGGCTTGTGCCCAATGGCACTGTGCCCCAGGTGCTGGCTTTATCGCCTTCAAGCCCCAGCGCTTCAGAGTTCACCGCTTAATGGCCCCGTAGCGCGCCGCATCAGATTTTTCACTGTACGACTTAAAGGCGTCGCTGGCCAAATGCTCGGCAGCGCTTGTTTCACCAGATAACGAGATGGATCCGCCGTGTTTGAGCTGCTTAAAGGCGAGCAAATATTTAGTCTGCAAGGCTTCGGCATCGCCAGGATAGGCCCGGGGCATGGCTTTGCGTTTGAGCTGGGCCACACCGGCAAGCAGCGCAAAAGCTGCCAGACCCGCCGCCACCGCACCAACCAGGCCCAGTACGCCGACTTTATCGGCAACGTCATGAAGAGTCAGATAGCTGTAGTAATAACTCATCTCTTTCTTATTCCCTGAATTTTTTAGTGTCCAGTTAATCTTCGGCCGCAGTCATGAGCAAGCGCACCAGTATCTGTTCGTAGATATTGCTCAAGATTTCCAGATCTCCTATGCCACAGCATTCGTTGACCTGGTGAATGGTGTCGTTGACGAGCCCCACTTCGACGATTTCAGCGCCGCCGGGGGCGACGAAGCGTCCGTCCGATGTTCCTCCGCTGGTAGACAACTCAGTGGTGATGCCGGTTACAGCCAATATCGATTGTTGCACTGCTGTTAGAAGTTTGCCTGTAGCAGTGAGAAAGGGAATGCCCGAGAGCTTCCAGTCGATGTCGCGTGCGATTTTGTGTTTGTCTAAAACGCCTTCGACGGTTTTTTGCAATTGTTCTGGCGTAGATTCGGTGGAAAAGCGAAAATTGAACCAGGCCTCTAAAGTGGCCGGAATGACATTGTCGGCCCCTGTGCCCGAGCTTATGTTGCTGATCTGAAAACTGGTGGGAGGGAAAAATTGATTGCCTTGATCCCACTGCATTTGGCATAGCTCAGCCGCAGCCGGGGCGAAAGTGTGAATTGGATTAATGGCCCGCTGCGGATAGGCC
>JADYXQ010000184.1 GCA_021772135.1 Candidatus Obscuribacter sp.
CCAGGGACAACCAGGGACAACCAGGGATATTCAAGGATGAAACGCAAACACCTCGATGCCCAGGGAAGAACATCGCTTCCAAACCTTACCAGCCAGTGCGCTGGCTTAGCTCTCTCCGAACTTTTTCAGGCGGCCCGACGTGGTGAGAGCAAGCCCAATGTGGAGTACGACCTTTCATTTTTATACTCCTTCCATTGGGACAAACCAGATAAGCAGATCAAGGAGGCGCTCAAAGTGTTACTGTGCAACCGCGAAGGCGATTCTCAACCGGAATCAGGCGTGACTAAGACAATTAAGAAAAAAACTGGCGAAAGACAGCTCAATACACAGGCTGCACTGGAAGCAGCGAAAATTCGTTGGCTACTCGCCATCAATCCAAACACGCCACCACCTGTGCTGGAACACCTTACACGCAATGCCAATCTTCAATTGCTCGAACGCATTGCCGAAAATCCAAGAACTCACAGCACAACTTTAGCCAGATTGGCCACTCACGATGATTCACTCGTGCGTGCGGCCGTGGCAGAAAATATCAATACATCAATTAAAACCATCTGGAAACTGGCAAGAGATCCTCATCCTGACGTTAGACTACGCATCGCCGAAAGCTATACGGTACCAATTGCGGTGCTGCGAGTTCTGGCAGAAGACGAAAATCCCTACGTTGCTCATCGAGCTCAAATCACGCTTTACCGCATCTTGCGCGAAGTCTCTCAATTGAGAACAGCCTGAGATTGCTGTAACCAACGAGTAACTACGGTTAAATCAGGCGACCCAGTCAGCGATTTTGTGCTTAAGATCGTCCACTGAAAACGGCTTGGCTAAATAATCGTCGGCCCCCCTTCAATACACTTTTCCCGATCGCCGGACATGGCATTAGCTGTGACGGCGATTATGGGCGTTTTTACGCCGCGTGCATTTTCAGGTCTGGTAATTCGTTCCATGGGGGGCCCGGAGGAACAAAAGGGCACCCCGCCAGTCTAGGCAACCTACACAGATGAGTGATAAGGAAACATCAATGACGTCTACCAATGCAATCGATTTGCTGAAAAAAGACCACCGCGATCATGTTGCCATGTTCGAAGAATTTACCAAACTCAAGCACCCGCAGGAACGTGTCAAGCTTATAAACACCATTGTCACCGAACTAGCAGTGCATGCAACCGCTGAAGAAAAGCACCTTTATCCGGTGATGGCCGACGACCCCAAAATAATTGAAGCCATCGAAGAGCACCACGCTTTGAAATTGATCATGGCAGAAGTTGCCGATATGAAAGGAGATGAGCCGAACATCGAGGGTAAAGTCAAAGTCTTAGGCGAGATGGTCGAGCATCACATCAAAGAGGAAGAACAAGACCTCTTTCCTAAGCTTGAGCGCATACAAGCCAATCTTATAGAAATCGGTAAAAAAATCGCCGATGAGAAAGACAGATTGAAAGCAGGCATGGGGACTGTTGGCAATCAGAAGGCCGATCAGTTAGGCGGCGCGCCGCGGCCTGCTTAGTTTTTGTGTTTGTAGTGTTGCTCTAAAAGAGTGGCATTACTTGAGAGCAAATGATTGGGCTTGATGGTGAAAAAAACATAGGCGGGTAAGGGCACGGCGCACATAGACGGTGCTTCTACTAGATGGCACTGCTGCGCCCGCAGAGCGCTGAAACGCCAATAGCCAAGTTCACGCTTGCCCTGGCGGCCATAAGCGAGATCTTGCCCTAGCACCATTGTTCCGTCTTTAGTTTCAATCAGGTCGGCGATGCCGGTTTTCTCAGCTGAAAATCGGCTCACTACTTCTTCTCGATGGGCCACGCCATCTTTATCGACGAAAAAAATAACCAGAGTCGAAAATGGATAACCATTTGAAGCATTGGGAAAATGCACAAGTATGTCTTCAACGCCGTTTTTATCAAGGTCTGCTCTATAACAAGAGCCGCCCCATCCGCGATCTTCGCTTTCACTAAGTGACCACGGTCGACCACTTTTGTCGACACCACTGGCGGTGAACTTACCTTCTATATTTTTTAGCGTGACACCAGAAACTTGAGCGCTCCAATCGTGGCCGAAATCAAGGGTTACAACTTTTTGCGGCACTCTCTTGCGCTGCTTCCAAATTCCCGCTGGCAAATATTCTGCATAGTAAGCGCAGGCGGGCAAGCAGCTGGCGGCGGCAGTGATTATTACCAGGGCCGGCAGAAGAAACAAACTCAATGGCGCTTTGATATTCATGGCCATATTACCGGCCAGCCCAATAAATTAGACAGCGAGGAGCTTATTTTGCCCGCCATCTCGAACGCAACAGACGATTGAGCTCAGCTTGAATTTCGCCTTCGGCAAACTGAGATTGCTTCATCGAAGTTTCTTCAACTAGATCGCGATCTTCTGCTTTCTCATATGAAAGTGGTTTGAGAATGCTCATGTGCCATTTTGTCGGCAGCGATGCCAGGTTGAATGGGAAAGGCAGCCAGGGGAAGAACGGCGTAATCGGAAAAGATGGCAAACTCAACAGTTTGGCCATTTTATCGAGATTAGTTAAAACCGGAATGGCTTCGTCGCAACCAAGGGTCGCAATGGGGAAAATTGGCACCCCTTCTTCGACAGCAGGTAAAAGTTTTACCCAGTCAAACTCAATTAAACGTTCCCGAGCGGAGAACGGCCTGGCCAACCCGGCTGTTCCCTCCGGGAAAATTGCCACCAGTTCACCTTTATTGAAAAGACGCTTCATGTTGGCAGACGAGAAAGGGACAAAACCCAACTCTGAAAAGGTTGCAAAAACGCGCTCGTCTTTGATCCAATCCATGTCGGCAACGATATGCACTCTGCGGGGATTGACCCGCGATGACATCAAAGCATAAAGCAACATGGTGGCCGGCCAGGGCAAGAAGCTGCCGGAATTGCCGACAATTAGAGCTGGCCCTTCTTTTGGCAATTTTTCCAGACCGTTGAAATTGACTCTCCACCAGTCGTGAAAGAGAAAACTCAACATTGGCTCAACGCGAACCAGTGCTCTAACATCGAAACCATGATATTTATCGCTCTTGGTAGCTTGTTTGAGAAAATCTCGGTAGTTTGAAAGAAACTGACTCACGGTAATAACCTCAACTGAAAGTTCAAATAGACTGGCAAAAAATTCATGGGAAAAGAAATCATTAGTTCATCGAGTCTCCGCCCTGGTGGTCTAGCTCGGCTTCGTCCCAACCGGTTAAGGTCGAGCGGCGTTCTCGCAATAATTTATTGAGATCACGTTGAATTTCGTACTGAACCTCTCGAGCAAGTCTCAAAACGAGTTTACGATCAGTGGCCTTTTCGGGTGGATAACCAAGATGAATAGGCTTGTGAATATTGATCATCCAACGAACAGGCAAGGGCATGAACATTAGCGGGGCGGGAAGCCAGGGGAAGCCTAAAGTAACTGGGAAAAAGGGCATTTTTAGAAAGCGGGCAATTTTATGCATGTTGACGAATTCAGGAAAAATCTCGTCACCGCCCACGGTGGCTACAGCAATTAAGGGGCTTTGGGTGGCGATGGCCAGCTGGATAAATCCAGGGTGAAAATCGAGTACGCGGTAGCGTTCTTTAAACGGTTTACCTACGCCTCGAATGCCTTCAGGATAGATGCCGACAATCTCTTCCATACCGAGCAATTTACGCGCATTTTCTTGAGTGGCGCGCACCTGCCCGGTCTCTTTCACCCAATTGGACAACCCCGGTAGCTGAAAAAACCAGTCGGTACTGAGGTAGCGGACCCTTCTTGGTTTGGGGTGCAAATTGCACATAGCAATGGAAATCATGGCTCCATCAAGGGGCAATAGTCCGGAGTGATTACCAACCAGAATGGCCCGGCCCTCTTCTGGCACGTTTTCAATGCCCCGCACTTCGACGTGGAAATATTCTTCGTAGAGAAAGCGGAAGAGTATTTCCCATTTAGCGAAAGTCGCCAGCGAATAGCCAAACTCGTCTTCTTTATCGGCGTAACGCTCGTAATAAAGAGGACAGCGATTGGCGAAAGCCTTTACCGGGTCTTTCAAAGCCAGAGATTTCCAGGACACTTCTTTCAATTGGTTCACTAGCGTCTAACGATTCGACCCACTAACCAGAGAAAACCGAGCACGCCTGGTCCGAAAGAAACCAGAAGAATAAAGCGCTTGAGAATACTGCGAAAAGCGTCTTTCGAGCGCTCAGACACTGTTTCATCAGAAGTGCTGACTTCTGAGTCGTCTGCTTGAGTTTCAAAGTCTTGCATTAAAATTACTCCAAATATTTAAATCAACATTGAAAAGATGCCTGTCAAAGATCTGAGTGCTACTCGCCTTGACAGCCACGAGCAGAGACCTTTGTTGATAAACAACCAGTATATGTAATAGATAACGGATCTAAAGCGGTCCAACCACAAGCCTTAAGAAACATTTACTGGAGGCTTTAGCCGTCAGACCAAGTGCTTTTCAGCGCTGTCGATGAGATAATTCATTCAAATCCTAAATTTATAAACTCGGGAGAACAGGAAGAAGATTATGCAACCTAATATGCAAGACATGATGCGTTCGGTGCAAAAGGCACAGCAAGAGCTTTTAAAGGCTCAAGATGAGTTGGCTAAAGCTACTGTAGAAGGCACAGCCGGCGGCGGTGTAGTCACTGTGGTTTGCACAGGCAACTTCCAGTTTCAAGCAGTCAAAATCAAACCAGAAGCTGTCGATACAAGCGACATGGGAATGCTCGAAGACCTGATTCTCACTGCTATTAACGACGCCACTAAAAAAGCTCAAGCTATGGGCGAAAGCAAAATGCAAAATTCGATGAAAGGTGTGAACCTTCCACCAGGCCTGGGATTGGGCTTCTAGGAGACCGAATGTACTTTACCCCGCCACTGGCGCGGTTGATTGAAGAGTTCCAAAAATTTCCTGGAGTCGGTCCTAAATCCGCTCAGCGCATGGCTTTCTTCGTACTCAACATGAGTGCCGAAGATGTGGGCAAGTTTGCCGGCGTGGTGGTGGAAGCGAAAGACAAAGTAAAACACTGCGGCAAATGCTTCCACCTCTCCGCTGATGACCCTTGCGAAATTTGCTCTAACACCAAGCGCGACAGCAGCATGATTTGCGTGGTGGCAGATAGCAGAGATGTTATCGCTTTAGAAAAAACTCGCGAATATCGGGGCTTTTACCACGTTTTAAGCGGCTTAATTTCGCCACTGGAAGGCCGCGGGCCTGAACAGTTGCGCATTCGCGAACTGATTAATCGCGCCCACAATGACGGTGCCCAAGAAGTAATTCTCGCTATCAATCCGACTATTGAGGGCGATGCCACCGTTCTTTATATAAGCAGTTTTCTCAAACCGTTATCAATCAAAGTGACGCGCATCGCTTTCGGTCTGCCCATGGGCTCAGACCTTGAATATGCCGACGAAATCACTCTGACCCGGGCCATGGAAGGCCGCCGAGAAGTTTAGTCTAAATGAGCTTTCAGTCAGCGTTGAAGAACTGAGTCATAGTCTCGGTAATCTTAGCCGCCGATAGACCGACCTGGTCGAGCAGAATCGGACGAGCGCCATGCTCAACAAAGCCATCAGGAATACCAACACAGACCACATCAGCCAGTCTTGCGCCTGGTTTGCTCAACCGCAGCTTGGCACCGTACTCAAGTACGGCACTGCCAAATCCGCCAGTGAGTACGCCTTCTTCAAGGGTGACGATGCGAGCGGAAGGTTGGCTCAACAAAGGAGCCAGTAAGGTTTCATCGAGCGGTTTAATGCTGCGGGCATTAATCAAAGTAGGTTTGATACCAGAAGCAGCCAGCGTCTTGAGTGCTTCTTTAGCAGTTTCAACCATGGCACCGGTAGCCAGTACATAGAGGCCATCGGCCTTGTTGCCTTCCACAACTATTTCCCAGATGGCCGGATCGATCTCGGCGAATGGCTGTCCATCGCCTTCAAGTACAGAAGCGTCAATTGCTTTCTCGCGCGGGAAGCGAATAGCCACAGGGCCCTTAGCTTGCTTAATTGCGGTATAGACCATGTTGCGTAGTTCAAGAGCATCTTTTGGTGCCCAGACTTTAAAGTTCGGCACTGTTCTCAACCAGGCGATATCAAAGACGCCCTGGTGAGTCTCGCCATCTTCAACCAGCCCACCCCGGTCGATACCGAAGAGCACAGGCAGGTTCATGATGGCGACGTCGTGGACCAGTTGGTCCATGCCGCGCTGCAAGAATGTGGAATAAATTGAAACTACCGGCTTGAGGCCAACTTTGGCCATGCCACCAGCCATGGTGACAGCATGCTGTTCGCAAATTGCCACATCGAAGAATCTATCAGGATAAGCCTTGCCGAATTTAACCAGACCACTGCCTTCAGCTGTCGCCGGAGTAATGGCTACCAGATTAGGTTCAAGCGCTGCCACATCGATTAAGGCCTGGCTGAAAATATCGGAATATGTTTTCGGCTTCGGTTTGTTCACCGCAGCGGCCGGCTCGATCACGTCAATTAATGCCGGTTCAAGAGCAAAAGCAGGCACGCCATGATATTTAATTGAATCGGCTTCAGCAGGGGCATAACCTTTGCCCTTCTGAGTAATGAGGTGAATAATCTGCGGAGTCGATTTGGATTTAGCATTGTTCAAAGCGTTGATAACGGCACTGACGTCATGACCATCTACTGGTCCTGAATAATTGATGCCTAGTTTTTCAAAGACAATGCCCGGTGTTTCGAAACGGTCTTTAGCCTGCTTCTTCACCATTTCGATCAGATCCCAGACAGCGGGATTCAGCTGCGCTTGATCAAGTTTGTCTTCAATGAAATCAATTTTTTGCTTGATGTCTTTGTAGAAGAAAGTTTCTTTGATGCGCTTCATATATTTGGTTAAGCCACCAACATTCTCTGAAATCGACATTTCATTGTCATTGAGAATGATGATTACATCTTTTTGAATATGGCCAAGGTGATTGATGGCTTCCAGAGCCATTCCACCAGTCAAACCACCGTCACCGATGACCGCCACCACTTTGCCTTTTTGTTTCAAATGCGCTTTGGCCAGAGCCATTCCCACTGCAAGCGAAATTGAAGTAGAGCTGTGCCCGGCGATAAAGGCATCATGAACGCTTTCGGCAGGACTGATGAAACCATTCAGGCCTTTGTACTGGCGCAGAGTATCGAACTTGTCGCGACGCCCGGTGAGCATTTTGTGCACGTAGGCCTGGTGTCCGACATCCCAGAGGAAAAGGTCTTCAGGCGAAGTGAATACCTTGTGCATGGCGATGGTAATTTCCACCACGCCCAGGTTGGAAGCAAGGTGACCGCCGGTCTTAGCCAGATTGGAGACGATTTCTTGCCTGATTTCGCTGGCAAGACTGGTCAATTCGTCTGGGGTAAATTTCTTCAATTCGGACGGTGTTAACACCGCATCTAGGAAAATAGTGGTTGGCTTCACTAGTGTGTGCATAGATGCCTGAGTCCCCGTGCATTGGGCTGTTCTGGCTAAATCATAGCAACCTCGAGAGGTTGTGGAGCATAATATTTTTAGCCAATATTGGCGCTATTCTAAAGATGGTCACAGAGTGCCCTTTCTTAACCTTATATAGACTAAAGAAAGCATTGCCAAAAATTCATAAGCCGGTCTAGCCATCAGGAATTTGCACGATCTACACGGGGCATTAACCCCCTCTTATCCAGGACCTTACATTCTTTGAATACAGACCGACTGACTTTAGCTGAGAGCGAACTCATGGACAGCCAGTGTCAAAAGAGAACATTGCTGATTGAGAGCCTTATCGTTTTACTGTTATTAGCGACGATAACTTTCGCGCCGGTAATTGCTCTGGCAAAAAGTGACCCGGGGCTGGCCGCCGCAGTCGGGCATTTGCAGATAAAAGTGAAAGATCCTGGTTGCCCGGCCTGTTTAAAAACACTGAGCACTTATTTGCTGAAAATGCCGGGAGTAAAAAGTGTGCGACTACCGACGCTGACAGCACGGCATGACAAAGCGGCTGCGATGTCAGCGCGGCCGCCACAGCTAATTGATATTTGGTACGCACCAAGAGCCGTTAGCCGAGAGCGTCTCATTGAAAGAATCAAGCAGCACGATCTGGAAATAGTGCAAATGAGCAATGTCCAAAAATGATGACAGACACAGAGTAAACGAATTAGAGGCCGAGCTCAAAGAGCTTGAGGCGCGCAAGCAAGGCCATTTTGATCAAGCTGTAGAGCGCGGGATCAATGTGACTAGAATATCACTCTAGCTCAAACCGACAAAACAAAAGGAGAGAGGCCGGAACCTCTCTCCTTTTGTTTGACCTCATCTCGCGAATGAAGTCTAGCTTTGCTCGTCTAAGCCTATTGTCTAAGCTGCCACCACCTTGTAGGCGTGTCCTTTGACCACAACAATCACTTGCTTGCCGACGGCCAGGTAGCGTGACATATTGGGCACGCTTCTGGTCAGGGCGAAGTATTTGTCGCTGCCGAACTGAATTTCTTCAACTTTCTCGTTTTTGTAGTCGGCGTCAGTCCAGAATCCGTTTTTCAGATAGAAGGTTTTTTCTTCTACGGTTTTCACACCCTGTTCGTTTGACTTGCGGTCAAAATCGAGAGAGCTTTTCATTTGCGAAAGTTTCTTTTCGCGTTCTACAGCCACGCGTCCACTGGCCGGCGCGGCAGCGATCTTAGCAACGAGTTCGTCTCGCGACTCAGCTTTGTAGTTCATCAGGCCTTCTTTGTCTTTGCTGCGACCAGCAAAGCTGGTGTCGTCACGAGAAGCCATAGGAGTGGCAGAAGGTGAGGCCATGGCCAACTGACGTGAGCGGCCAGAAGCAAATCCAATGTTGCCCCCGAATCCGGCTTGCTTAGCACCACTCATGCTACCAGGGGCATTCCAGGCACCACGACGAGTGGCGCTTTCTTCCATCGGTCTCATCATCGGCATCGGTACAGGACCACCATTAGCCAATCTGTGGTTCTCGTTGGGGTCGGTAGCTAAGAACGAAGTGAAGGCCGAAATGATGCCATGTCTTTTTGAGAGAGCAATAATTTCGTCTACCACTTCTTTGGTGTTGCCATTTTCTTGCGCAACTTCGGTCAGATAGCCAATGCGGCGCATGGCCCAGAGCTTTCCGAGGAATGCGTGTCCGGTTTCGCTTTCTTCAAACTTGAGCGGGAAGCTGAAGGCTTTAGCGACGCCGTTGATTTTTCCGTTCACAACTACAGTGGCCTGGCCCGAACCTTTATATCGACCCAACAATTGCAATTGCGAGCCGGCAAAAATATCTTTGACCTGACGGGGATAAGTATCTTTGACGGTAATGCCGTTGTAGGCAATGGTGACGTCGGAGAGCATGGGCGATTTGATTTTTTCATAGAAGGCAGCCATGGCTGTTTCTAAGTTTTCGGCAGGCTCCAGATATTGTGATGTACCGTGGTGCATTTCAGATAATTTGTTGAGCAAGCGAGTGTTGACGTCATAACCGACACCAAAGTCGAAGATGCGCACATCTTTTTTAGAGTTGGCCAGCTTCAAGATATTCGGCACCGAGGTTTCGCCCACTGTGGGCTCGCCATCAGTCATCATCACCAGATAGGCCGGTCTGAAAGTTTCTTCTTTCAGGAGCGACATACCGGTGTGTAGCGCGTCACCAATATTGGTGCCACCACGGGCTTCCATATCGTCAATAAATGCAGCTGCAGCTTTTTTGTTTTCAGGAGTGGCAGCCAGCAAATTACTTTTGAAAGATTCAGCGTCAGTGCCGAAGTTCACAACTCCGAAGCGATCCGACGGGCTTAGTGAATTGACTACATATTTAAGAGCTTTTTTGCATTGCTCCATTTTTTCGCCTTGCATCGAGCCCGACGTATCGGCCACGAGCACAATGTCTTTTCCTACAATCTGCGCGGTTTTCAGAGGTGGTGCAAGAGTCAATAAGAAGTAGCCGTCTTCGCCGACCAGCTTATGGCTGAGCACGCTGGCAGCCATATCTTTGTCGGAAACACTGTAATAAAGCAAGAAATCTTTGTCTGGCACAGCATCTTTAGCAGAAAAAGTGACTTTGGCTCGGCTGTTTTCCAGACGATCGACTACCACCGTATGTGATGGCGACCAGATTGTACGCAGACCAGATTTGCCATTCAATTTGACTGAAATTTTGGTGTCATCAATAGATCCGGCAGCCTCTACATCGCTCTTCAAGGGGAAGCGATATTTGAGCAGTCCGCTTTCAGCCTTGAGCAGCTGCGTATATTCAAGTTCGACTTTTTTAGTGCCGTGGGCAGGAATAGGGAAAATTCTTGCGCGCACAGTTTTGTAGTCTGCATACTCAAGCAAACCGGGGTCGACCATCTGCCTGACAATGGCCTCATACTGTGATCTGGCCTCATCAGCCGCCAATATTTTTCCTTCAACCGGCTTGCCATCTATGTGCAGGGAAAAGCTTGAAAATGTAGTGTCTTCAGGCAAAGGAAAGAGATAGGTGCCGGCCAGATTCTGGTCGGTGTCGTTGGCGAATGTCTGAGTGATATAGGTTTTGGCAACCTGCTCGGTGATTTCGACCTTGATATCTTGAGCTTGCATATGCAGACCGTGAGTGACGCCGCCTTTCAGCACCGGCCGCGGATTGGGGCGGGGAGTGGGACGGCGGGGATCGATAATAGGAATCAAAATTCCGCCCGGGGGCCGAATCGGTGTGACGCCACCGGGAATAATGGGCCGCGGCATGGGCATGACAGCCGGGCGGACGCTACCGGCCGGGTGAAAGGCGGGGTCGACAATGAGGAAGCCTGCAGCATTGGCCTGGGGCGCTAAAACAAGCGAGGCCGCCAGCAGTGTTAGTAGTAGAGGTTGCAATCGCATGATGTTTTTCTCGCTCGATTAAGGCCTGAGTGAAAGGACTAAATGTGTTACCTGGCCTGACCTCAATTTAGCCGCTCGCCGCACAGATTTCGGCCGGGCAAGCCACCATGCTTGTCTGGGGTATAGCCACCGCATGATTCAGGGTAAACACTGAGGGGGCTGCTGCGTCCCGCATAGCGGACCTGAGCGGCGCTTAAGCTGGCCTTTTTGCGCTTGCGCGAGGCAAAATAGCTAAACTCAGGCTTTTTCCTAGATATTTGCCAAGCCAGGCAGGCTAGACTACTCTTGAAGCAAAATCATATGTATTTTGTTTCGAGGAAAGCGATGCGGCTTAGCCTAATTAGAGCGCCCGGACCATCAGCCTTAAAAAGAGATGGTTTGCTCTTTCAACGATTGACCTGGGGTGCGGCCGCAGGCGCATTGGCAACCATCCTTCTGGCGGAGTCACCAGTGCTCGACACAATGGAAATGAACCTCCTAGAGTGGCGCTACAAAACCGGTTACGAGCTTGCTCGCACCATTCAGATGGTGGCGCCCGCTCTCGGCGGCACAGGCGCGCGCGCTCAGGACATTGCCATCCTTACATATGATGATGATGACCAGTTCGATTTAGAAGGGGAAGCGGTTGAAGGCGGTCCCCAGCCCGTGCAAGCGGTACTGGCCAAATTGATTCCCTTGATTGAGTCAGGTAATCCGCTTCTAATCGTGCTCGACATCGATTTGAGCGGCAAAGCCGACCCGGCGCTGGTAAAAGCGCTGAAGCAATATCGCAACAATATAATTTTGGCTCTTTCAGGCAATCTGGATAATCCTAATGATTTTCCCAGCAGCGAACTGCGCAAAAGTGTACTGACTTGCGCCTATGACCATTTAATTAAAGAGCCCAGCGGCCTCGTTTGTCGCATGCCAATTTCAGCCAATATTTTCATGCCCACCGACCGCCAGGAGAGCTCCGAAACCAGGGCCCATCTGCCTGAACCGGGCATTACTCCGGCACTGGATATTTTGCCGCAGGGCCTGGTGGAATATACCCGTGGCTTATCGGCATCAGGTGAGGCTTTCGAATCGTTACCGGAAGTGGTAGCACCCCTGATGTCATCGCGTGTGGGCGTGGGCCCATCAAAAGCGCAAATTTCGTCTTTCTCTAAAGAAGAGTTGCCCATCTATATCAAGTTTTCAGGCACCAAATATCCCACTTATAAAATCTCGCAAGTAATTAGAGACGAGGTAAAACCAGTTGTGTTTGCTGGAAAAGTGGTGATGATCGGCACCAATTTCAGCCAGAAAGTAGATAACACTCCGCCTGTGCGCACGCCACTCCAGGCCAAGGCTCCTAACGCTTTGATTCAAGCGGAGGCGATAAGCACTTTGCATAATAATGAAGCAATCGTGTCATTTCCCCGCTCGATATTGCACCATATTTTATTGCTACTGGGCGCCGCTTTGGGCACAGTAGCGTCGGCTCTGCCCATGGGTAGACGCACAGCGGCGTTCTTGAGCACGGCCATGGTACTGATGCTGCTCACCCAAATTGCTTTTCAATGGTTCAATTTACAGTTTCCGGTATTGCCACTGCTGGCGGTGCTGATGCTGACTTATATATTTGGCACTTTAATTTATCTTGATACCGACTTGCGCTTGCGCAACAAAGAGCTGGCTCTTGCTCGCGAAAATATGCAAGTACGCGCCGAAGAAGAGCGCCAGCGTATCGCCGAAGATTTGCACGACGAGACACTTCCTGCCCTGTCTTCGGTTGCACGCATGGCGGACAGACTGGCTCACGATATGACCGACAATCCGGTGCCGTTGGAGATGCGCGAAAAACTCGATGGTGCCATTTCAGAAATGCGCCGAGTTATAAACGATCTGCATCCGTCAGTGCTGGAGACCATGGGCTTCAAACCGGCACTGGAAAACCTGCTGCATATCCTGGCGCGGGAAAAATTGATTCATGTTGACTTTATCGACGCTGACGGTCAAGACGATTATGGCTTCAATAATTTTACGCGCCTGCAGCTTTATCGCATTGTTCAAGAATCTTTGAACAACGTCCAGAAACATGCCCACGCTAATCTCGTAAAACTTTCAATCGGCGCTCAATCTGACAATCTCGTCATTACCATCACCGATAACGGCAAAGGCATCGACTACAACAGCATTCGCAAAGATGCCCACGGATTAGTTAACATCAGACAACGAGCGCAACTGATCGGCGCCCACGTTGAGTGGAAGAAACCAGAAGGTTTCGACACCGGTACCCAGGTCAGCCTGTCAATTCCAATTCTAAAAGAGGATAAATAAGCCCCTGCCATGAGTATATTGATTGTCGACGACGAAGAAAGAGATCGCATCTGGCTGAAGAATTTGCTCACGCAAAACCTCGGGGCCGTGCACGCTGGGCCCATCTACGAAGGCCACGACGGTTTAGAAGCGGTTGAACTTAGTCAGAAATATAAACCACAGCTGGTTTTTCTCGATATTAAAATGCCGCACCTCTCAGGTATTAAAGCAGCAGAACAAATCCTCAAACAATTGCCCGAAACCGGCGTGATTATTCTTTCGAATTTTTCCGACGAAGTGTATGTCAGACAATTGTGGAAAGTGGTGCCACCGAATGGTGCTTTTGGTTATGTTCTAAAAAGTGCCTCCGACGAACAAGTAGTAGAAGCAGCTAAAGCAGTGCTTTCAGGCGATTGCTGGGTGCATCCCGGTATTGCCCGCGTCATTCAAAGAACTCAAAACCGCGCCACATCGTTGACCCCGGCCGAGTACGAAGCGCTCATTTGTATCGCCCTGGGCATGACCGATCATGCAATCGCAAGAAAGCTGTACCTGACTGAAAAAGCCGTACAATCGAGACTGAAGTCTTTGTATGCCAAACTCGGTATCCCCGGACGCAGCGAAGGTCACGAAACCGAATTCAATCAAAGATGCCGGGCTGTTTACCTTTCTAATCGCCGCGGATTGATTAACCAGTCGGAATTAGACGATTGGGAAGCAAAACTGTCCGAAGGTGCTCCGACTTAACGGAGCGTAGTGCTGAAGGGCGCTTCGTTAATTGAGCAAAGCTTCAGGATTTGAAGCAAAAATAAGATAAGCAGACGAGAAAGTGTGATGTTTAAGCTTAAGAGCCAGAAAGAACAAATTACATGCAGTGCTATCAGATTAGCCCTGACAGCAGCTCTTGGCCTTGGCGCAGTCATCACCACAGCTCTCGTCACCACTGCCGGAACTTCAATTGGTTCTGACGCTATGGCCGCCCCAGGCAAAGGCGCGCCTATCTATGCCACAGCTGCGGGCATCAAACTTGGTGACTTTGCCCGGGCTGATTCGGGTGTGAAACTGTTAGTGGGCATCTTCAATCGACTCGGTAACGAACCGCAATTGGCCTTAAAAAATGACAGCCGTCTACTGGCGGCCGCCAAACAAGGCAGTGCCGAAGGCAACGCGCAAGAACAACTTCTGGCATCGTCAAATCTTCCCGCTATAAGTGCCAGCAATTTTCAGAATAGTCGCAATCAGTTCAGCAATTCTATGAATAGCCAGAATTACACCGACCCGGCCCTGGCGATTCGACCACGATCAACAGCACGGGCACAATCGAGCGATAAACTCTTCGCCATAAAGGGCATCACGCTAGCGGCCTTACCAGAGAAAAAATCTCGCGCTGACAACAAATCTGCCAGCGGCGGAGCAGCTCCCGCGGCCGAATTCGATCGCAAAAACGAAGAAGAATCTTCCAGCGGCGCCAAACGGATGAGAGAAGCACAGCCCGTTGCCCGCGCTCGCGATGAAGTACCTATGAAAATGATTCTGGGCAGCACAGTGTCAAGCTCTGTCCAGGGCGACAAAGACTACGTTAAAGAATTCGGTAAATCAAACTTCTCATCGAGCAACGCCGCTCCTGCGAGCCCATCTGCTTCTGCTCCGACTAGCGGCCGGTTAATGGCCAACTCTAAAACAGCGTCTATGGGTCAAAGCAGCTTCGGAGGGCGCCAGAGCTATCAACCGCACCTGTACAAACCGGCGCAACGCGGCATCAACATTATTGACGAACCGCTCGGTTTAGAGCGCAGACGCGCACAGCTTCAGGACCAGGAAAAAGCACAAGGGGCGGCCCAGGCAATACAAGATGACTCACGCGTAGCTGAAATCTCAAACGGCATTATTCGCCCCACTGAGCAGCCTGGGCTATTCAAATATGTGCGCGAACATATGAAAGAGTCGGGGAAAGATGCTCCTGCTCCGATTTCGGCTCCGGCCGGCGGCTATTCAGCGGACGCGATGAGCGACCTGGCAATGCCAAAAGTGCGAAAGAAAGAAAAAGCAGCCTCCATTGTTTCAGAGAACGAAATAACTATTGAAGCGCAGCAAGACGGTGCCCCATTGCAAGTTGCCTTCTTGCCACCAAGCACGGTGCACGGCATCAATGGTTTGCCGCTCGGTGCAAGTGAAACAGAAACAGCTGCATTCTTTAAAAACAGGGGTAATTTGGTACGCACTGTTATATCAGGCTGGAAAGTTTGGACGTTGTTTGATCGCAACCAGACACCACTGCTGCAAGTTTACTTACGCAATGGACGCACTGAAGCATTTCGCATTTTCAGTCAGAGTTATGTGCCGGCAGGGCTCGGAGTTTCAATTAGCGACGAATTACCTTCAATGAAGGGGAAATTTGGCGAGCCTGCATTCATATTAGAAGAACCTGGTGCGAAAACGCAGACTCGAACCATTGTTGCTAAAAACTATGTTTATCCGGTTTCGCAAGTAAGTTTTCAATTGGTTCGTACGGGGCCAGGCTCATCGCCTCAAGTGCTTAGTTTGCTTCTTTTCCGCTATCTATAAAGCGTGATTTGCCTGATGTGGGTCGCTTTTGGGGTTTGGTGTTGGGCGAAAAGTATGGCTGATATCACTTACGCATTGTTTTTTGTATAACAAATATCAGTGATACTTTCGTCACCTGATACCAGAGCAAAATCTCCCAAATTTCTCGCAATCACCGAAAAAAAGTTTAAAAATTCAGCCCGCATCAAAATTTTGCTCAGCAGAAAAAGCAGATCTCTTCAGACCCGCTCTCCGCAACGAAATTTAGCGCCCCATCCCCAACCAACCAACCCAATGAGCTGGAATTAGCAAAGCATTATTGAAAGTAACGGTGGAGAGACGTAGGTCAAAATCTCACGACCGGTGACAGGTGGATGAGTCAAACAAAGCCGCATAATATTTCCAACTCCCCAACGCTCTCTGTCTGACGAGCACCACCAGCCTGCCAGTTTGAGCTGAATGGCTTTCCGACCTATACCATGGCAATATTCGATAACCGTATTGACGAAATTGGCAGTAGCCAGCGCAAGACTGCGAGCGAGCTCGGTGTCAACACGAGTCGAATCAGCATGCGCCATATCAAATTCATCAAGTAATCGATTCTCCGCGGCAGAAGCTTGCTCAATGCTGGAACTGTCATCGGCGGCTGGAGCAAGTACAACTTGTTCATCAGCATGTAGCGCAAGCATTTCGTCTATTTGCTCTTGTTCGGCAAAAGGTCTTTTTCCAATCGGTGTGATTGCTGTGCGTTTGGCAATTATCGCCTTTAAATTTCTTCCAGAAATTTTTGGTGCGTCTTCGGGCATCTGATTGCTGATAGCTGTATTTAATTTCTTTTGAATGCTAAGACCAGTTGCCGAAACAACGTTTGTAAAATTGGCCAGACCGCTACCTGTTATCTCTAAACCGGCCTCATAAATAAGCGCAGCAGCAAAGTAGGCTTTAAAACGCCGCGCTTTACTGAGAAGTATTCTTGAAAGGAACCAGGTCCTTGAACCGCAATCGTCACAAATAAATGAACGTTCGCCATCTTTTCTAACAATTTTATCGCTGCCGCATACACAACCGGCGCCGCCCTCTGCCACCAGAATTTCGTAAAAGATATTCAAAGCGTCTTTATCGGTAGGCGCAACCTCATCGACGTATTTGCATATTTCTAGAATAGCATTGTCATTCTCAACGCGTTCAAGCATAAGTCGTCCTCCTGACCTATTCTGTAAAACGCTTTTCAGACTGAGAAAGTTCAATATTTCTAGCAGATTTCTGTTGATAATTTATTTCAAAAAAAGTCTCACTATTTGCAGTATTTAAAGACTAAAAAGAATCGTCCAGCTCCTGAGCCTTTTTTCGGTCTTGCTCTGCTAATTCGAGCTTGCCCATTCTGGCATAAGCCTGCGCGCGCTCACGACGACAAAAGGCCTCGTTTTCGATTCGCTTATTGAGTGCGATCACCTGATCAAAATCTTGCACAGCCCTCAAATACTGTTTGGTGGCAAGAAAAAACATTGCTCGAGCATGATAATTGAGATTGTCTCCAGGTCCTAACTTGATGCCTTCTGTATAGTCCTTGAGCGCCGCATCATCTTGTTTGAGTTCTTCATAGCAGCGTCCCCGATTTTTGTAAGCTCTACCTGAGGGCTTCGCTTTAAGGCTGGCAGTATAAGCCACGATGGCCTGCGGAGTTTTAGAAAGAGCGCGGTACAAGTCACCCTGTGAAATATATAGTCCGTCTGCTTTGCGAGGAACAAGACGAACCAGCACTTCAAAGTATTTAATCGCCTTGGCAAACTGCTTGCTTTCTTCGTAAAGTGAGCTGCGCAAAAAATAAGCCTTTGCAGACGGGTTCAGAGCTATGGCCTGGTTCAAATCGGAGATGGCCAGATCGGTTTTGGCCAACTTTGCTAGAATTTCTGCCCGACATAAATATAGTTCGCTGTCTTTTCCATTGATTGAGATCGCCTTATCCAGGTCATTCAGCGCCGAATGCACCTCGCCGAAGTGAAGATAGCATTTTGCCCTTAAAAGACGCACCTACCAGTCGTCAGGAGCAAGTGTCACAGCTGCCGAATAATCAGCCATCGCCTCGCGAAAACGTTTACCACGACCGTACGAGTTGCCGCGAGTGATATAAAGATCAGCCCGGCCAGGATTGGCCCTGATCTGGTCCGCCAGGGAAACGAATTGACTCAAAGAGCTAGTTTTGATGTGGTCTTTAGCGAATGCCGCATAAGAAAGGCTTAAAAACACTAAAGAGCACAACAGCCAGGGAGCCACGAACAATTTCATAATTTACCAGGCCACTCTAGAAACTGCGCACCACATACGATGCCCTCACAACTTACGCTTTAGGGCAAAAACTTCCACAGACGAAAATATGCCCAGACCAAATTTCTCGTCATTAATATGGTGAAGAAAACAAATAAAGCCAGAGTTCCGATGATTGGCAAAATATTTTGACTGGTGAAATCTGCTCGCGGCGGCGCGATACGCAATAATCACTCTGGTTCTCCATAAATGCTTTGCTATAACCAGATTACAACGCACTGGTCGTCGAGCCTAATTAATCCCAAGCGGGCCTGAGTTCCGATGGACTTATGAATACACCTATCAATAAACATGCGAATATCACCTACCAGTTTCGCCAGCGGGAAAAACCGCCGATTTAATAAACCGATTTCGTAATCCCACCTCCTGACAACAGCCCGGTGGCGTGTTAAGTTAAAGCCGCAAGCGTTCAACCCGGGGGTTACCGATGCTCAAGTTAGAAACGACCGACTCCAGCGACCAGGCCAAGGAAACCCTCGACAGCAGTTCAAAATTCCAAGATCAATATGTACAGACTAATCTGTCAGGTGATTCCGGCAAGTCAGATAAATCAGCCGGCAAAGTGTTGAAAGTGGCCGACGCCGGGCCAGGGGCAGAAGCACCGGAAGCTGAAGCGACAGAAAAAGAAGAGTCGGCCGAGCAGCAAACCCAAGGCGATGATCCTATTAATGCTCTGCTCAAGGCAGATCCAGAATCGCTTTCCAAAAATATGCGCTCCCTGCAGGGCCTGGTTGAAAATTTCGCAAAAGCCGACGACCGCCCCAAAGCTCTTGAGCAGTACCGTGGCGCCATCGACAAAAACATCAAACAAAACGACGACGACTTCCAGGCTCTGAACGAAAAATGGAAAACAGAGGCCCCTCTGCTCAAACCCAAATTCGAGGCCGAAGCCAAACGCATCGGCGAAACTCAAGAAGTCTTAAATAAGGTTGCCAGCACCATTCCAGAAGCTGAACAACCGCGCATGAAAGAAATTGTGCACCTCTGGTCACGGGGCGACAAAAATAGTCCTGAGCTGAAAAGTGCGCTGGAAAAAGAGCTGGGCCAAACCCCCGGACTGTTGAAGGCCGTCAAAGATAGCTACGCGGCCAATACTCAGGCTCCTACGGTAGAAAAAGTACAAGAAATGCAAACTGCCATCGCCCAGGCTGCCGAAGATCGGGTAGCTTCGCGTATGATTTATGCAGAGCTTCTGGCCGCAGGCGGAGACGAACCAGCGGCCAAACGGATGATGATGCAGGGTATGGCAATTCAGATGGATGTGCCCCTCGAGCAAGTTGAAGAGCTGATGAAGCGCCAGCAACCCAAGGACAAATAAGGCGAAGTAACAATTAAAGCGAATATCCTGCCGAAAGCTGAATTACATCTGCATATTGAAGGTACATTCGAGCCAGAACTGATCTTTGCTATTGCCGAGCGCAATAAGCTCAAAGTGCCCTATCCATCAGTGGAGGCATTGAGAGCGGCATATCATTTCGAAGACTTGCAGTCTTTTCTCAACTTATATTATGCCGGCATGAATGTTTTGCAGACAGAAGAAGATTTTTTCGATCTTGCTTCAGCATATTTCGGGCGCGCACGCAGTCAGGGTGTGGTGCATGCTGAGCTGTTTTTTGATCCGCAAGCGCACATGTCGCGTGGTATCAGATTTGAGACCGTCATCAATGGTTTGCACAAAGCTGTTGCAGCTTCGAAAAAGACATACGGACTATCGAGCTCGCTAATTATGTGCTTCTTGCGCGATCAAAGCGCTGGGTCGGCCATGAGCGTCTTCGATGAATCTCTGGCTTTTGGCGATAAATTTGTAGCAGTCGGGCTTGATTCTGCTGAAGTGGGCAATCCGCCATCAAAATTCCAAAAAGTTTTTGATAAGGCGCGGGCGGAAGGATTTATAACGGTGGCCCATGCCGGCGAAGAAGGGCCCCCTGAGTATGTTTGGGAAGCAATAAATTTGCTCAAGGTATCGCGTATCGACCACGGTGTGCGCAGCCTGGAAGACGATCGCCTGGTGGCGACGCTGAGAGAACAAGCCATTCCGCTTACAGTCTGCCCTCTTTCGAATGTAAAACTGAAAGTCTTCGACAAAATGGCAGACCACAATATCAAGCGCATGCTTGACCTGGGGCTCAATGCCACCATTAATTCAGATGATCCGGCCTATTTTGGCGGTTATGTTGACGACAATTTTCGCGCTGTGGTCAACGCCTTAAATCTCAGCCGAGAAGACGAAATCAAACTCTGTCGCAATTCCATCAATGCGGCTTTCATTGAACCATCCGAAAAAGCTCAATACTTGAGTCAGCTGGAGAAATCTTCAATCGCCAACTGAGTTTGGCGTCAGTGCGCTAAAATGTAACTGCGTCAGGAATGCCTGAGCAGTCGGTCTCGTGTATGAGCTTGTGGCGGCCTTGAAGTCGTATAACCCTCTTTATTTGAAACATCGCCCGCAATCTCTTGGCGATCTTGTCGGCCAGTCGTCGGTGGTCAAGACCCTGACCAATGCCATCGAGAATAACCGGGTTGCGCACGCTTATCTTTTCACCGGCCCGCGCGGTTGCGGCAAGACTTCCAGCGCCAGAATTTTGGCCAAATCACTTAATTGCGAAAATGGGCCCACTCCGAATCCATGCCTGACCTGCACCACTTGCATAGAAATTACCGCCGGTAATTCGCCGGCTGTATTTGAAATCGACGCTGCTTCCAATAACTCGGTGGATGATGCCAGAGTGCTGATTGAGCGCGCTCCGCTTGTGGCTCAGGGCGGTCGTTTCAAGCTCTATATCATCGACGAATGCCACATGCTCACCAAAGAAGCTTTTAACGCTTTACTGAAGACCATTGAAGAGCCGCCGGAAAATGTAATTTTTATTCTTGCCACCACCGAAGAGCACAAGGTGCCGCCGACAATCATCAGCCGCTGTCAGCGTTTGATGTTCCGTCTGGCCAATCACAAAGACCTCTCCCAGCACTTGCGCAACGTAGCAGAGAAAGAAAACATTTCTATTCTCGACGAAGCCATCGAACTGATTGCCAGAAGGTCAGGTGGCGGGCTGCGCGATGCACTTGGTTTGCTTGATCAAGCCAGCCTGCTTTCAACTCCCGAAAAGCCTGTTTCTATCAGCGACTTACTCAGTTTATTGGGTGCCATTGACGAAGACGTTTTAGTGCAAATCAGCGAAGGCATTCGCGATCGCGATGGATCGAGCGTCTTGATTGCACTACATAGTTTACTCAGTCAAGGACGCGAACCATCGCTGGTGGCACTTGAATTATCGAAGCATTTCCTCAGCATGGCTAAAGCACTGCATCTTGGCGACAAGAAGCTGTCTTCTGCCGATGGTGAGATGCCGCTTATCAATCAACTAATTTCAGGCACGCAAAATTATATTGATCAAGTGATCAAATTGGCGCCGGCCTTCGACGGTTCAGAACTGACGCAAATAGTCGAACAGCTTGATCGTCTCGAAACTAACTTGAGGCGCTCAACGCAACCGGCACTAACTCTAGAAGTCGGCTTGCTTTCCATTTGTCATCGCCACGATATTTTGATGGTGCGTGAACTTTCTACGCGAGTTGAGCAGCTGGAAGCGGCTCTATCAGGGGGCGCGCCTGCGCCTTATATTCCGGCTACACCACAGCCACGAGCCGCTGCACCGGCACCGTCGCATACGCCTGCTCCTGCATATTCACCTCCACCTGCCGTTAAGCCGGCAGTTGCCTCTGCTCCAGTAAGTGCGCCAAGCGTTAAACCTGAAATCAGCACCACTGCTGCCACCACATACGGTGCGGCCAAAGATCAGGATCGCCTGGAAGAGAAACCGAGAACTGAACCGACAGCCGAGCAGCAAGAACAACCACGAGTTCAGCAGCAAGAAGAGCCGGATCACTCGGAACAAATTGAAGAAGCTCCTGCTGTGGCCAAACCTGCGCCCGTAGCCGTTAGCAGCTCGAGCATGAGCCACGAATCGACAGAAGAAATAGACGAGTTCTGGTCAAAGCTGATGGACCATCTGCAACAGAAAAGTATTCCTACTTTTAGCATCGTCAATCAACATGGTTTTGCTCTATCACTGAAAGACGACGAATTTGTCATCGGTGTGCGTAAAGAGCACTTTGTCGGCACCCTTGAGCGCAAACTGGATTTTATCAAAGGTGCCATCAAAACTTTGACCGGCAAAGACATGTTTGTCAAAGTCAAAGTGATTGGCGAAGAAGTCGCTGTGCGTCAACCGTCAGCCACAAGGGCAAGCAGTGGTAGAGAAGCTGAGTCAGCCGGGCGCAGCGCCGGCGGCGCGATGGCAGACGAGCCCGGAGAGCCGGCCAGGCCGGCCCCTTACAGACCTTATCCACCAGAAATGTCACTGATAGATGACTCCCGCGCTGATGAGCCGCCCAGGCCCTTAGCCGGCTCATCGACGAGTTCTGGTTCTGCGCCGAGCGCCAGTTCAGGGGCCAGCTCGGGCTCCATTAAAACCACAGCGCCACCTCCGGCGGCTAAAAGCGATTCTAAATCTGAGGGCAAATCTGAGCAAAAAGCAGGTTCGAAAGGCGACAGCAAGGGCGAAAAGAAGCCCTGGGTGCCGCGCAGTAAAGACACCGGGGCCTGGCAATCCGGTGGTCCTAAGGTTACGCCTGATTTTTCCGGCAACGGCGAAAATGCGCGGGGCAGTGACGAAATTTTGATGGTCAAGGAAGCTTATAAGCTTTTCGAAGGTCCCGGCTCGCGCTTTATCGGCTAAGCCCCATGGCTTTTCCTTTGCTATTGTCTAAATCGTTAACGAATCTCAAACTTCTCACTGAATTTAAGTTCATATTCGCTTAAATTTTCGCCTTCAGCGGCGTTGCCGTCGAGCCACTTGACCTCCAGCGCCTCAACTTTGGCTGACGGCGGTCCATGCTTGCACCAGGCTACTAGAGCAGCGACGTCCGCTCGCGGACCAGCCACAAGAGCCTCGACCGATCCATCGGCCTTGTTTCTCACCCAGCCTCTAAGGCCCAATTCTTGGGCCTTACGCTTCGTGCTCTGGCGATAGAAAACACCCTGGACACGGCCGCTAATTTTGAGTTGTGTCAGACCTTGCATATAAAAACCACATTCGTCCTTTCTATGGTTGGTTTAACAGGCTAAAATGTATTCATCAGTCTAACAAAATGCGCCCTTGCGCCTTGTAGCTGTGCAATTACCTACATGAGACTGCAAATTCGTCGATGGCCAAGGAACCTAATAACTCTCCAGAGCTTGTGCTGCACGCCATTGACGGGGCTATTGCCTCCTTACAGGCTCAAGATTGGGACCTCAACCCTTACTCGGTCGCCGCTGCAGCAGAACTGGCTCCAGAGGTGGTTTTCAGCAACAAAGAAGCCATGAATAAAATCATGGAAGCCCGGGGCGATGGCAGTACCTACTCTTACGATAGTGAACTGGGTGGCCGTTGCAAAGAACTGACAGCCGAGCTTGAGAACGCCATAACCATCAATCAAGACCTCTACGATCGCGGTTCTGAACTGGCTGAGCGTGTGGTCGAACTTGAAGCGAGCATTGTTGAACTCGAGCAAGAAGCCGAAACTCTGGCCATTCAGCTGCAAAACTCGTGGTCGCTTGGTTATCAAAAAGGTTTAGCTGAAGGCAAAGAAAAGGGCCTGTCCGAGTCTGGTTCAGCAGCCGGCGTCGAGAAGGCGAGTTCGCCAAAAGCCGCTTCACAAAAAGAGCAGACTGTAAAAGAGCAATCCCAGACCATTCCCCCCGCAGACGTGCCAAAAGCAGCCAAGTTGTCGACCCGCGATGAAGAGAATTCGGTGGGCAGTATTACCGATGAAGAATTGCCCATTGAGGAGACCCTGCATCTACCGGCTGAAGAAGTGGTAGACGCGCCGGCAGACGAGAAGAGTAGCTCGGAGATTTCGCAACCGGCCTTGCCCGGTTATCAGCCGGCCGCAACCAAAGCCGCTGGTTACAACGATCAAAATTTCAACGCAGTCACTGATCACCGCGCACCAATAAATGTTTCAGAAGTGTATGGCGCCCTCAGCTGGAAGCAAATCGAAACTGTTTATCAATACAGCACTGTGGCCGGCCGTCCCAATACAAACTTGTATTTCGAGCCACTCTGCCCGCCAGAAGTAGAAGAATTTGTCGACGTCGCTCACACCGCTGCGGCACCAGCGCCGTCTTCACCAGTCGAACCGGCAGCTCGAAGCAGGAAAAAATCCAACATGCCCGACATTTCTTTCGATCCGCCGGAAGAACCAATAGTGAGCGGCACGCCTCTAAATGACACCACATCCGGTGCACCAAAACCAACCGACAAACCGGCAGCTAACGCTGCCGATGTTTACCAACTCGATTACGTCAATCAATATGATGGCGGCCTCACAGGCGAAAAATATCCCAGCCTGGCCGAAATGCAAAAGTCCAGCAACGGCAAAAAAGAAAGCCGCGAAGCCAATGCAACTTTTGACAAAATGGACGCCTTACCGGCCAACGAAGATGAAGTGCCGGACATTCTCGACCTCGATAAGCTCGATATTTTCGAAGGCCTCGAAGATATGGACGAGTTGAGCCAAATTGAAGTTATCGAAGATGTGATTATTACTCCGGTTAACTCGCAAAGTGAAAGAATTGCCAGCCAGAGCGAAACGGCGGCCATGCCGAAAGTTTCCAACGAAGATTTGCGCGATCTAATTAAAACCAGAATCAAGCAGGCGCAAGATCATGATCCCAGTCAGGCCGGCACGCTTGATCAGTTGATGGAAGCAGCAATGGCTTCTGAAGGTGACACCGGTGAAGCAGGGCAAACTCCTGCGGGAGCGACTGAAGGTGAAACCGCCGCCAGTGCCGCCATCGATCTTGAAGCAATCAGGCAAGGCGTACGCAACAAATTTGTCGGCGGCAAAACCCCAGCGGCGGCTCCGAACAATGCCATTGGCGAAGCAACCAGTCAAATGCCGCCGATATCCACCGTACCTTCACCGCGTGTGGCTCCCGTACCTGCCGACATTCGTAAGCATTGCATGATTCTAGGAGTCAGACCGGAAGAGTTGACCAGCAAAATAATTATCGAAGCCTGGAAAGCACAAATTGCTGCTCCAGGCGTACACCCCGATCAAGGGGGAGATACCGAGACGGCAGTCTATCTCAATCTTGCCAAAGATACCTTGATTAAATGGGTAGAAGCTCAGGCGCCTAAGCTGGGCAAAAAGTTCGGCCAGCAAAGCCAAGCTAGGGATTCACAAAGCAAACCGTTCACCATGCGCCAGGGTCCGGATAAAGATACGGACAAAAAATAGAACAGCATGTCAAAACCAGTTGTAGCAATCGTTGGACGCCCGAATGTAGGCAAGTCAACCTTTTTCAATCGTTGTATAGGCGCCAAGTACGCCATTGTCGACGATTCTCCCGGAGTTACCAGAGACCGCATCTATCGCGACTGCGAATGGAACGGCCGTGAATTTCTGTTGGTGGATACCGGCGGTATTCAGGGCGAAGACGGCAAAGTTGACGCCATGATGGCTGGCGCCGTGCTTGATCAGGTGCAAGAAGCGTTGATTCAAGCCGACGTTATCGTCTTTGTTGTAGACGGCAGACAGGGCCTGACCGGCGCTGATGAAGAAGTGGCCAACATCATTCGCAAAGTCAAAAAGCCTATACTTTTAGGTGTCAATAAAATTGACAGCATGAAAGACAACAATAATATTATGGAGTTCTACAAGCTCGGTCTCGGCGAGCCCATGGGCCTTTCAGCTATGCAAGGCAGTGGCGGCGTGGGCGATCTACTCGACGCCATTGTGGAAAAATTCCCTGAAGGCGCCGGTAAAATTGTTTATCCTGAAGAGGGCGAAGAAGAGGAGAAAGACCCTAACACGTCCCCTTACGCTATTGCCATAGTTGGCCGTCCTAATGTGGGCAAGTCGTCACTGACTAATGTCTTATGCGGTTCCAAACGGGCCATTGTCTCGGAAACTCCCGGCACCACCCGTGATGCCGTCGATACTCCTATAAAAGTGCACGGCCGTGAAATTACCTTAATCGACACTGCCGGCATCAGGCGCAAATCGCGTGTTGATTATGGTATCGAAGCCTTCTCTGTAGTGCGTTCGCTTAAAGCCATTGACCGAGCCGATGTCTGCGTACTTGTTCTTGATGCCAATATCGAAATATCAGATCAGGATCAAAAAATTGCCGGCAAAATTGAAGAAGCAGGCAAAGCCGCCGTCATTGTCATCAATAAATGGGACTTGATTGAAGACCGCTCTTCGCGCTCGATGACTACCTTTACGGAGGAGGTCAAACAACAGTTGCGTGCTCTTTCTTACGCTGAAGTAGTATTTACCAGTGCCACCAGCAAGTTACGAGTGCCGAAGATTCTCGAGGCGTCAGCGCGGGCCTATGCGGAAGCGCACAAACGCATAACCACTGCTCTTGTTAATCAAATCGTCAATGAAAGCGTCGCTCTGGTGCCGCCGCCGGCTTCAAAACGGGGCAAGAGATTGAAAGTCTATTACACTACACAAGTGTCAATTGCTCCGCCTACGTTTCTGCTTTTTGTCAGCGACGGGAAATTGATGGCGAAAAACTACGAAGCATATTTAGAGCGCAAACTGCGTGAAGCCTTCGGTTTCCACGGCGCGCCAATTAGAATATTCACGCGTGCAAAGAAAGAGTCATGATCGATGGTATTAGCGCTGGTTTTAATTATCGCCGCCTACATAATTGGTTCACTGCCTTTTGGTTACTGGCTGGCTAAAGCCAAAGGCATCGATATTACCAAGCTGGGCTCAGGGTCCACTGGTGCCACCAACGTCTATCGTTGTGTCGGTAAGAAAGAAGGCATCTTCGTCATGGTGCTGGATTTCTTCAAAGGATATATTTCAGTACTGATTGCCATGCATTTTGACAAAGGAGCACAGGCGGTTGAATGGACTGTTTTAGGGATGCCGCACCTGGTACCGGTAGTGGTGGCAATTATGTCGCTAGTTGGGCACAGCAAATCTATTTTTCTTGGCTTCAAAGGCGGCAAGAGTGCCGCTACCGGTCTTGGCACTATGGTTGCTTTCTGTCCGCTACTTCTGCCTCTAACTTTTGGTGCTTTTCTCACGATGGTATTTACCATCCGGTTGGTATCGCTAGGTTCTCTGGTGGCGGCTTTTGTTAACGTGATCTTTATGTGGTGGCTGAAAAATCCTGAGGCTTATGTCATTTATGCAGTGATTGGCTGCGTCTATGTCTGGGCCAGGCACGTCTCTAACATAAAAAGGTTGTTGACAGGCACTGAACCACGCATTGCTCTCGGTAAAAAGCCGGCCACAACAGTAGAAAAATCGGCCCCAACAGCTAAAAGTAAAAG
>JADYXQ010000185.1 GCA_021772135.1 Candidatus Obscuribacter sp.
ATGCCCGGCAGACCGGCCAGATTAGCAGGAATGGTGGCAATGTCAGACAGATACATTTGCAATGGATCATCGGTTTTTTCGCCGGTCTTAAAAGCGGTGGAAGGAGCAGTCGGTGACAATACCAGGTCGAAATCGGCAAACACTTTTTCGAAATCGGAGGTAATCAGGCGCCTGACCTGCTGCGCTTTCTTATAATAAGCATCGTAGTAGCCGCTGCTCAAGGCGTAGGTGCCAAGCATAATGCGGAGTTTAACTTCAGCGCCAAATCCCTGCGATCTGGAGTTGTTATACATTGACAAAATATCAGGGGCATTAAGGTCACGTAGACCGTAGCGCACGCCGTCAAAACGCGCCAGGTTGGCCGAGGCCTCCGCTGTGGCAAGAATGTAATAGACGGGCAGAGCATAACGGGAATGAGGTAAAGAAACTTCTTCCACCACAGCACCAAGCGCGGTGAGCAGTTTGGTTGCTTCCATTACAGAATTTCGCACATCTTCTTCGATGCCTTCGCCTATTAGTTCTTTGATGACACCAATTCTGGTGCCTTTGAGCAGCTCAGCGGGAGATTGCTTGCTCAAAGACTCAATCATGCTCAAAGTCAGCTCAGGAAAGCCTTTAGGATTGTTGTTGAAACAGGGCGCCACCAGCGAAGTAGAGTCTTTTTGATCATGACCGGCGATGGCAAGCAAAGTTAAAGCGGTATCTTCTACGGTGCGACCAAAGGGTCCAATTTGATCGAGACTTGAAGCAAAAGCCACCAAACCATAACGTGAGACCATGCCATATGTGGGCTTCATTCCCACCACACCGCAGAAGCTGGCCGGTTGTCTGATGGAACCGCCGGTATCTGAACCAAGAGCAGTAACAGCAAAACCAGCGGCCACAGCAGCGGCTGATCCGCCCGAGCTGCCGCCCGGTACAAAGGCGGTATTGTGCGGATTGCTTGTGCCTTTGTAAGCCGAGTTTTCTGTTGATGAGCCCATGGCAAATTCATCTAAATTGGTTTTGCCTAAAATCAAAGCCCCATTATTTTTTAAATTGATAATCGCTTGAGCGTCATAAGGTGCGGTGAAATTCTCTAAAATTTTGCTGCCGCAAGTGGTGGCCGTGCCGCTTACACACATATTGTCTTTAACGGCTACAGGCACGCCGGCAAGCACATTTCCCTCACCACCAAAACTTGCGCTAGAGTTCTTATCTAAAAATTGAGCTTGCTGGCGCGCTTGATCAAAAGTAAAGGAGAGGAAGGCGTTAATCTCGCCTTCGTGTTTTTCAATATGCGCAATATGCGACTCGAGCACTTCAGAAGCTGAAACCGTTTTTGCCGAAAGCATTGCCCGCAGTTCGGAAATACTTTTGCCAATTACTTCTGCAGACATATTTAGTTAGCCTTTAAAGCGCTTGAACACCAGCGAACAATTGTGACCGCCAAAACCAAAACTGTTAGACATGGCGATGTCTATTTTGGCATCACGCAGAGCAACGTTGGGAGTGTAATTAAGATCGCATTCTGGATCTGGTTCATTTAAATTGATTGTCGGCGGCACAATATTGTCTTGAATAGCCATGACGCAAACAATCGCTTCAACAGCTCCAGCGGCGCCTAAAAGGTGACCGGTCATAGATTTGCTAGACGAGATATGCAATTTATGAGAGGTGGCGTGATTGCCAAAAACTTTCTTGATTGCCTTAGTCTCTGCCTTGTCACCAAGTGGAGTGGACGTGCCATGAGCGTTGATATAATCCACCTCTTCGGCGGTGATACCACTTTGCTTCAAAGCGATTCCCATGGCTCTGGCTGCGCCTGAACCGTCCGGACAAGGTTGAACGATATCGAAAGCGTCGCTGGTGCTACCGAAGCCTGTAATTTCAGCGTAAATATGGGCGCCGCGCGCTTGAGCGTGAGTAAGCGATTCGAGCATCAGCACAGCTCCGCCTTCACCCATGACAAATCCATCTCTGGTTTTATCAAAGGGACGACTGGCTTTTTCAGGCTCTTCATTGCGGGTACTCAAAGTACGGGCAGAGGCAAAACCGGCCATAACCAGAGCGGCAATGGGAGCTTCGGAACCTCCGGCAAACATAACGTCGGCTTCTCCACGCTCGATAATGCGATAAGCATCACCAATGGAATGAGCCGATGTAGCGCAAGCCGTAACGGTGCAGGTATTGGGGCCTTTAGCGTTATGCAACATAGAAACCCAGCCGGCCGTCATGTTGACAATCAGCATAGGTACGGTGAATGGTGAGCAGCGGTCTGGACCTTTGTCCATCAATACATGGAACTGGTCTTCAATTGATTGAAATCCGCCGGCAGCGGAGCCCACGGCCACGCCAACCCGCTCGGGATCTTCTTTAGACATGTCTATTTTAGAATCGTCCAGTGCCAACTTAGCAGCGGCAATGGCGAATTGAATAAAGCGGTCAGTGCGTTTGACTGCGCGAAAATCCATGTATTTTGATGGATCGAAATCGTACATTTCGGCTGCAATTTTGCAGGACGGTCTGAGTTTTTCGGGAATTCGCTGGACCAGCTTTACGCCGGATCTGCCATTTACAATCCCTTCCCAGAACTGCTCCTTGCCTGTCCCGACTGAGGATATCGGCCCCAGACCGGTAACAACCACACGCTCTTTTGTCATTACTCTACTTATCTCTAGTTAATACCACACCAGAGTGGACCAACTTACGTGGCCCACTCTGGATACAACATCTCAGATTTATCTAAAGATGCCCTGCGATGTACTTTACGGCTTCACCAACGGTGGTGATTTTTTCGGCGTCTTCGTCTGGAATTTCCATTCCAAACTCTTCTTCCAATGCCATGACGAGCTCCACTGTGTCGAGTGAATCGGCGCCAAGGTCTTTTGTGAAGCTTGCTTCCATGGTTACTTCTTCAACGTTGACGTTGAGTTGGGCCACAGCCACCTTCTTTACTCTTTCGAAGGCTTCCTTCTCTTCCATGAGTACTGTCTACCTCTTTTAAAAAACTTGAAAAACGCATGTGAAACTAAATAGGCACTGAGGAGCGCCGGTTCCAAGAGGATTAGAATATCACGTCGCAAAAGTAGTTTCTAATTGTGTTACCGATGTAAATGAAACTCGCGAGAATTATGTGTAGAGTCCGCCGGACACTTCCAGCACCTGACCGGTGACGTAAGAGCCGGGACCAGCGAGAAAAACAACAGCCGAAGCGATGTCTTCCGGGGTGCCCATGCGCTTTAGCGGCACGCGATCAAGAATCTTGTTTATAATTTCCTCACCCAATGCTTTAGTCATATCGGTATCGATAAAACCGGGGGCGATGGCATTAGAAGTGATGTTGCGCGAGGCATATTCAAGAGCAACGGTTTTGGTGAAGCCAATCAGGCCTGACTTGGCCGCAGCATAATTGACCTGGCCAAAGTTACCGTGCACCCCTGAGGTGCTGGCGATATTGACGATGCGACCGGAGCGCTGCTTCGACATTACTTTGACAATAGGCTGAGTCACTTTGAAGGCTGATGTCAGGTTGGTATCGATGACGGCCTGCCATTGGTCTTCACTCATCCTCATAAATAGAGCGTCTCTTGTAATGCCGGCGTTGTTTACCAGAATGTCGATACGGCCCCACTTGGCAATAATGGCTTCTACCATCTTGGCCACACTGGCAGAGTCGGTGACATTACAGGGCAGGGCAATGGCCTGAGCCCCAGAGGCTTCGAATTCGGAAGCGGTCTTCTGGCAAAGTTCTTCATTAATATCGCTAATAACTACTCTGGCGCCCTCATTTGATAAGGCTTGCGCTATCGCTCTGCCGATTCCCCGGCCAGAACCGGTCACTACTGCCACCTGGTCAGCTAACATGCCCATGCTTTTTTTTATTCCTTTATAGATACGAAACGATTCGATTCGAGACTGCGAGATTGCTCCATTAATTTACCGGCTTTACCCCCGCATTTGCAAAAATCACGGCTTTTTGAAAAATAATTGCGCCTTTATGAGATCAGAGTGGGGGAATTACGCAAGCAATGATGTTTCCCCTTAGTGACATTAGATATGCTTTCGATTAATCTCTTAACATAACCGACGAGAAGTCGAATGTCCCCCGATAAAGGCCTCACTAGCTTTGTGGCGGGCGGCAGTCGTGCGTCTTCTCTAGTCGGCGCAAGCAAGGAATCTGGAGATCAATAAATGGCTGAAGGCAAATTGGACCTATCCGTCTCAAAAGACAATAATGACTCTTCCAATCAACTTAAATCTGACGTTGCAGCGAAATTTCATCAATCGATCGGTTCAAGTTCAAATACTGCCCCAGAAGCCAACAAAAATTTAAAAGCAGAAACGCCGCCACTAACAGCGGTGGTTGATACCACAATTAGTGGCCTCAAACGCACAGACCTCCTGGCTATCACGGAAAGGCTGGCTCAGACTCCTGCATCTGCCGCCAAAGCAAGCGCTGAAGAAGAAACTATTCTCGATAGCGCTGCCAAAAATTCGAAAACCGCGCGCTATGCCATGGTTACTGCTGAAGGTCTGGCCTATTCGGTGCCTGGTGTGTTCAAGGCCGTAGCGCACGACGTCACCCACCCTCTTGAATTTGCTGGAAAAATGGGCGTGGCCGCTTCTATAGGTGTGGCCATGAAAGTAGCCTTGCCTAAGTCAGGGGTCGGCAAAGCCATTGTCGGCACAGTGATGGGCTACTACATGGTCAAAGACGCACTGCATCCGGTGCTCGATGCCTATAGCGCCGTCTCTGACGGTAAAGACATGAAAACCATTCACAAAGCCGCTGAAAAAATGGGCGATGGTATCGGCCTGTTTGCCTGGGATACATACACCGGCAATAAAGTCGGTTTGAAGGCCGAAAAATGGGCCGGCCACCTTATGGAAGCCAAGTTAGGCACCACTCGCTATTCCAATTTTGAAAAAGCAAAAGTAGACTTTTTCTCTTCCGACGAATATTTTGTCGGCCGTACTCTCAACAAAATTGCCAAGCCAGTCGATAAAGTAGCGGGCATAATTTCTGAGCGCCTCACTCGCAAACCGGAAGAACCAAAAGTTTCACTGGAAGAAGCGGTGCGCAAATTCCAGGAAGTAAAAGAGCAGAATGCCTACACTTCGCTCAGTGCCAATATGCATTTTAAAGGGCTCGAGACAGTTGACGCGAAATCGCTTGGATTTTCGCAGTCTCTCGATTTGCTGGTGCAGGGCCATGATCCTCGCAAGATCACCAGCGTTGAAGCGGCTACGCTTTTAAACAGCAGCAAACCACTTAGTGTAGAAGCTTTGCCCGGCAAACAAGTCAGTCCTAAACTGGAAGGCACGGATCCTGTGCCCGGCAGTATTGTCAAATCGGTGATTGGGCCTGTCGATAAGGCCGGAGAACTTGTGCCACCGGCTAAACCAGGTGACAAAGGTCCTACTGACGCCGCAACGGTTGCCGGGTTAGAAGTTATACCCGCTGCAGCAGTGGTGACGAAACCTTACGTCACTAAGGCCGAACAAGAATTGAATGTGGGCACAGTTTCAAAACTGGCCGAGATGAACACTAAAGAAATGAAAGAGTGGCCTGACCAGCGGGTTCTCATTGCTGACGCCATTGAGACTTCGCTCGGCCCAATTCACGCTGCCACCACCCCCAGTTACAAACCAATGGACCCGGGCTACATTCAAGCCCGCAACCAGGCAGTGGCAATCGCCAATCAAGTTCAGAGTGAAAAAGACCTGCGCTACATTGATCCGCTGCTCAGTCGCTTCACTTCAGCCACTAATCAACACCTTTCAAAAGGCCTGAGCGAAACGGCCAACTACAAAAGAGAACTAGATCTTTTAGCTCAAGAAATCCATAGTACTTTGGTGCGCAACATGAAGAAGGCGGGGATAAACCCTGACCAGGTTTTGGCCTCAAAAAACCCGCCGATCTTCTCCATTATGCATGACGGGGGCTCAGGCCCACATACCATGCGCCAGATTGACGGCGTCTGGAATATTGACCATGTGCTTTATCCGCGCAACATGGTCGGTGTACGCAGTGTCACCACCAGTGGTATTCATGGCCATGAAATTGGCCACGACCAGTACGGCGGCATTTTAAAATTTGAAGAATCAATTCGCGAAAACGTGATTAAGAACGCCGTAGAAAAAGGCCTGGGAACTCGCGCTCAAGATAAAGTAACGGTGCCGGGTCATGGCGATATGACCAAAGCGCAATTAATTGAGCACATCTTCAAAGCCCAGGCTGACGAAAATACAGCCGATATCTGGGGCGCCGCCTGGACAGGACACAACGGCGGTGGAGCGCTGGGAATTCTGCTTCAGTCATTAAGAAAGGGCGGTCAGCTCGAAACAAGAAACGTTTACGGCAAAGAATTCATTCCCAAAGATGCTCCTCAAGACAATCCACTAGGATTTGAAGTGCACGCCTTTGACGCTTTGCGGCCCAAAATCGTAGCCGCTACGATGCGGGCGAGGGCCAATGGCGATCAGCGTGTGCTTGATTATGCCAAAGCCTTAGATCGCTATTCAGATGAAGCCTCGCGGCCTGGAGACTATGTCTTCGCCAATATGGACAAACCGGGCGAAACTATCACCATCACAAGAAAAGATCTTGAAGATGTAATTCCACACTTGATCGACGCCCAGATGAATACTCCGCTACCGGCTCTGCAAGGAAAAACTTTCGGCGATATGCTGCCAGATCTCCCAGCCCACATGGCAAAAATGGATAATCTGGCCGACCTGATGGTTGATGCCGTTATCAAAAATAAAAAACCCAGTGATATTCCTTTTGACACTCAACACTATTCCATTAACCAGGTCTTCGGTGCCGGTATGCCCGCCGCTTTACGCCTGGTGGCAAAAGGCGTTGACCCTACTGAAGCCAATAAGTCAGTCAACAAAATGTCTGATTACTTGAGAGCCCTCTATCACGACAATGACCCTCACGTTGACCCGCTCAAGCCAACAACTCTGCAAGCAATTAGATTGAATTCTCCGAAAGAATTGTTTGCTTCGTCTAAGCGCGTAGGTGTTGCCCTGACTGAAGCAACCGGTCGAACCATCGGTAAACAAGCTGATTTCCGTGAAGCAGTAGCTAAAAACACAGCCGGTATCGGCGGGGCACTGGGCGCCAACACCATGGGGGATTATTACCGCGAGCAAAGAGCGGAAAAATTGAAGAATATGCACGCTCTTGATCTCAGCCATGAAAATCTTTCGGCCACAGTGGCGGCCGCCAAGGACGGCCAATGGCTCAAATCAAAAGACAGAACTCTGAGCAATATTTCTTACATGCAAGGAGCCAAAAAGCAGTTGCTTAAGCCCAGCACTTCATTAGAGAAGCCATAAGGCCATAAAATCGACAACAAAAATCGCGCTAATTTGATTTTCAAGTTATCCTTAATCTGATGAAGCCAAATCGACCAAATCTAAAGGCAATATGCCTGACCCTGCTGTTTCTGCTCAGTCAGTGCAGCTCCGGCCCGGCTCTGGCGCAGTATGAAGATGAATCTCTCGGTCTTGTCAAGGCTCAGGGCCTCTTTCGCAACGCCACGCAGATGTTTGCTGTGGGCGATTATGCCAATGCCGTCGGACTGTTAAAGCAAGCGCAGACAGGCGACGCGCGCAATAAACAAATTCCTCATCTGCTGGCCCTCTGCTATTCACAACTGGGTGACAATAAGAATGCCGATCTGGCTTTCCGCTCAGCTCTCACTCTTGATTACAATTTTATTGAAGCGCACAATAATTACGGCATTTATCTAAAAAAACTGAGCAAAATGGATGAAGCGAAAAAGCAGTTCAATGACTGCATTCGCATCAAGCCGACTTATTCTAAAGCACACTATAATTTAGGCACCGTACATATGGAGCTCGGTGATCTTGATGCCGCTCTCGACTGTTTTCGCACAGCCACAAGACTTGAACCAACTTATTTTGAAGCTAATCGTGATCTGGGTCTGGTAATTTTTCAAAAGTTTGAAAGAGGCGACGGCGGAGAAATTTCAGAGAGCCTTAGCAAACTAGAAACGGCTGCCAAACTGGTGCCTAGTAACCCGACCATTCACTATCATCTTGCCAATATTTTTTGTTGCGACGGCAATCTCGATGAAGCCGAACTCGAGTTTCGCAAAGCCTTAAAGCTAGACTCTAAACTTGCTGTAGCGCATTACGAGTTGGGGCGTCTGCGTTATTTGCGTGGCGATCCTAACCGCGCTCTTTTTGAGATGAAAGAAGCGCAGAAAGTCAGCCCCGTATACACCGATGGCAAAAAATATCCTGCTGTAGACCGGGTCAAAATCAAGCAATTGCAAGCGAAATGCGAAGAATTGACTGAGAGTTATGATGCCGCTATTGATTCTTTAAAAGATGTAGCCAGCCTCACGGCCAACAATGGCGAGACATTTAAACATATGGCGGAACTGGGACGCATGGCCAGATCCAACAGCCGCCGAAACGCTAAAGAAGTGGATCCGGCCGAAATAAAATCTATGCTCTCTCAGGGCATTCAAGAAACCGAAAGCGGAGATCTCGATGTTGCTAAGGCGACATTCACTAAAATCATTGACCTTGATCCTAAATGCTGGCTCGCCTATCAGAACCGAGGCCTTATTTTTGAAGCGGAAGGCGACCTGGCCCAGGCTTCTGTGCAATATCAATCAGCTCTTGATCTCAAGCCAAAATTTGACGGTCTGTATTACAACATGGCTTATTTGTTGGAAAAAAACAGTATGAAGTCGGAAGCAGGCGCCTGGTATAAGCGTTTTCATGAGCTGGCCGGCAAATACCCTTACGATCCCAAACATATTGTTTCTCTGCAACAAGATATGGCGCGGGAACAGGCGCGCGGTCAGGCCAACCGCAAGCGTAACAATTGAAAGTATCTATAGCCGGGTCGCGAGAGCTTAAATGCTAAGATCTGGCCATGAGTAAAGCCGTTTCAACCCTCACCCTGCAAAAATACAAACGCGATGGCCGCAAGATTGTGGCACTTACTGCTTATGACTATTCCATGGCCAAAATTCTCGATAAGGCCGGTGTCGACCTGATTCTTGTGGGCGATAGCCTGGCCATGGTCGCTCTCGGTCATCGCACCACCCATGCAGTAACCATGGAAGAAATGTTGCACCACACCAGAGCCGTCACCCGCGGTGTGACAAATGCCATGGTGGTGGCCGACCTGCCCTTTATGAGCTATCAAGTCGATGTCATTCAAGCAATTACAAATGCGGGACGATTCGTTAAAGAAGCGCAGGCACATGCAGTAAAACTAGAAGGTGCCACCAGGCTCAATTTGGAAATCATCGAGCGCCTGGTGGGCATGGGCATACCGGTAATGGGACACCTGGGCTACACACCACAAGCAATTCACGGTCTAGGCGGCGCCAGAGTGCAAGGGCGCTCGGCAGATGAAGCGCTTAAACTGATCGATGACGCCCGTGCTTTAGAGATGGCCGGTTGTTTTTCTGTGGTACTGGAGATGGTGCCCACAGCTGTTGCTAAAGCCGTGACTGAGCGAGTTAAAATTCCTACTGTGGGCATTGGAGCCGGCAATGTTTGCGATGGTCAGATTCTCGTTACTGATGATCTGATGGGAAAATTCACAGATTTCTTGCCCCGTTTTGTGCGCCGTTATGCTGACCTGAGCCAGGTTTGCCAGGACGCCGTAGGCAAATATGCAGAAGACGTAAAATCAGAAAACTTCCCTGACGCTTCTGAATCTTTTCTTCTGCCTAAAGACGAAGAAGAAGAGCTTGCGCGTAAGTTAGCACTAGACAGTGTCAGTACCGGCGAGATCTGTTAATGGCGAACCAGCACTCTGTGCGGATCAAACTTTGCTTTTGCCGGCGCACTGGTTGAAACCGTCCAGACATTGCCCTTCTGTTGGCTCAAGTAATATTTAGAGCCAATCAGGCCCAATGGTGCGTCATACTTTTTTATTAGAGTGGCGATTACATCTTCCGGTAGTTCGTGATTAACGGCTCCCAGTGGCAATTTACTGACGTCGAAGACTTGCAGGCGGTGCTCTTTGCCGTCGTTAAAGCTGATCTCGCCATAGTGGCCCAGACGGGGAAATTGCGTCGGCACCGGCTAATATGGATATGCGATAAGGAGACTTGAGCAGTGTTTTGAGCGTCTCAGCACGCCTACTCAAGACCTCAATTAAAATTCTCGTGCCCATGCTATGACCAATAAAAATGGTTTGGTTGGCGGGAAGAGATGTCTCCAGCTCGTTGAAGAAGCGCAGTGCTCTGCCCTTGCAGCGCTCTAAAACATTTTCGTTAGCGCTATAATTCATACCGTTGCCGAAAGCCGGCCAGCGGTACATGATTACCGGCATTGAACATTTAGCGGCCAGGCGCCGGGCTTTTTCAAGAGTAGCGGCTTCGCCCGAGCAGCAGCCGTGCAAAAAGACGATCATGGGCTTGACCGAAGCAGCGTAGGCCTTGATTCTTGCAAAAAAAACAGCTTCGCTTATTTTCGATGTTTGCGAATCATTGGATGCACTGACATTGAACTGTGCCACCGAATCTAGTGTTTCACCATTAAAGACCAGTTCATCAGGAGGAGTGTTAAGGACCGCAGGACTCGACTCTGTCTGCTTTACCCAATAGACGGGCCAGGCTTCTGTAGCAGCAGCCTGCCTAATAGAAATAACTGATGTAGAAAATACAAAAGAGCAGGCGACAAAATATTGGACTAAAGACCAATACCACTTTGTTTTTCCACGCATAAGCATAGTTAGCAGCTATGGCACGAATGGGTGCTGCAGGAGCCGCATCCACCGCCAGATGACTTAGATGAAGATGATGATGAAGATGAAGATGATGACTTGCTGCTCTGACCCACATCAGGGGTGCTGCCGCCGCTGCGCAAAGTCATATTCCAGATACGCGAGACATTACCCGAGCCGCAGTCGGCACAATTAGTATCAGTGGGGTCGGTCATTGAGCGCTCTACAGTGAAGGCAGTGCGGCAATTCTCTTCCATGCAGCGATAGTCGTAATTAGGCATCGTTATTACTTTTCTGGTGTAGCTGGTTCTGTCGTTGGGTTTATAGTTGGCTTCGCTTGTTCTATCTTAATTTTGTCATCTGGCTTAGGGGCGCTTTTATGATCTTTCTTTTTGAAATCGAGATCGCCTTTGACCCAGGCCTGCACGTCATTTACAAGAACTATGACCATGAGGGCAATTAAACTGAGGAAACCCCATTTCACAATTTCGCCTTGCGCCCTTTCTTCCATGGGCTTGCCTCGCAATGCTTCAATGAGCATGAATGCCAGGTGTCCGCCATCTAAAGCCGGCCAGGGCAACAAATTGACGATGGCCAGGTCCATTGATATCAATATGGTGAACATGAAGAGCTGACGCCAGTCTTCGCTGGCAAAGTCAGCGCCGATTTTAACCACGGCAATAACACCGTGGAAGTTTTCGATACCTGGTTCAGGCTTGCCGTCTTTGCCTTTAGCACCAGGCTTAATAATATTATTGGCTACTCCGCTAAACATGCGACCGATAGAATTGACCATCTGCCCGGTCTGCGAAGTCAATTCGGTGGCGGCAATGGTGACCACTTCGATTGGACCGCCATCGATTTTCACATATTGCATTTTAGGGGCCAGAGCCATGCCTACTTTACCGTCCTGGTTGGGCGTCATAGCCAAATCGATGGGCTGTCCGTCACGTTTGAGGTGCAAGGTCACAGGTGTTGATTTGCGGGTGCTCAAATAGGCGATCACGTCTTCGGCAGTCTTGACTGATTTGTCGTCTACGGCAATAACTTCGTCTTGTACCTTGATGCCGGCGTTGGTGGCAATAGGGTTAGCCTTGACCAATTCGTTGACAAAAATACCTTGCGGTATCGGCTTGCCAAGCGCTACCAGCATCACAAGCATGACCAGGTAGGCGAAAATTACATTGAAAGTTACACCGGCGACGGCAACAAGGGCTCTTTGCCAGATGGGGAATTTTTTAAAAGGCGAAAGTTGTACACCAAAAACTTCATTGGAGGCATTGGACTCGTCACCCAGCTCGGGAATAGCAACGTAGCCGCCCAGCATGCAGGCGTGAATGCGAAATTCGGTGCCCCAGCGCTTGCCCACAGTCCATGATGGTCCAAAGGGCAGTCCCAGGCCGAACACAGGGGTCTGGAAACCGAAAAACCTGGCGACGAGGAAGTGGCCGCATTCGTGAACAATGATTAGTGTGCTCAGTATGGCGAGCATCATGAAAATACCAAAAGCTTGTTCCAAGACCTGAACTCCCTGCCACAGCTGGACCGTAAATAATTACTGGCCGTAGCTAAATAGCACCGTCTTGGGCCAGAGGCTCTATCGTGACATCTTTGTAGTAGTACGACAGAATCTGTTCTGCATTATATCCGTTATCAGCCAGGGCTTTCGCTCCCCATTGAGAAAGACCAAGACCATGACCGTAACCTCTACCGCTAAAGATGTAGTTACTGTCTGCTTGAAAGAGGCTAAACTGGGTGCTGGGCAGGTTAAACAATCTTCTTAAATCAGCTCCGGAAATCACGCGGGCTGAGCTCTGCCCCACCAGAAGCACGTCTTTGACCCGCTGCGACACACCAGGATAGCGTCCAATCACGAGCACACCGAGCAAGGTCTGATTTTCGCCGCCTGCTGGTGCGGCCACTGCCAGAGTCTTAGCCAGGCTCTGGGCGCTGACGGTTTTTTTCCAGTTGAACTGCGGGGCAGCATCGTCATAGTCGACGACACTTTTTAGATAAGGTAAAGGGCGGCTCCAGACATTTTCAGAAACTTCAGTGCTACCGCCACTAGTGCTGTGGAAAAATGCCGAGATCACTTTATTGTCGTTTTTTAAAACCAGGCCTGTAGTATCAGCCACCGCACCATTAGTTTCAGGGGCTTCAGCTATAACACCGCGATAAACCTGATCGTCTACTGTGGCTTTGACGTCATAGCCTTCTTTGCCGTGCTTACCTAAATTAGCCACTGCATATGAACGGGCGGCAATAGCCTGGGCCTTCAATACTTCTTTGGGCCATTGTGAGGGCACCTCAGACGGTACCACTGAAAGCAGATAATCTTCCAGGCCTAAAATATTGATCACGGCAATGCTGGTAGCACCGCTGTCACTGACTACCGGTTTTAAAATCACGGCACCGCGATAAAGCTTGCCGCTGACGCCAAGCAAAGGCACAGAGCCAGGTTGCTCAGGGTTGCCGGCCACGGCAATATAACCCTGTGAAGCGTCTGGTAAAGAAGCCTTAGCACTATCTTCGGTGCTACTTAAATTCGAAGCAAAGTTTTTTGTCGGTAGTGCTAGATGACCGTTCCCTGACCCATAATTATCGCTGCCAAACATCGATCCGGTGCTGGGAATAAAGGCCGCTCTGGTAAAGGCCCCCACTGCGGCAATTTTATCTCTCGTGCTTTTGGCGGCAAAATTAAAATTGGGCTTACCGTCTATTTTGGCCAGGTTTAAATTCCAGGCACTTTGAGGGGCAATTTTTGCCACTAAGACTCCGTCGGCAACCGTGTAAATATTGCCGCCATCAGGAAAATCTAAATCGACTTTCTGCACTCCACTGGCGAGGCAAACTCTAATGCTGCTTTTGGTCATCCTTTTAGAAGTAGCCGCCGCCCAGGGTTGAACGCCAGATTTAGCGGAATAGGCCAACTGGTCTTGTATTTGCGAATCTTGCAGCTGAGAACCTTGTTGTGCCAATTCTTGCGCCAGTACTGGTGGTGGCATCAAACCAAGAGATAGTGAGGTCAGTAGAGCGAAAGCGCCCGTATATAATTTAGCGCTCCAGAGCGACTTTGCTCTGGCATCATATTCAGTAACGTTGCCGGTGGCGGCTAACCTAGCTGCCACCGCCCAGGGTGACCTGGCCGATAAATCCGCTTGTACGGCCTCTTCACCTACGTCTGAGGCAATATAAGCTTCCACAGCGGCAGCAATGGCTGCCATTTCTTCTTCTGTAGCTACCGAATTACCGGCAGACTGCACTGATATTTGACCGGAAGACAAAGGCATATGCTGACCAGCTGAAAACTACTAACTTGCCACTTAGCAATTATAACCGTCAGCCAATTTTTGTCGACCGCTGCAGATTAGAGATCTAGCCTTTCAGGTCCAATATATTTACTAGCCTTTCAGGGCCTCTGCGCCGCCCACGATTTCCAGCAATTCTTGGGTAATGGCCGCTTGACGGGCCTTGTTGTAGACAAGGGTCAAGCCGGCGATCAAATCGCGGGCATTGTTAGAGGCATTGGTCATAGCGGCCATGCGAGCGGCCAGCTCAGCTGCCGAAGCCTCCAATAAACCTTGATAGATGACGTTCTGGATATACTTTGGTAGTAGTTCCCGTTCCATTACATCAACAATGCTTGGTTCAAATAGACGAATCGGTTGCAGGGAAGTTTTCACTTCAGCTTGAGGCATGTCGATTGGTAGATATTTGGTTGTCACCACTTCAGAGCGCAGCATCGAAATAAAATCAGTACCGATTACTTCAATGGCATCTACTTTCTTCTCGGTATAAAGATCACCGGCGTAAGTAGCAATCATTTTTGCTTCTTCAACGGTAGGAATAGCCGGAAGTAAGGTGTAGACCTTGAGCTTTTCTACCTTAATTGATTTGAAGAACGATACGGCCTTCAAACCGACCAGAATCAAACCGACTTCTTTACCTTCAGCCTGCAATTGCGAGATGCGTGCCACCACTTCACGGAAAACGCTGGTGTTGTAAGAGCCGCATAATCCTCTGTCTGACGACAGAACAATCAAACCGACTTTTTTCACATCGCGCCTTGAAAGCAGCTCCAGCCCTTGCACATCGATGGGGCTGATTTCTGCCACCACTTCACGCAAGACTCTTACTACAGCTTGAGTAAACGGCCGGGCCGCCAGCACACGCATCTGCGCGCGTCTTACTTTTGCCGCAGCAACCAGTCTCATCGCCCGAGTAATTTTCTGGGTGGACTGGACGCTTTTAATTCTTTGACGAATTGCCTTAAGGTTAGCCATCTGATTGCCTTGCCTGTTTAATTATGGTTTGAAGAAATTGGTTTTGAACTTGTTCAAGTGATCCACAAGCGCAGCATCATCAGCGTCAGAAAGCTTGTCGCCGGTGAGCAGTTTGGCATCAAGATCTTTAGCCTGAGCAGCCAGGTATTTGAACCATTCCACTTTGAACTTGGTGATATTTTTGGTTTCGACATCATCAAGAATGCCTTTGTTAGCGGCAAAGAGAATGGAGACCTGTTCAGACAAGCTGAGCGGACGATACTGAGCTTGTTTCAAGACCTCGGTCAATTTTTGACCGCGACGAATTTGATCTTGTGTGGATTTATCCAGATCAGAAGCGAATTGTGCGAATGCTTCCAGCTCTCTGAACTGAGCTAAGTCGAGGCGGAGTTTACCGGCAACGGCTTTCATCGCTTTAGTTTGAGCAGAACCACCTACCCGGCTGACTGAAATACCAGCGTTGATGGCCGGACGTACACCGGCATAGAACAAGTCGGTTTCTAAGAAAATCTGGCCATCGGTAATTGAAATTACGTTAGTGGGAATGTAAGCTGATACGTCACCGGCCTGAGTTTCAATAATCGGCAATGCTGTGAGTGAACCGGCACCAAGGGCGTCGGACAGCTTAGCGGCGCGCTCAAGCAGACGGCTGTGTAGATAGAAGACGTCGCCTGGGAAAGCTTCACGGCCTGGTGGACGGCGAAGCAGCAAGCTCATTGTGCGGTAAGCGGTAGCGTGTTTCGACAAATCGTCGTAAACCAGAAGAGCGTGTCCGCCTTTTTTCATGAAATACTCGCCCATGGCCACACCGGCATAAGGAGCGAGGAATTGCAGAGCGGGAGCGTCAGTAGCAGGAGCGTTAACAATGATTGTGTATTCCATTGCACCGGCTTCTTCCAAAATTTTCTGGATTTTGCCGACGTTGGAACTCTTCTGACCGATAGCTACATAGATACAGATCGGACGGTTGGGCTGGTGCTTCTGGTTGATGATCGCATCGATTGCAACAGCAGTCTTTCCGGTTTGACGGTCACCGATGATAAGTTCGCGCTGACCACGACCGATTGGAATCATGCCGTCGATAGCAGCGATGCCGGTCATCATTGGCTCGTGTACTGATTTACGCGAAACAATACCTGGAGCCTTAACTTCAATTGGTGAAATTTCTGTGGAGTTAATCGGGCCCTTACCATCTAATGGCACGCCGATTGAATTGACCACTCGACCCAGCAGCGCCTCACCCACAGGAACCGAAGCAATTTTGCCGGTGGTGCGAACTTCCATGCCTTCGGTAATTTTTCTGCCTTCGCCAAGAATTACAACACCGACGTTGTCTTCTTCGAGGTTGAGCACCATGCCGCGAGTTTTTTCTTCATCGTCGAACTCGACGAGCTCTCCGGCCATGGCTTTTTCCATGCCGTAGATGCGGGCAATACCGTCGCCCACTTGAAGAACGCTACCGACGTTGCTGACGTTCAATGCAGAACGGTATTGCTCCAGCTGTGATTTCAATACTGATGTGATTTCGTCGGGCCTGATTGCCATGGTCATTAACCTCTAGATTTTCTTGTCTGTTTTCCGTCTACTTATACATTCATCAAACTTTTTTCAAGGGCTTTAAGACGCCCTTTCAAACTGCCGTCTATCACCTGGTCACCCAGTCTCAAGACCACTCCGCCGATAAGCGACGGATCGACTTTTACTTCCAACTCAAGCCGCTTGCCGAGATGTTCGGTCAATTGCGCTTTGATATTGGCGACATTGTTGTCGGCCATGGGCTCTGAACACGTCAGCGTAGCGCTGACAATGTTTTTGCGTTGATTCAAGAGTTCGCGGTAACCCGATTCAATAAAAGGAAGCAAATCAAGGCGGCGCTTATCAGCCAACAAATTGATCAAATTGTCGGTCAGGATGGAAATTTTTCCACTAAAGACCGTCTTCAACACTTCTTTTTTCTGGTTTGCACGAATAGCAGGATGGTTTATCACTATCTGCATGTCTTTGTCGGAAGCGAAAACTACATTGATTAATTGCAGCTCTTTGAGAACGGTCTCTTCTTCCTGATTTTTCGCTGCCAGATCGAGCACAGCTTCTGCGTATGCGCCGGCGATTCCTTGCAGTTCAGTATTCATTTCTACTCTACCTGCCTGTTATTTTCTAGTTGATTCGAGCGAACCAGTGGCGACCATCGATTTGGCATTGAGAGTCTCAAGCTGTTCCATAAACTGGCTCAGCAAGCCAGCTTTCACTTCCGCACTGGTCTGCTCGGCCAGTTGCGTGCGGGTCAATTCAATGGCTGCTTTAACAGCAGCTTGACGCATTTCATTTACCAGAAGCTGTCTTTCACCAGCCACTGAATTTTCAAACTTGACCAGCATTTCGGCTATGTCTTTTTTAGTTTGAGCTTCCAGAGTGGCTTGCATTTCAGCAGCGATATTTTTTGCTTCGCTGACGATTTGCTCGGCTTCTACTTCAGCATTAGCTAAAGCAGCTTTCTGTTTTGCCAATAATTGCTCGGCTTCAACACGGGCTTTCTGCGCGGCTTCCAGAGTGGAATTGATTTGCAATTCGCGAGCGGCAAAGACCGGCGGCAAATTTTTAGCCAGAACCCACCAGAAAAAAAGCACCAACAAAAACCAGTTGATGACATTGTTTTCAAACATGGCAAAAAGAGGATTGGTCTGTACTTCAGCAAACAAAAACATCAGCAAGCCTCCTCTAACGCTTTCTTCACCTGAACTCTATCCATAGAAGTGGCTTGATGGCCGGCACCTATGAGTTTGCCCATGATGATATTGACCAGTTCGATTTCACGATCTACCAACTGATCTACAAGTGCTTTTTTCTCTGTCGCCAACTCAGCGCGAGCAGCTGTAAGTCGCTCGCGGCCTTGAGTTTGCACCTTCCCTATTTCTTCATTGCGTACTTTTTGAGCAGCAGTGGCAGCGTCGTTGATAATCGTCTGAGCTTTGTTGCGCACCTCAACCAGACGCTTCTGGTAGTCGGCCAACACAACTTCAGCTTCAGAGCGAGAGACTTTTGACAAAGCCAAATCTTGTTCTACTTTGGCAGCCCGGGCCTCCAGCACTCTGGAGACCGGCTTCACAAAGACCAGATTCAAGGCCCAGATAAAGGCCAGGAAACTGATTAAAAGTACGATAACTGTTCCGTTTAGTTCGAGCATTTTGTTGAATTACTCTCTGGTTTCCTACTAATAATTCTAATTTTTAGCCTTTACCAAGAGTGAAAAGTTGGAGCGAAACCAGAAAGGCAAACAGACCGAGAGCTTCCATCAAAGCGGCGAAAATAATACCGTTGATGAGCAATTTGCCTTGCATTTCAGGTTGACGAGCCATACCTTCCAGAGCTCTGGAAGCAGCGATACCGATACCGATACCAGGTACGCCGACGCCGATTGCTCCTAAGCCTGCGCCCAGAAGTGCAGCCGATCTGATAAATGTCTGACTATCTACTCCGCCCGCGACAGTTCCAGCCTGGGCAATCAGTTGGTGGTCCACAGAAAATCTCCTTAACTCGTATCGAAAAAATTTCGCCATCCATTTCGAATGGGCATTTCGCGTTTAAGCGCGCCCATTTCAAAAGGCGTACTGATTATAACAGTTGCAAGATGCCCTATTGATGGGCTTAAAAGCGCTTAAATATGAGTCAAAGCCGCATGCCGAGCCGCTCTTTGTCAGAGTGTTTGCCTCTGCCCGGAAAAAGCTTGCAATAAAAGTGAACAATTTCCTAACGATGTTAGTTACTAAATGCAGCTAAGACCTGACAACTAAGCCGGTTTTAGTGATGTTCAGCAACAGCAGCACCAATATAAATTGATGTCAGCAAGGTGAAAACGAAGGCTTGCACTAGAGCAATGAACACTTCAAAGGCCATTACCAGGGAAGGCAAAATTACAGGGCACATACCAAGAAATGCACTGCGCAACATTTCATCGGCGGTGATTACTAGCAAAAGTCTCAAAGCCAGTGTGGCAGGTCGAACTACTAAGTCGAGCCATTCCAGAGGGGCAATCGGTTTCCACAAGAACATGCCCACATAGTGGTGGCCATGCACTTTTACACCAGATGCCAGGTAGGTGACGATGGCCAGACCGGCTAAGCCGGCGGTGACGTTGAAGTCGGTAGTGGCGGCTGCCACTTCGAAGTGCTTGCCGTTAACGTGGGGCCACCAGGACATATGCTCAAGTACTTGATAAGGCAGAATACCAATCAAATTGCTGGCCAGAATGAACATAAACAGTCCACAAAGCAAAGGCATGTAAGGCTTATAGCGATGGTCGCCGATTGAACCCTTGGCAATACCGAGAATAAAGGTGTACAGACCCTCCAGCACGCCCTGGCTCTTGCTTCCTGGACCTTCCACGGTCATGTTGCTGGTGATCGCCGAGCAACTGAGAAGAATCAGACCCATGGCTACCCAACTGAGAATAATGGTATCGGCATGGATATCGCCGACGGTACCAAGACCCAGTGGCAGTGTGATGTTGGTAATGCTCGGATCCTGAACTAACTCTTTGAGGGGTAAACTTTCGCCTAGCATTCCACTGTTCCCGCTTGATTTGAATGGTTCTTATACACAAAAAATTGCAGCGCAGCCGACAATTAGGGCTGAGCGAAGAAAATCATAGCAGATGGTGGCGTCAGGATTTTTTGTCCATATCGTTCGATCGTTTGAGGATATAAGCTATGCCCAGACCGAATCCTACAGAAATGCCGACGATCACTCCGTAGGGAGACCAGTGCAACTGGCCGTCCAGCCAGGCTCCAGCAAAATATCCAGCAATTGACAAGACGACGATTGATGAACCAAGCTCTGAAGCCATCATGATTTGAGCGCCAAGGCTGGCCGAGGGCTTCTCTGCTTCGTTCTTCATAATGTTTTCAACATAACTCGTTAAGAAGCCGCTACCAATTTGACCTGTCTCTAATGTAGCACTGCCTTTAACATTAAGCAGGTCTAGTCTGGGCACAGACTGACAGCGCCAAAAGCGGGCATAAGTGAAAATGAGGACTCATGCTAAGAGCAAATTCATGCTATGAGTATAAGACTTATCTAGGTAGATATTAGGAGTTATCAGTAGATGTTCGATCGGCTTGCACAAATCATCAAAGCTGCCTTCAACGCCATTCTGGGCAAGGTAGAAGATCCGCAGATGATGCTGGAACAGACCTATAACGATCTGCAAAATAACGTCATTCAAGTTCGTCAGGCAGTAGCTCAAGCTATCGCTACTGAAAAGCAGCTGGAACAGCAACTGCAGAAAAACAAAGATCAAGCCGCTACCTGGCAGAATCGCGCCGCTATGGCCGTGCAGCAAAATAACGATGAGTTGGCTCGCCAGGCTTTGCAAAGAAAACAGCAATATGCTCAAGCATCTTCAGACCTGGAAGGACAGCTGAAAGTACAAAAAGAAGCCACTTCCGGTCTACGCCAGCGCCTTACCGAGCTTGAGAACGAACTGCAAAAAGCGCACACGAAAAAACAAGTGCTGATTGCTCGCGACAAAGCTGCTAAAGCGACCATGAAAGCCAATGAGATTTTGTCCAAAACAAATGCCAACGGCACTTTGAACGTAATTGAGCGGATGGAAACCAAAGTTCAGGAACGGGAAGCTAAAGCCGCCGCCCTCGGTGAGCTTGGCACCGACCAGCTTGATAAACAGTTCAAGAACTTCGAAGGCAAAACCGATATCGAAATGGAACTGATGATGCTCAAAGGGCAGATGGGTGCGGCTCCGACCAACTCCACCGACGGCCCTAAATTAATCACCAACGATAAATCAGACCGTCAACCAGTACTGCTTGAGACCATTGATGTTGATTCAATCGAGTCTAAAGAGGCCCGCGAGATGAAGACCAACGACTGAAGTATTCTTCAAAACGGCCTTCTAAGATGGCCCTGCGGCAGCTTTGCGCCTCATCAATGAGATAGCTGACATTGTGAATGGAAAGCAACATGGCACCGGCCATCTCATTTTGCCGTACCAGATGATGCAGATAAGCGCGGCTATGATTAGCGCATGTGGAACAGCTGCACTCGCTATCAATTGGGCCGAAGTCACGTTGATAGGGCGCATTTTTTAGTGAAATGCGGCCGTCTTTAGTAAAAGCGGCACCATGCCTGGCCAGACGAGTGGGCGAGACGCAGTCGAACATATCGATACCACATCTGATGGCATAAATGATGTCCCACGGTGTGCCTACACCCATAAGATATCGAGGCTTCAGGCGTGGCAAGAGCGGTGTGGTGTAAAGCACGACATTTTCAATTGTCTTGCGATCTTCACCTACGGCCACGCCGCCAATGGCAAAACCAGGCAGATCGTGAGCCGTTACAGCTCTAGCCGACTCTCGCCGCAATTCCTCATAAATGCTGCCCTGAACAATGCCAAAGAGCGCCTGATCGTCAGCCCGGGCATGTTTATCCACGCAAATTTCCAGCCACTGATGGGTGCGGTCCATGGCCGCTTTCGCTTCCTCATATGTAGCTGGATTTTTGACGCACTCATCGAAAGCCATAATGATGTCAGAGCCAATGGCGTTCTGAATGGTCATACTCTCAGACGGTCCGATAAAGTGTTCTTTGCCGCCGCGGTGGTCTTTAAAGAACACGCCTTTATCGGTAATTTTGCGCAATTGGTCAAGGCTGAAAACCTGGAACCCGCCTGAATCTGTCAGGATGGGTTTATGCCAGTTCATAAATTTGTGCAGGCCGCCCGCTTCTTTTATAAGCTCGTGACCCGGCCGCAGATACAGGTGATAGGAATTGGAGAGTACTATCTGAGCGCCGCAATCAGCTGTCTGCTCGAATGTCAGTGCCCTCAGGGCAGCATTAGTTCCTACGGGCATAAAGACCGGTGTCTCCACTGTGCCGTGAGGCGTGTGGAATTTGCCTGCCCGTGCTCCCGACCAGGGACACTCGGCTTCTAGTTCAAAGGTTACCGCGTAAGTCATTTAACGACAGTATAGATATAATTTCAAAGAGATGGAAGTTATTAGTCAATTAAGAAGCGCCAGTAGAAATAGGAATAGATATAGATTGAGCCTGCCGGCGGCAGTGCTTCTATCTGCGGGCCTCTGGCTCAGTCAATCTCTTCCTTGTGTTGAACATAGCGCTCTTGCCACAGAAACTAGCGAAAGTATCTATGCCAATAAAGTATTGAAAAGGCGCTTGCAGACAGACCGCCGCATGGCCGTCAGTGAAGCTTCTGAAGGGGGAGCCGACGTCTACGCCAGCTTGCCCTTTGCCCATCTGTTGCAATTACATTTGATCTTAGGCCGCTATCAAGCATTTGCACAAGAGGGCGGTGATCTAAAAGATCTGCCTGTAAAAGCAGGCGATAAATCTACCGCTGATATCGAAATGGAGGTCAGCGCCCTCAAGGGAGGAGCTGACCAGAAGCGGCTCGCTCACACCAGAATGAGCGCTGAACAAATGATTATAGGCTCAGCAGTCAACGATGTAAAAGTTTTGGATGAGTTCAGCGCACCGCCGGTGATGGAAGGCGAAGGAAGAATTTTACGCAAAAACAAAAGCTCTGATGCTGCCTCTATCGAAGCATTCGACCTGGCACGCAGCGGCCGCATGGCCCAGGCCTTGCGCGTCTTGAGCACAGCGCTAGCGGGTGGTAAAGAAACGGGCAGCGCCCAAATTCGCCTCAGTAATAACAATATTTGTTTGCTGGCATTGAATGACGATATCAGTGGTGCACGGGCGGCATTGAAAAAAGCATTATCAGAAAATCCACAACTGGCCGACGGAGAAAAATATCCCATCACCGTTCTCAATCAAGTAGCTCTTCACCTGGCTGCTAAAGACAGTGCCGCCGCTTTAGCAAACCTCGAAACCCTTAAGGACCGGCCACTTTCTGGACGCCTGGGCCTGTGCTATTGGTTAGGCCGGGTCAAAGCCTATCAAATCAATGGCCAGGCAAAAGAGGCGCAAGATACCCTCGATCAGATGATCAAACGCTATCCAAATAATATCCTGGCACTCACCACCGCTGGTGACCTGGCAATGGAAGCAGGCAATTATAAATTGGCGGCAGACTACTTTACGCCGGCCGCCAGCATCAATAAAACCGACCCGGCGGCATTAATAAAACTGGCTCAGTGCCAGGCTAAAATGGGTGATCTGGACAGCGCCATCAACACTGCCACCACTGCTGTGAATAACTGTCCAAACAATGCTCAAGCCCACATTGCCCTGGGCAAATTGCACATGGACAATAAAGAATTTCTCGGGGCCAGGCTGCAATTTGAACGCGCTCTGGAATTAAAGCCGGAATTCGCCATTAAAAGAACAGCCTTCACACCACTGATTAAAGTGCTCGACATTATGAATGAAGACAAAGAGCTTTTGCGCAACCTGGCTCTCTGGGCTAAAGAGAACCCGCAAGAGCCTGTTTGCCATTACAATTTTGCCTTTGTGCTGGCGCAAAAAAATCAAATTGCCCAGGCAATTATCGAATATGAAAAAGCCATTGCTTTAACTCCAGGCTTTACTAAAGCACGCTATAACCTGGCCCTGCTCTATCATCAAAACAAGCAAACTGAAGAGGCTAAAGCCCAGCTGCGCAAGCTTCTTCTCAGCACAAAAGTGCAGGCCGAAAAAGAACAAGCGGAAAAATTACTGCGCAGCTTTAATTGACATATATAAGGATAAGCCGCTGCTATTGCTTCCAGCCCAGTAAATTGAGGGTGGAAACGAAGTCACCGCGCCGCCAGAGCCAGACGTGAAAGGCAAAAATCAATTGCTCAGGAGTGAGTACTGATTTGACAATCAGGTCATATCCTTTTTTTATGGTGTCAATTTTCACTTGATCGACAAACCCGCGATTGAGTAAAAAAGCCTCGACTTGATCGGGCTCTCTTTTTTCCACCAGACGAACCTGTTCAAGGTCGGAGCGTCTGACAATTCCTATCAGTTCAATCATGTCTACCAGACTGAGATTACCTCTGCCATTATCTTCAGTTCTGACAAATGGCCGCACCATCACTGGTTTCATGGACGACAGCTCACCGACTGAAAACTCGAGCGGACGGCCGGTTTTAGCGCACTGCGAGAGCATCTGTGCTGCACGAAGAGGTTCAATAGTGTTTTCAACTATATATTTTTGCGCCCGCAATGCTGACGAAACAATCAACTCACTGATAATTCCCTCATCTACCAGAACCTGGCCCAGGGGCTTAGCTTCGGCCATGCTTTTTTCAACGCAGGAAAGTAAATCAAGTTCTGATATCAGCTCAGAGAGAACTAGAAGTTCACCCAGGCGGACGGAATTTTCTTCGCGATAGCGCTTCAAGCCACCGAATTCTAAAATTTCTTCTATGTTTTCATTGTGCAAATGAGAGAGCTTCAAAGCTCCTACAGCCTGGTCGTAGCCGATTTTGCGCTCGTTGACAAGAAGCTGAGCTGTGAGCCCGGCATAGGCAACAATTTCGTTGAGAGACTTTTGCAGTACCAGCACCCGCACAATGGGAAGCCCCGAAAGTATGCTCACTTCCAGCCCTTGCGAAAGCTTATAAGGTGAGATGGCGCCCGCATCGACAAACATTTTGCCCAGATTGCGGCTGAAGTTTATATGATCAATTTCGCAACCGAGGGCAAAAAGATTGTCGACAAAACTGCCACCATTGTCGCGAATCAGCTTCAGAACCTCGCCGGCTCTCTCCTGACTGATTAGCCGTTCGCGAATTAAATTTTGCGCCTGCAGTGTGCCGTTCAGTTCGCCCTCGCTGACCAGGCCAGAGTCTACAAGAACCTTGCCGAGTGGGCTTTTTCGGCTCCGAGACATGGTCAGGGCGCCGTCAATGCTCTCGGCGGTTACAAGGCCAGCTCCGACAAGCAAATCGCCGATTTGGCTGGAAATATACGATTGCGACACTGGCTAGGCTTCCTTAACAAGCAAATATTGATAATAGCTAAGAAGTATATCTTCTTGACCATACTCTTTCTAGAGTAAAAAATTGCCCTGCCGCCCAAAAGAACAATTTTAGCTATGTTGTATATAGACCTCACCGCCTGTGGTGCGAATATTTTGCTATCATGCCCAAACAGGCATGGCCAGGGGTATTGCTAAATGGAACCATCTGCATATTCGTCGTGCGCAGACTTGAACATCTAGCGGGAAAATTCAATGCAACTTTGAGCTAAAAGGTGACAGGACGGCAATTTCGGGCTAATATTAACTCTAGACTAAAATTGTTATGCGATTTGCCATAAGCTTTTGCTTGACACTAAATACAGTGTGTAGTCTAATTCGGACGTAAGGTGCCCTCTCTAGCATCATCCAGGCGGGAAGCTCTTTTGCGAATCAAAGAAATCGAACTTGATAACTTCAAGTCTTTCGGGAAGCAGACACTAGTCCCTCTATTAGATGGATTCACCACAATTTCAGGGCCCAATGGCTCAGGCAAGTCAAACATCGTCGACAGCCTGCTCTTTGCTCTCGGTTTATCTTCCACCCGCACCATGCGTGCCGAAAGGTTGCCTGATTTACTCAATAATTTGAGCGGCAAAACTGAAGCAAAAGTAAGAGTGCGCTTCGTCCACGATGACGGCGAAGAGCTCGAAGTCACCCGTCGTATTCGTGTTAAAGATACAGGCTATACTTCAACTTATATCCTCAATGGTCGAGTTGCTACTCTTACTGAAGTACACGAAGAGCTGACTAAATATAACGTCAGCCCCACAGGCTATAACGTCATTATGCAAGGCGACGTTACCGGAATCGTCACCATGAGCGCCACCGAGCGCCGCAAAATCATCGACGAACTGGCCGGTGTGGCCGAGTTCGACCGCCGCATCGATCAAGCTCAAAACGAGCTCGAGTCTGTGGGCGAAAAAATTGAACAACAAAAAATCATTCTTACTGAGATTCTCTCGCGCATGGAGACTCTCAAAACCGACCGCGACCAGGCTCTTAAATATTTAGAACTGAAGACTCAAAAAGAAACTGTAGAGCGCGATCTGGTCTTTGTGCGTTCCACGGAACTGGAAACTAGATGCGCCCTTGAACTGGCTGAAATCGCCAAGCTGAATAAAAAAGAAGAAGAACTTGTTGAAAGACTGGAGCAAACTGAAATCAATTTGCTCGGCCTGCGCACCGAAATGGGTCGCATCGATCAAGAAATTCGCGAAAAAGGCGGCAACGAGCAGCTACTTCTGCGTCAGGAGCTTGAAACTAAACGAGGCGAACTGACTCGTGAAGAGAACAAACTCTCTAACTTAAATGGCGTTATCGGCGAGAAAACCAAACAATCAAAACAAATTGGTGGCCAAATAAAAGCCATCGATAAACACCTATCTGACATTTCCAAACAGAAAAAACAGCATCAGTCTGATCAGCAAGTGGTTCGCGTCGGCCTAATGGAGCGCCAGGGTGCCTTCAGTGCCGTCATGGCCGAAATTGAAGTGCTGCGCCAGGAAAAAGACAAGTCTTCCGACAAAATTTCAAATCTGCACGGCGATTTGCAAAAACTTAGAGACGACCGACATGCGCACGAAGTAAAGAAAACCGAATTGCGCACCAGGCGCGAGTCGCTCGAGCGCGAGCTGGAATCGCTGCGCACTAAGGCTACTGAGCAAATTACCAAGTCTGCTCAGGTCAAAGGTTTATTGAGCAAACAAGAACGTGATTTTCAAGATCAGCAAGCTCTTGTGGCCGGCATTGAAAGATCGCTCACTCAATACGAAGGCGAACTGGAAGGCACAAGAGAAGAAATCGAATCGAAGCGTCACGCTCAAGACACCGTCAACCGCCGCTTAATTGAGCTTGAGACCACTAGAGAAGTGGCCGGTGAGTCAGGTTATGGCCGGGCCGTAGAAGCGATTTTAGCGGCGGGTATTGCCGGAGTGCACGGCACCATCGGTCAACTGGGCACTGTTGACGATCAATACACTACTGCCCTGGAAACAGCTATCGGCCCACGTCTTGGCCACATTGTCGTTGACGACGATCAAGTCGCCCAGGACTGCATTCAATATTTGAAGTCTAATCAGGCCGGCCGCGCTACATTTGTGCCTTTGAATAAAATTCAAACTAATCCCCCTGGCCTGTTGCCTCAACGCCCGGGTGTGATTGATTTTGCTTATAACCTGATTGATTTCAATCCTAAATTTGTCAAAGCCTTCCAGTATGCCTGCGGCCAGACAATCATCGTCGACACCATGGACAATGCGCGCAGGTTAATAAACCAGGCTCGTATGGTCACTCTTGGTGGAGAACTATTCGATAAATCAGGCAGTATTTCAGGCGGTAACGACAGCAAATCTAAATTGCATTTCGGCAACCGCGGCGAAACCGATCTGGCAGTTTTGAAGCAAACAGCTAAGAGTCTCAGTGACCAGGTCAAATGGCTGAAAGATTCCCTTAAAGAGCTTGAAATAGCCTTGAATGAAGAGCGCGGCAAACTTGCCAGCGCCCGTCAGGTGCTGGCCCAAAAATCAGCTGAACTCGATAACAACCGCAAAGCTGTTAAAGATATGGAGCAGGATGTCGAAAGCATCAAACCGCAATTGCGCAGCAAAGGCGATGAGATCGATGTCATCGACGCGGAAGCACTGCAAGTAGAAGCGCAAGCCAAGCTGCTCACAGCCGATATCACCAAGCTTGAAGATTCACTGGAAGGCGCGCGTGATAAAGGCAAAAAGACTCATCTGGAAAACCTGATTCACGAATCAGAAGAGCTGAGAGCCGCGCAAATTGCTGTGGAAACCGAGTTTAAAGAACTGCAGCGCATGATTGACATGGCCGAAACTGAAGAACGCGTTGAAATCAATAACCGCGAAAATCTCACCGGCCAGGCTAATGAACTTGGTGCCGAACTAGATGACCTGGAAGCCCAGCGCCCCAGCCACGAAGCTTTGATTACCGGATTGCGTATGGCTATCGGTGAAATGGAGAAGAAAGTCTCCGCAATTTCTGATGAACTGGAATCAATGCGCAAAGCGAAAGAAGACATTCACGAGAAAGTCACGGCTTCTGAAATTGAGCGCACCAAAATTGACCAGGAGCTGATCAGGGTCAAAGAGCACAGAAACGAGCGCAAGATGGCGCACTACGAAGTTGAACAGCAACTGGTAGCCGTCAAAGAGCAAATCAGCGCTATTCTGGCTGAAAACCCTGATTATCAACCACCGAATGCCGGTACCGTTGAGCAACTGAAACAACAAGTTGAAAGACTGGAACGCCGCATGCGCGCCCTTGAGCCTGTGAACATGAAAGCTCTGGAAGATTACAATCAAACAGAAGAACGGCAGCGTGAACTGGCCGAAAATCTGGAAACTTTGCAAGCTGAAAGAGAACAGATCGATCACCGCATTTTAGGTTACGGCCAACTTAAAAAAGAAAACTTCATGGAAGCTTTCACCGCCATCAACGCCAACTTCCAGGATATTTTCGCCGAACTCTCACACGGCACAGGCAAACTGGAGCTGGAGAATCCTGAAAGTCCATTTGAAGGTGGTCTGATTATCAGAGCGCAACCACGCGATAAGAAAATGCAGCGCATCGAGGCTCTCTCTGGTGGTGAGAAGTCACTGACGGCTCTATCGTTCGTATTTGCTTTCCAGCGTTTCGCTCCGGCTCCGTTCTATGCCTTTGACGAAGTCGATATGATGCTTGATGGTGCCAACGCTGAGCGCCTGGCCCGCATGGTTAAGAGCCAGTCGGCCAGTGCCCAGTTTGTCGTCGTCAGCTTGCGTCGTCCGATGATTGAAAATGCCGATCACGCTGTGGGTGTATCACTCAGAGCGGACGGATTCTCGCGAGTTGTCGGCATCAAGGAAGTACATATCCCTGATGAGCAACTGCTTCCAGTGGCAGCCGGGGCTTAATCAATAATGAGCAACGAAATCTTTAACGATCCTACTATTCAAAATTTAGCCGGTGCCCTCAAGGTGCCGGCGGTTAAAGGCCGTAAGAAAAAAGCCAGCCCGCTCAGCACTCGCAGCTTTCCGGTAGAGTCTTTTGTTCCAGGAGCTGAGCAAACAGATTTTTCGCCGAGCAATCGCGCCGAACTGATAGCCCAGGTGCCTGCCGAACTGGCAGAAGCAGCAGCAAATTTTGATTTTTCTGAACTTGAACTTGACGGCAATAAATTAGCGATTGAGAATTTACCCGCTCATGATGGTACCAAACCAGGCGAGACGATTTTCAAAAGCGAACCAGATAGCGGTATTGAAATTCTCGTTAAGATGGCGGAGAAGGGTGAAATCGACCCTAAGAACGTAGACATCATCGATGTCTGCGATAAGTTCCTTAAAGCCATTGCCGCCAGCCCCAAAGAAAGCTTACGCCTCTCCGGCAAAGTGATTTTCCATGCCGCCGTACTTTTGCGCATGAAAGCCGAAGCACTTTTGTCACTGGCCAACAGCAGCCTTAACCCTGTTAGCGACGACTTTCTTGATTTCGATGATGAAGGTGGTCCGATTCTCTATGACTCGAACAAGCAAGAAGTAGGCAGGCAGCTGACCTTTAAAGATCTCGAAGGGGCCATTGTCAGACGCTCGCAACGCAAGAAGCAACAAGTTCGCGAACGCAAAGTAACACTGGAACAACTGATCGCAGCTCTGCGTGAAGCGGAAAAAGTCGACAGAAGTCGCCTGGATAAAAAGCCAAAAGCGCGCATCGACTTATCTGATCACCACGAAGTAAATGCCTACGATGATATTCTCGATCTGGCTCACGATGAAGATATACAAGAGTCTATTGAGCTTATAGAACAATGGATCATTGGCAATCTTTTGTCCGGCCAAAATATTGAAGTATTTGATCTGGTGATGAAATTATCTGTGAAGCAAGATTGGGTTGAAGTATTTTTAGCAGCACTATTTTTATCAAATGCAGGTAAGATAGATCTACAGCAAGAGACGTTCTACGGACCGCTTTTCTTGACTCTAGCAATCAGTCATTCCAATACTAACATTGACACTGACAGTAGTACCATCACCGAGAGCTGACAGCGCCATGAGCCTAAAAAATCACATCGAAGCACTTTTATTTTTGACCGACAAGCCTATTAAGACTGCGGTTATTGCTCGCACGCTCAATCAAGACGTGCAAGACATTCGCAAGGCAATGATCGATCTTATAAATGATTATGAAGACCGCAATGGTGCTTTAGAAATTGCCGACGAAGACGGCTACATGCTTCAGGTCAAAGACGAATTTTCTGGTCTGGTAGACGAATTTGCCCCTTTCGAATTGCCCACCTCGCTGGTGCGTACGCTTTCGGCCATTGCCATCAAACAACCGGTGAGCCAATCTGAAGTAATCAAACTGCGTGGTGCCGGCGCCTACGATCACATTAAAGAGCTGCTTATTCGCGAGCTCATCAATCGCAAAGAAGATGGCCGGTCGCCAATTCTCACCACGACTAAGAAGTTTCAGGAGTATTTCCGTCTTTCTAAAGATGGTCAAACCTGGCGCCATCAGCTTGAGACTGCCACCAATAAAGATCGCAAAGAAGATGAACAGGTCACCGTCGAGAAAAATGTACAGCTGGAACTCTTTGAACCAACTGAAGCAACTGTCTTAGACGCTGATACAGAAGCTCAGATTCAAGCTGTTGTGGACGGCGACGAACACATATTTGACACCGAGCCGGTCAGTGCAGAGCCCCGTGAAGTACTCAGTGCGACCGAGCCAACTGCAGTGCAGAGCGAAGAGCAAGCTGACCAGGCTGAAAATCTAGCCGTGGCTCTTGAGCTTTCTGAGGCCGCCCACACCTCTGCCTTATAAATGGATGTAAGCGCTCAATCGGGCGAAGGCAAATTAATCAGCGCCATTCTGGTAGCTGGCGGATCAGGCACCAGATTTGGTGGCCAGGCCAACAGCGAGACCGTCCCTAAACAGTTTCAACCCCTGAATGGATATCGACTATATATGTGGTCGCTGTCCAGGTTATACAGATCAAATATCTTTGGCCATATCGTTGTCACCAGCCCGGCGCGCTACGTAGATGAAATTCAAAGCGAAATTGATCGCCTTCTGCCCGGCAAAATTACGGTAATTGCCGGTGGTGGCAGTAGACAAGAGTCGGTCAGTCTGGCACTGGAAAAATTATTCGTCCTTGGCAAGCCTGAATTTGTCCTGGTGCACGACGCTGCCAGACCGTTTGTCTCTGACATAACCATTAAAGACGCCATCGACACAGTCACCACCCTAGGTGCCTGTACCGTGGCCACTGCAGTATCTGACACCATTAAATTGGTAGAGCACCAAAAAATTTGCCAGACAATTAACAGAGAAAATCTCTATGCCGTACAAACTCCACAGGCTGCCCCTTTTGACCTTTTGATCGATTGCCACCGTCAGGCCAGTAAATCGGGCCTTGGTGTCACCGACGATGCCGCTATATTGGAGCATTTCGGCCATAAAGTGGTGATCTTTAAGGGCTCAACCAACAACATAAAAGTCACTGTCTTAGATGACCTTCGCGCCTGTGAGCTTCTTGCACCGCTGTTCTTGAGCGAAAGCCCCTGAAACCACATCTGGTGCATATCTAGATAATATCAAGTAGTTTTCCTCTATCGTTGTCACCATTTGTGGTGCCACTTGCGCATTCCCAGGAAAGGACTAAAATTGTTTCAATTCAATATTTATTTTCAAATTCAGTATTATTTCCAAGCATAAAAAAGGGAAAGCCATGGTTGACGATTTTAGAGACAGCCCACAGGACAAACCTATATTTGCTAACGAGACCAGATCAGGTAAAAAAGAAATTGATCTTTTCCCTGCCCTGCAAGATCGTCGCATGATGGCACTAGGTTCAGTTCGCCAGAATAATGCGCCAACCCGATTAGGCACACAAATTTCAATTTTCACACCGGTGTCGTTTGAGGAAGCTCTCGAGATTGTCGAATGCTTGCGCTCGCGCGCTGCCACCACAATCTCACTCGAGAATATGAAAAAGCTCGATGCCAGCCGCCTGGTTGATTTTGTTGCGGGTGCCTCAGCTGCATTAGATGGTGATTTTCATAAACTGAGCGAACAGGTTTATGTCTTTTGCCCGAGCAATATTCGCATCACGCCTCCGGTTAAAGCTACCGTCGAGACACCTTACGTGCCTTATGGCGACACACTAGCCGGTCAGCCTACTCCTGTAGATTCTTTGAGCACCGACCTCGGCCTGGGAGCCCTGGACTTCCTCTATCCTGGCAGAGGTAGCCAAGGGACAACCTCGCCAAGCTCTCCCTGGACAAACTCCTGAGCGTTAAACAAATCTAATAGTTAGTTGCTGCGGGCTTTGCCAATCACTGCTTCAAGTTTTTTAACAGCTATGGCTGGCAGGCGCTGGTATCATTGAAATACAAAGTACAGGCGGCAAAGGCCGTCAGGTGCTGGTTCCTCCTTACCTAATCCACCACAACACGTCTTCCCCCTTGTTTTATACGAGGGGGAAGTTCTGTTTATGGCTTAAGATTTGAAGGTACGCCGGAGGCAAATTGGCAATAAAACTAATGACAGGTCGAAATTTCTGCTTGTTGCTCACAATCAATTTAGTCATTTGCCAATCAGCATTGGCCACGCAGAAGAAAATCTTGCCCCAGGTTGGCGACCGCGTCACCGTAGTTTCTGGCGAAGGTTCTCTGATACCATTGCCGGCTGAAATTATGGAAGTGCTCACAGGAAAAGCAATTGTGCAGATGCTGCCGTCTTTTCAATATAAAGGTGGAGAGCGTCGCAAAGTCGCGCTGAGGCAGATAAAGGCGATTTTTCCACCTGATGCCGTCGCTTCGCCAGTGGCTGCAGGTGAAGTTAGTGCTGACCCGAAGTCGAAAACAACGGCAGTCAAATTGCAAGGAAATGCCAGAGCTGGCGAGCGGGTCAAAGTATTGAGTGGCCTGTTTACACGTTTTGGCCAGACATTTGAAGGCAAAAATTTGATTTGTAAAGAAGAGCAGTTTTACTTTTATCCTGATGGGCGCGTCTATCACGGCCTACCGCCAAACGGCCCATCTCATCTTGATTGGCAAAAAGCGTCAACTAGCAGCGGCAATTTGTGCGGTAGCTATGGCATCGATGGCGATACCATTATTATTAGATGGGGCAACCAACCGGCCACCACCTGGAGTATCAAGCGCAAAGGCGTCAATATCGAGCTTAACGGCCTGGTGGCGGATAAATCACCGGAATTCCTTCACCCCACTCTGTCTGGAACCTATATGCGCCAGAGTGTGAAGCTGGTGGCGGGCAAATCAGTGATGAGCCCTGAAAGTTATGGCTTTGCCTCCGACGGTACCGTTGTTTATGTCGGTGACGGTAAGAAAAGCGGGCGATACCTTCTGGCAGGTAATGACCTGGAAATCAAATTTGAAAATGACGAAATTTTTCGTTGCACTGCCTTCCCTCAATATCTGGATAGTCGCAATGTCAAATCACCACCAAGAATAAATATGGCGGGCCAACTCTATGAGCTGCAACAAACCAGGTAGACAAAGACGAGCAGGCCTTGAACGCTCACCTCTTTGCAAGCGAAAATACCTTTATATACACATTGGCACTCAATGAGCATTTCGAGACCTGGCCGAAAGTAAGCATGTGCTATTATAGACAAAAAGGTTTTTTTGTTGATAATAAAAAAAGAGAGGTTAAAACCTTGAAAGTAATATGCACGCTCTGCAACTACATTCTTGAGGAAGCTGCAGGTCTGCCACAAGCAGGAATTAAACCAGGCACAAAGTTTGATAATCTACCTAATGACTGGAAATGTCCTGACTGCGCAGCATCAAAAGAGTTTTTTCAAACTTGTTCTTGCGTAAGCCTACCGATCTTTGAAGCCACAAAAGTAGCGAATACTCATAAATGTGTAGACGCAGCCTGAGATTCACCTACAGGGAGTAGCTGACATGAGAGATTTTAGACACGAAGCTGTCGGAATGTTGGTTGCCGAACAACCGCTTCGAGCTGCAGTATTCGACCGTTTCGGCATAGACTATTGCTGTGGCGGCAAACAAACACTGATAGAGGCTTGCGCAAAGGGCTCAATTAACCCGGAAACTATATTGGCAATAATTCAGGAAAATGATGCACTGACAGAGGTCAACGGAGAAGCCGAAAACTGGCTCCATGCCTCCATCACCGCACTGATAGATCATATTCAGCAAACCCATCATGCATATCTAAAGCTTGAATTGCCTCGCCTTCAAAGTTTGGCTGACAAAGTAGCACTGGTACATGGAGTCAAAGAACCGCGTTTAGGTCAGGTTGCGTCAGTATTTTCTGCTATGCGGCAGGAGATAGAGCAGCATACAATGAAAGAGGACACGATTCTTTTTCCTTTTATGCGCAAACTTGACGGAAGAAAAGGCCTACCGGAGGCCCCTTTCGGCAATGTTGCAAACCCTGTCCACTGCATGGAGTCAGAACATAATGACGCCGGTGAGGCACTGCTGCGCCTGCGAGATCTAACCGACCAATACACAGCACCGGATCATGCTTGCACTAGCTGGCGCGCTCTAGTTGCTGGACTGGCGCATCTTGATCAAGATCTGCGAACACATATTCATAAAGAGAATTCAATTTTATTTCCCAAAGCGATAGAGGCTGAAAGCAAGATGCGCTCAATGAGCCAGGTTTAAAAGGACGGTAGAAAAATGGTTATCACAGAAGAAACGACCGTTAAAAGTATTCTCGATTCATACCCTGATGCTGAAAAGGTTTTCGAGATACACGGTGTCAATGTTCCATCACAATGTGATGAAAGCATTTTAGACACGGAACTGGGAATCTGCGACAGCATGTGCCATATAGATGATTTACCGGCGCTTATGCGCGATTTACAGGTATTCATTGACGCTAAAGACAAAGGAGTTTAATCATGTCATTGGATGTAACATTATTACGAGAAACGTTCGAACGCGCCAAGGTAGAGAATGGCGGAACCAGGGCATTGGGATTGAGTTTTTACAAAAGACTTTTCGAAAAATATCCAGCTGTCAAACCACTTTTTCATACGCCACCCGAAGAACAGCATAAAAAACTTATGGCGTCGTTGGGCGCAATTGTAGCTGGCGTGGAACAGCCAGAACGCCTTCTGCCCTACTTGCATGCCATGGGAGTCAGGCACCTGAAATACAAAACTGAAAATGCACACTATGGTGCAGTGGGTGAGAATTTGCTGGCCGTTCTCGCAGAACATTTAAGCAAAGAAGGCGACTGGACGCCAGAAATGTCTGATACCTGGGAAGCAGCCATAGGTGTTGTGGCCAAGACCATGATCGAAGCAGCCGACAATCCCGCCCTCTTTAAAGATGAACTAGCCAAAAATGGCTATGAACCCGATGGATTTAAGAAGAACGATCCCAGCCCGTGGTTGGATAAGACGCTACCAATCGGCAGTTGATGGCCAAGCCTAGGTCAACGTTATTTGATTGAACTAGCTAGTATGTCGTTCGCACAAGAAATTTTGCCGCAATTTCTTGTGCCGCAAGAGCGGCGTCGTCGCCTGATACTGTGAGCTCATAGGGCTCATATTTGGCAATGCCACGGGCATACATAGGGTCGTAATATTCTTTCAGCAGTGTTGCCACCACATTATAGAAATCATCCAGTTCAAGCAGTCTTTTAATATCAAGCAGGTTTTCGCCGCCCAGTCTGCCCTTAATCGCTTCCAGTGATTGCAGGGCAGATTGTCTGCTCTCGGGCGGTAAAAAATTGTCTTCGGTGTAATCGCTGATAATGCGCTTTACCCGAGCATCGAGACTGCCATTCACAAGCACCCGGGCAGCCTTCTCCATACGCCCGTAAACGAAAAGGGGCAGCGAGAGCTTGCCCACTTTTTTTCCTTCGGCTTCAACGAACACCAGGCCGGGAGGAAATGATCGTACCGTCTGCCACACAGCAGCGTCAAAATTTTTCTGCGTCGGTTGACTGCCAAGCTTGAGAGCACCAAATACGGAGCCGCGATGGTTGGCCAGGTGCTCAAGGTCCAGCACTGAGTGACCAAGCCCGGCTAAGTGTCGCAGAATATCAGTTTTGCCCACACCGGTGTGGCCATGAAGTACCACCATGGAAAATGTATATTGGTCGTCTGCAAATTCACTGAGCAGCTCTTTGCGCCAGGCTTTGAACCCGCCTGTCAAACGCCAGCAATCAACACCGATGATACTAAGACAGCTGGCTACAGCTTCGCTTCTTAAACCACCCCGCCAGCAGTGAATAACGAGCGGTGCACCACCGATGCGCCGGCTGAGAATAGCATCGAGCAGTTCGGGAATTTTCGGCGCCACCATTACCAGCGCCTTACGCCTGGCTATAGACTCGCCTTCAACGGCATAAATAGTGCCTATCACCTCGCGCTCCTGGTCGGTGAACAATGGTATGTTCACTGCCTCTGGAATGTGCTCCACCGAATACTCGCAGGGCGAGCGCACGTCTATGATCGCCACTTTTTTCAGGCTATTCAGTTCTTCGGCAGTGAGTTCGCGCCAGGTCATAACTTATCTCTGCGCGTAATGATTACTTCGAAGTTTTCGGCAAATTGCGCTCTGCTTTAAAATCGGCTCCGGTTCCCGGAACATCACCAGGTGACTTAGCCGAGCGCATAGCCAACACTTGCAGCAGTGGGTTAGACTTTAAGTCACGGGCAAATTGATATTCGAGTTTTTCCATTAGAAGCGACCGTACGGCGTCGGGGCTTAAAGCCTGACCGGCGCTGGCGGTGGCAACAATCATCTCAATATTGTTCTTCAGCTCTTGCACAAAATCTTCGGCAGGAATGCCGCGGGGCAGAATGACGCCGCGCAAGGTTACGTCAGGACCGCCCACAATTTTGCCCAGTTGATCGATGGTGACGGCGATTACTACTAATCCGTCATCAGCCAGTCTCTGCCTGTCGGCTACGATGTCTTCATCGATAAAGAAATCGCGGTTAAAATCGACCAAGAGTACTCCAGAATCAACACTGCCGGCCATCTTACCGGCGTCAGCGGTCAATTCTAGTACTTCGCCGTTGTCCATGATAAAGACATTTTCTTCCAGCACACCGCATTCAACAGCCAGTTCACCGTGACGAACGAGCATGCGATATTCGCCGTGCACGGGCATGAAAAACTTTGGTTTGCACAAATTGATCATGAGCTTTTGCTCTTCCTGACAGCCATGCCCGCTGACATGCACGCCGGCATCACGCCCGTAAATCACTTTGGCACCACGCACACAAAGAGCGTTAATAGTGTTGGCTACCGAGCGCTCATTGCCGGGAATAGGAGTGGCTGAAATAATCACCGTATCGCCGGCATTGATTTTAATGGCGCGGTGCTCATCGTTAGCGATACGGGTCAAGGCCGACATGGGCTCGCCCTGACTGCCGGTGGTCAAAATCACCACTTTTTCTTTGGGTAATTGATTTACCTGATCCACCGGTACAAGCAATCCATCCGGATAAGACATATAGCCGAGCTCGCGGGCGATACTGGCGAATGTCAGCATAGAACGGCCCAGAACCGCCACTTTGCGCTCATAATTCATGGCCGCTTGCAACACTTGCTTAACGCGATTGACGTTGCTGGCAAAAGTGGTGACAATAATTCGCCCTTTAGCGTTGGCAAACGATTCGTTGATTTTGGCCCATACTGTGCGCTCAGAAGGTGTGAAACCTTCCCGCTCAGAATTGGTGCTGTCACTCATTAAAAGCAAAATGCCTTCTTCACTGGCAGCAGCGATACTGGCAATATCAGACTGCTCGCCGTCCACTGGAGTGAAGTCAAATTTAAAATCACCAGTATGAAGTAGCACACCAACTGGAGTTCTAATCACAAGCGAAAAAGCGTCGGCAATAGAGTGGGTGCAGCGAATAAATTCGACATTGAAGCAACCCATCTGCACTCGCTGACGCGGCTTCACTTGCTTCAAACTGGTGCGTCCCTGCAGGCCGCCTTCAGAAAGTTTTTTTTCAAGCAAACCTAAGGCCAGTGCCGGCCCGTAAATACTCGGCAAAGTTACTTCGCGCAACAAAAATGGAATGCCGCCGATATGGTCTTCGTGACCGTGAGTCACTGCCAGACCGCGCAGATATTGTTGATTTTGTGCCAGAAAAGAAAGATCGGGCAAGACAAGATCAACGCCGAGCATTTCTTCTGATGGAAAAGCTAAACCGGCGTCAACCAGAATGATATCTTCGCCGTAACAGATAGCCATAGTATTTTTGCCGATTTCACCAAGGCCACCCAGGGGAATTATTTTTAGAGTCTTGCTCGTAGAAAAAGCTGAAGTCGGCTTCAATTCCGGCTTTACTTCATTCAGTTTGTTTTCAGTCACCTGGGTATCCTCATTCATTTCTTCATTATCTTGATCTATTTGCCGCCTAACCAGCCTGCAATTCTTTTTCACGTTTCTCTAAACTATAGTTTTTCAGCACTTCATCTAAATCGGCTTTCTGTGCGCTATCCAGTGGGATGAGCGGTAAGCGCAAGTAAGACTGGCAGAGGCCCATTTTAGCCAGCGCGTACTTGACGCAAGTAGGATTTGGCGCAGTAAACAGACCTTTGAACATGGCCATGCACTGATAGTGAATCGCTCTTGCTTGATCCGGCTTACCGTCAAAGTGGGCCGTCTGCATGGCCATAATTTCTCTACCAAGCACATGGCTGGCCACTGAAATCACACCGGAAGCACCCACCGACAGAAAGGGCAATGTCAAATTGTCGTCACCGGAATAAATATTGAAATCAGGTCTGGCAGCGGCAGCAATGTCTGAAGCTTGTTCAACGTTACCGGTTGAATCTTTTAGAGCGTGAATGGTTTTGTGGCTGTGGCTTAAGGCAATCATGGTTTCGGCAGCAATATTGATGCCTGTGCGACCGGGAATATTGTAGACAATCAGAGGCAGACTGGAAGCGTCGGCAATCACGCCAAAATGAGCGAGTAAGCCGGCCTGACTGGGTTTGTTGTAGTAGGGCGCCACCACCAGCGCACCATCGGCTCCGAGGGCAGCAGCGCTTTCGGTGGCTTTAATAGACTTGCTAGTAACGTTAGAGCCGGTGCCCATAATAATCTTGATACGCTTATTATTTACGGCGATGACGGCCTTGAGCAATTCTTCTTTTTCATGATCATCGAGGGTGGGACTCTCGCCGGTGGTGCCGTTCACGACTATGGCAGTGGTGCCGGTGGCGATTAAATGCTCGACAATTGATGCTACTGCCTTGAAATCAATTTTGAGCTCTTCGTCAAAAGGCGTGACCATAGCCGTCACCAGGCGACCAAACAACCGCGCATCGGTGCTAATCATTTAAAGACGTCTCCTTGCTTGTGTTCACTCTGGCGGCAGCTGCGATCATAATTTTAGAATTGTCTCCAGGCCTATTTTCAGTTCTGAAAGATTGATTACCGCTTTAACAGAAAGAGCTATGCCTTTGAGAAAACAATTGGTGTTGAAGCTGTCGTGACGAATTGTCAAAAGCTCACCGTCACTGCCGAAGATAACGTCTTGATGAGAGATCAGCCCTGGCAATCGCAAAGAATGCACCCTTACTCCTGAGCTGTGTTCAGCGCCCCTGGCATGAGGCAAGAGCTCGTGCTCTTTGATTTCATTAACATTGAATTTTTTGTTGTTGGCGCCCATTTTACTCAAGGTGTGCATGGCGGTGCCTGATGGAGCATCGACTTTTTTAGTGTGATGCATCTCGACAATTTCGGCATTACCGTAAAATTTACTTGCCTGCCTGGCAAATTCCATCATTAAAACCGCACCGATAGAGAAGTTCGGTATTATCATGGCACCAAGATTTTTCTCGGAAGCCAGCACGGCTAATTGCTGAATTTGATCTTTACTGAGACCGGAGGTGCCAATAACTGGTCTTATGCCGTTTTCCAATGCCATCTTAGCGCACTCAAAAGAGGCGTCTGCCACCATAAAATCGAGAATGACGTCTGGTTTGCCCAACTCCAGCATCGACTCAAAAGACTGGCAGACAGGCAATCCGACATGACTGTTATCAGCAGTAACATCGGTCAGCTCACTGACGTCACAGCCAATATATTTGGCACCGGCTCTCCCGAACGCACCTACCAGCTCAAAGGCACCATCGGTTAAGATCGGCGTTAAACTGGCACGACCCATGCGGCCGTTAACCCCGGCTATGGCTACTTTAATGCGCTCCGTCATGCGATTAATTTCTTGCATTTATTTAAGTCTCAGCTTTTAGGTCAGCCGACCGGTAGAGCCGAATCCGCCGGCACCGCGCTCAGCACTATCGGTTAATTCCTCAACCTCTAAAATTTCTACCCGTGGCACCGGAGTAATCAAAAGCTGAGCTATTCTTTCGCCTGGTTCAAAAGTGTAGGCTTTGTCGCCGTGATTAATAACGAGCACTTGCACTTCGCCGCGATAGTCACTGTCTATGGTGCCGACACAATTAGTCAGACTGATACCGGCTTTGTCTGCCAGACCTGACCGTGGTCTGACTTGACCTTCATAACCAGGTGGAATTTCAACAATGATGCCGATAGGAATGCGGCAACGTTCGCCTGGCTGCAGAATAACCGCCTCGACCAGAGCATTGGTCAAATCGAGACCAGCAGAGCCGGCAGTAGCGTATTTGGGCAATGCTTTGCAGTGCGGCAAACGCTTAACTTTCAGGGTGACAGTGCCGGTTTTTTCTTCGGTTACGGTTGCTGACATAATTTCTCCAATAAAATGAGACTCAAGTGAATTTAAGTGAGATTTAACTGATAGCTTTCTGCTAGTTCTTCTTTCGGCCCAACCACCACAAGCGAGAGTGATTCTTTGTTGAAGAGGAAATTAGCAAGCTCCATAACCGCTTCATTAGTCACACCTTCAATGTCGGAGCGTGACTCTTCTAGAGGCACGATGCGATTGTAATGCATCAAATCAGAGGCATTGTTGGTGCTTCTGGCACTCATTGATTCTAAGTCCATGAGCAGATCGCTGCGCAGTTGAGTTTTGGCGCGTTTAATTTCAGTGGCAGTAAAACCTTCCGTTTTTACTCGCTCCAACTCCAGTACAATCAGCTCTAAAACAGTTGCAGTGTTCTCTGGAGTCATGGCGGCGTAAATAGCAAACTGACCGCAATTGCGGTAGCAATGCTGCATGCTGGCCACGGTGTAAACCAGCCCGCGCCGCTCGCGAATTTCTCTAAACAAACGTGAAGACGCGGAAGCAGCCAGGTTTAAATCGAGCACTTGCATGGCGTCAATGCGTTTGTCGCTGTGACTTAAGCTGGGTAAAGTGAGCATCAACTGTGCCTGCTCAATACCTTTGTCACGCACAATATTAAAAACACGAGGCTGAGGCGTGGGCGGTTTAGGCCCCTGACCGGGAGACAACTTACCGAGCTCGGCTGACAGCCAGGCGATAGTGGCTTCTTCGTCAAAGTTGCCGGCGATAGATATAACCATGCGCTCAGGGCGATAAAAGCGCTGATAATGCTCATAAATCATTTGTTGATTGATACCATGGACAGTATCAACGGTGCCGATGATCGGATAGCTGTGGGCGTAGCCTTTCCACAAATTCAGATATGCCAGCTCTTGGGCTACATCGGCCGAATCGTCTTCATACATCTGCATTTCGTCGAGAATTACTTGTTTCTCGAGGGTGAGATCCATGACGTCGAACCTTGGCGAGGTCACCATGTCGATCATGATATCGAGGGCCACAGGCAAATGTTCACCGAGTACGTGACCATAAATTTTGGTCAACTCTTTTGAAGTAGAGGCACCAAGCATGCCGCCCACATCTTCAATATCTTCGGCAATTTGCTCAGCCGAGCGCTTTTCACTGCCCTTAAACAACATATGCTCAATACAATGGGAGACGCCATTGTTCAAAGCCGTTTCGTAGGCAGAGCCAACTTCTATCCAGAGGTCAATGGCAGCCGAATAAACCGACTCCACGACCTCGGTCACTATTCTTGCCCCGTTTGGGAGCGTGGTAGTCCGAATCATCGTGTTTGCATGAAGGAAAGGACCATTCTAGCATTTATTGGCTAATTGCCTGAAAAATGCTTCTCTTTGGTGCGAAAAGGGCTTTCGTTGAAAATTTCTCTTTCAATTTTGCCGATGGCGGCCCTGTCCTGCTCTGCCAGAACGGTTTTGTGAAGCTTCTCAAAACACTTGGCTCGGCGGGCTAAATAATCAATGAGATGATTGCATTCGGAGTAGACAGCGCGGCTCTCCCTGTCGATTCTAGCCATTATCGCGGTCTGATTCTTGACCAGATAGTTGTAATCAAGCAGAGCCTCCTGCGGCTGCCCAAGGGCTTCCAGTGCCAGTGCACGGTGTTTCCGCCCATCATTGACCTTGCCGGAAAGTATGATTTGTTCAGAATACTTAAGCGCTGCCTGGTGATCGCCTATGGCGCGCGAGCAATCTGATAGTTCAGTCAACAGGTAAGGAATGCCCATTTTGCGAGCGGCAATAAAACAAGGGATAGCCTCTTTGAATTGCTTTGTCACCTGATAGACCTTGCCTAGCTGGAGGTTGGCATTAACCACCACCGACGGTTTTTTAGAATGTAAGAGGTTCTTATAGTCAGCGATGCACTCCTGGATACGATTTTCGTGGTGGTAACATTCAGCACGCTCCATGCGTACCTGAGCGTTGGCAGGGTCGAGCAAAAGCGCTTCTGTGTATAGGGTAATGGCTTCGTCGTCGGCAAATGTCTTGCGGTGCAAACGGGCGGCGTCACGCAATTTTTGTACTTTTTGTACTTTTTGTGATTTATCAGAGCAATGTGCAGGGAGGCCGGCTAAGCCAATGATAGCTATACAAATTGCCACAATTCGCTGGCAGATTTTAGAGACAATCATGGATACTCCCGGAAATACCGGAAATAGAATTAACGATGACAGAGTTCATAAATCACTTGCCGCTTGATACCATACACAGTATCAAATTCCGAGCGCTTTTCGCTGCCTTTGAACAACATGTGCTCAATACAATGGGAGACGCCATTGTTCAAAGCCGTTTCGTAGGCTGAGCCAACTTCTATCCAGAGGTCAATGGCAGCCGAATAGACCAAATCCACGACCTCGGTCACTATTCTTGCCCCGTTAGGGAGAGTTGTGGTCCGAATCATCGCATTTGCATGAAGGAAAGAACTATTCTAGCATTTATTGGCTATTTGCCTGAAAATGCTTCTCCTCTGTGCGAAAAGGGCCTTCGTTGAAATTTCTTTTTCAAATTTGCCGATGGCGACCCGTCACTGGCAAATTAGGGCAATAATACTGAAGCGCAAGCGCCTAAAGAGCAACAGGGTGAGCATTGCAACAACTCTGGCATTGTAAAGTATTCAAGCAGAAACTCACTCCTAGAGGTGACCAATAACCTGGACACTTCAAGTTAATAAACCAGGCTTAATTGCAGCGTCTAATCACTTCAACTAAAATGAGGTCTATAGGCCGCTTAATGCAGCGCTCACAGCCTGACTATGGAGCAGAGACCTTGCAAATTGCCCTGGGCATTGTTACTTATAATAATCAACACTATCAATTAGAGCAGTTGCTCAGTTCGATAGCCCTTTGCGCCAGAGAGCTTGGAGACAAAGTTGCACTTAAATGTCTTGTGGTAGACAACGGTGCCGATAGTAGTGACCTCTTTGAGCACAAAAAGTATCCAGATTTTTCCATTCAACATCTGACTAGCCAAGGAAATGTTGGATTTGGCGCCGGAATGAACCGGCTGATGGATGTCGCATTTAGAGAATTAAATTGCCACCACTTTATTTGCGTTAATCCAGATGGCGTCTTTCATCGAAAAGCAATATTGCGGATGTTGCATATGCAAAATAGCTTTGCTTCATGTTTGCTTGAGGCAAAACAGTTTCCAGAAGAACACCCTAAGCAATATGACCCTGAAAATTTTGACTCACCTTGGTTGAGCGGTGCTTGCCTGATGATTCCGGCAGAGATTTATAAAAGCATTGGCGGCTTTGATGATCGGTTCTTTATGTACATGGAAGATGTTGATCTCTCCTGGAGAGCGCGCTGCGCCGGATTCAAAACGAAAATTTGTACAGACGCGTATTTTGGCCATCAAGTTCTAGGCCGAGATTTCTCTGCCAGAACTGAAAAAACCATATTCATTTCTGCCCGTGCACTAGCCGCTAAGTGGCATGAAGAACCATTTCGGCTCTGGTGCGAAGAACAATTAACTGAGCGAAAATTGGTCGAAAAGGTCGAAGCAATTCCAGCACTCCTGAATAATTTTGAATTACCGTCGAATGCAAAAAGCGTGGTTGATTTTGAGCATTACTTTACTTTCTCTCAGGCGCGGTGGGAGTGATGAACGGGAATCGCATTTCGGTAGTGATCCGCTTTCATAGTCTCGCGGCTCTGGAACAACTTGAACAGTGCCTTTTTTCAGTATGTTTGCAAAATACTGAAGATATAGAAATAATCGTGGTTGTGAAAAACTTCGATCAGGCGCAAAAATCTATTGTCGAAGAAGTGTGCCTCGGCCAACCCTGGCTCTTCGCGCCCATAGTTAAAATTGTAGACTGTAACGCGACTGACGACCACGACACGCGCGCCGAGGCTCTTAACGTTGGCATAACATCTGCATCTGGCCGCTACATAGCCTTTCTTGATTACGATGACGTGCTCTATCATCAGTGTTATGAAACTCTGAAGAAACTTTTGCAAGAGTCAAAAGCAATATTGTCTTTCGGTAGAACGAGACTAGCTGTGATGGAAACAATAGGAGACAAGCCATACGTTATCTCCAAAAAGAAATGGTTTTTCTGGGGCGACAGCCGGCGTGATTTATGGAAAGGAAATTTCATTGTCATACACTCTTACATGATTGATAAAGAGCGCCTGCCGATACCACTTTTGGTCGACACAACTTTCACCCGTCTGGAAGATTATGCGCTGCTTCTAAGACTTTCGGTCGAGGGAGATTTTGCCAAGACTGAAGACGCCGTATGTGAGTATAGAATTCCGCTAGGACACGAACTGGCTGAAGAAGCGTTTGGTTTTGATCGCAGCAGCGATTATGAGCAGAGTCACGAAAGCGTTATTTGGAATATGAATACAGATAAGCTCGCCACTTTACGTGAGAGCTTGCGAGTAAATATGTCACTGGAACAGTTCAGTGAACTTATGGATGAACTGGCTGATTTAAAGAAAGAACGTAAGTGGCTCAAAGAACAACTAGAGCACTCTGAGCAGGTCTGGTCAAAGCATCTGGAAGAAGCTGAGCTTTTGAGTTTCAGGCTTCTTCGCAGCGGGCACGCGGCTGTATCTAAGCCCGGTTTGCTTAAAGAGACAGTAAAGACCGTTCGTACTTTTAGAAAACTCTTTAAGCCACGAAATAAATAAGAGCACTGAGGAACTGAGAGCGATGTGCAAATGAGTGCGGAGAAAGCTTGCCTTATCATTCACTTAGAAAGCGATCTCACGCCAGCCCTGGTGGACGTGGTAAATAATCTACTGGCTGAAAAAACGAATGTTTTTGCCATGGTGCGCGACTTTAGTACTGCCTCAAAGTGGCTGTCAGAGCGAGAAATTTATTCATTTCTTCTGCCAGAATTTCTAAATACCAATGAACATGGCAGCAAAACTTTGTTTGCCGATTATAAGCAATTTTTTGCAGCGATATCTTATTTTGCGGACTACAACTTTGATCAAGTCTTGCTTGGTAAACAGCCTCATTTCAGCGAGCTAGCGACAAAGGCGATTGCCGCCACCTGCCCCCGCTTGGAAGAATTGGACTACGGAGATTACCTTTGTTTCAAGAGGCTCAAAAAAAAGCAACTGAGTACAATGCAAAGGTCTATGACCGCCGCCCAGTTTTCGCTGGCAAGAGCTCGAGCAGGCTCGCTGCAAAAATGCTATCTATTCCTGAAAGTATTCGTAGAGGCGATTGTATGTTTCTGCCTGCTTATACTATTCCTCCCGGTTCTGATTATTCTCTCCGCGTTTAATGTCGCTAGAGTATCACCGCGAGCTATTTTAGGTAAGTCAAATAGAGTTCGTTTCGTCAATATTTTTGATAAAAAAGATTCTCACGATGATGCAGATTTGCCCCGCTGGTGGTGGCTACCGACTCTCTGGAATGTTTGCAAAGGTGACGTCGCCCTGATTGGCCCACGTCTGGTCCTGCTTGCCGCAGATCCAAGCGCAAATATTTCCAATTATTCCAATTTATACTTTCAACTTGCGCCAGGCCTAATAAGCCGCTCTCAACTAAAGGCCGGCAAAGGCTACAGCCCAGAGCAGTTAGATGAACTCGATCAGGCATATATGCATGACTGCAACCCAATTTTGGATTTCAAAATTTTGCTTCTGGCGGCAAGCAGCATTCTAAGAATTTAGCTCTCGACCTTAAAGACTCCACGCAATATCTTGCGCTTGGCCTTACCGGCCACTCCTCTAATTTGCGCGGTCAAAGTTGGTTCTAACACTGGCGGCGGGGCGTTCTTCACGCCAGCGTCATAACCTCGTTGATATGCATCTGAATAGGCGGCCCTAATAGCGGCATCATAGCCACGATCAAAACCTGCGGCAATCCATGGCACAGCCTTTTTCAAGACAAATTCTTCGCCGTCACCGGCAAGAGAATCACCAAGGCATTTTGCCACCAAAGCAAAGCCGTAATGATTTTCCCTGCGCTGGGCAAATTTTGCCCGCGCTTGCTCGTAGACATTCAGGCTCAGGACATAATTGGTCTCTAGACTACAGACTTCTTGAAGATTTTCTAAACCGCGCTGCGAAAGTTTTTCCCTCAGTGCTTGATCTGAGGCGAGCTTCACAATACCGTCTGCCAGTGCCTTTGGAGAATTCGTTTCGACAAGCACAACCGTTTCATCTTCGATCTGATATTCAGGCAGACCGCCCACTCTTGTAGCAACGCAACAAGCTCCACAACTTTGGGCCTCTAAAAGGCTGTAGCATGCCGTTTCATACCTAGATGGAAATACGCATATATCAGTCTCTACGATAAGTTTCTGAATGTCGGTGCGTGAGAGAAAACCGGCAAAACTTACCTTGTCAGCAATACCCAATTGCTCTACTCTTTTCTTCAAGAGTTGGCCCTGTGAGGTGAAAGCACCATACTCGGTGCAATCATTACCACCAATGATGATTTGCGCAGAAGGAAATTTTGCCAGGACTACCGGCAATGACTCAATGAGCGTGTCGGTGCCCTTCTGACGCTGAACCCGGCCCCAGAAGAATATTTTTGGATACTCAGCGCCGGCCACAAATGATGTTTTCAGGGGAGAGTCAGTGGGTGTGACAAAAGAAGTGCGTATGACATGAAAGTCGTCAATCGGTCTGCCGCTCAACTTATGCATGCGTGCAGCCAGCTCTTGACAAATAACTATAGCCGCATCAGCCTCAGCTACAGGGGCGAGTTCAAGAGCTTCGATCAGAGCAGTGTCTGAACTATTGTAATTACCAATGTCGTTGCCTTTAATAAGCTGCGAGAGTGAGCCGTAACAGCGCACTACAAAAGGATACTTCCCTTCAGCGGAAAAGAAAAATCCCAACCCGTTGAATTCCTGGCACTCTACGACATCTGGGTTGAAGTCGGACAGTACCTTTTTCGAACCTTCAAAAAGGTCTTTCGCTCTCGCAACGTGACGATTATAGTTTTCTACCGCAGGCAGCCCGGTAAAAGCTTGATAGCGGTCAAACTCTATACGTTTGCGAAAGACTTTGATGCCGGCCACATCAATCATGTCAGTGACGCAATCAGTTTTTGTTTCAGGGTGCACCGTGATTACAAGAACCTCATGCCCAGCTTCTTTCAAGCGCAGGGCAAAATACCAGGTGGCAGGAAAGCCTGGCTCTTCGTCTATTGAAGATGGAAAAGTGCCGACGACCAGAGCAATGCGCATCTTATCAATTACCTGATGATACCTGCTGAACAAAACCTGCAAGATTCAGTGCGAGACACATTCTAACATTTAATGGGTCTTACCTGGAATCGGGTAAACAAGACTACGCGCTCGCGTATTCCTTGACAAAGTCACAGATCTTTGTATAACAAAAAACCGCCCGAACCAGTCGCGGCGGCGTTCTTGCTACTGCCTGACTGTCCGTTGCTGGACTCAGTATTTCACCGCGATTCAGTCAGTCCTTCACGCGATGCGGGCTCTCTGCTATGTTTCCGGAAGGCGCCTTCCTGATGTTTCTGCAGCACCCCTCGGCTTAATGTGACCACTTCGCTTAGTCACGCACCGTATACATTTAGAGTATCAAGGCGCCACAATCCGAGGAAGTACCCCGTTTTTCATTTAAGCAAAGTAATTCTGCCGGGGTTCAAGTCGACCAGTAAAGCAGTGCAAGTTCTACTAAAGCCAAGAATCGATTGAACTACACTGCCTTAGCCAATTACCGGCATCTTGACCGCTTCATTGGCCCAGCACGGGCTATGTTAAGGGTAAGCGGCGTCAATGAGCTAAACTCTGGCTCCTGGTTCAGAAAGGTTTACAGGGGCTGCCAATCTCATATAATGCTCATATGCCGACGTAGCTCAGCTGGTAGAGCAACGGTTTCGTAAACCGTAGGTCGAGGGTTCGAATCCCCTCGTCGGCTAAGTTTAAAATCTGTAAAATTCCAAGGTTGAGAGAAGAGGCTGCATGACAATCGCTCGTTTCACTCAAGTTTGCGCAGTCACAGCATTTACTATGGCTATTTTACAACCGGCAACTGCTGCGGGTGATGCCGAATATACAGCAGGCATGAGAGCTTACAAGGCCAAAGACTACAAGGCTGCGTCCGAACATTTCGGCAAGTCAATTGATAATGGCAATAAAGCTCCCTCCGTCTGGCTGTTTAGTGCTCATTGTTTTACCGCTCTGGGGCAAATTGCACGTGCCAATCAAACATATGAAATAGTTACCAAATCTTTTAGAGGCACAGAAGAAGCTAAGTCGGCCGCCGCTTCAATCGAAGCTGTGCAAGCAAGATCGGGCATCGCATCTGGTGCTACCAATGGCCCTGCTCCTGCCGCTACAGCTAATCAGGGCTTGATTGCAAGGATCTTTGTCACCCCGCCGCAGTTCAATCACAAGCCAGTCAGTCAGGCCACCATTAATGCGGCCAAAGAAGCTGTGGCCGCACTGCCGACGTCGCTTCGCAAGAAACTGGACGACGACGCCGAGGCCCGCATCACTATCTCACCCAACATGATTGATCGCTGGCCTGAGTCTTTGAAAGACTTGCCCGAAGACACACCTGCACTCAATATGGCAGAAGTACCAGGGCGAATTTATGGCAAGGATATGAATATCTACGAGCGGCCCAAGTTTCGTGGTAACAACAGTCTCAAAGAAGCAAGGCCACCAAAATATATTCGCCTCCAGGCCGGCAATATGTGTTTTCAGTTGCTTGACGACATGATGACCATCTCAAAAAATCCGGCCCTACGCAAAGAATGGGAGGCCGATAAAGCCAGTGTGCCACCAGGAATGGCTCCAGTCCTTGGTGCATTTATGAAAGAAGATGATTGGGGCCCGCGTGAGACTTGCTCTGAATTATTTGGCTCAATGATGGGCGGCTACGACGAAAATACCGATAATCTCTATCGTTATTTTCCCAGAACTAAAAAATGGCTGATTGCAAAAATGGGAATCAGATAGACTCCGCTCTTTCATAGCGTATTGCCATGATGGATGAAGAGCTAACTTTTATAGGATGAGCCCAGCTTATGCCGCACCTTGGTGAAAATCTTGCCAAGGCAAACTTGTAAATACTGCATCTCTAATTTGCTGTTAACTGTCTTTTCCTGAATGCAAAGTCTCAAGCCATACCCTGCGTATTTCGCTGGCACCGAGATAGCTTGGTTCAATTGGCTGCAGAGGACAATACCAAAAATTATCTTTATGACCGCACTCGGCACCGTGACCCTTGAAGTGCGAATAAACGTCAGCTAAAGCGGTTTTCTGCCTCCTAGCGCATGATTCAATAAAGGTATTAAATTGCTGAATAAAGGCAATGGGAAGAGTGCCGGTGCCCATGGTAGTACTCGGGAGAATTCCGGTACCATCTGTAGGGTCATACAAAGTAGTGAGCAAAATTGTACTGGCCGGCACGGTTGCTTTTATTAATTTCAATAAGTGCAGAAAACGAGTGTGCACCTCTTGCGTAGCACTGGTAAGAGCGCGCATATTCGTTGCTGGAATATCTTTGAAAATTTTGAGCAGATCGTTACCGCCTACTGTCAATGTAATCAAACAATGAGCAGTGGAAAATTGATTGAGTTTACTAATGCGTTCTTCGAAAATCATGTCTTCAGTTGTGGCATCGTCGTATGCCAGATTGACAAATTGCAGCCTGGGATACTGAGAGACGAGATCTTTACCAGCCAGCTCAGGAAAAAGTTGGGCTTCGTTTTGATAAAGCAGAGCCGCTGCGCCGATATCTTTGCGGCAATTGAGACCTCTGCGTTCGGCATCGCCGGCCGGATAATCGTCCAGCGTCATCGAATCGCCCATAGCAATATAAACTTCAAATGCCAATTTAGCTTCTCTCTTACAAAATGCTTTGCTTAGTGGCGTCGAGGATGCAAAGCATCATACCAACCCCTTCGGCAGTGTTAATCATAGAAACTGTCAACTTTATAGGTATGGCACTGCCGTCTTTTGTTGAGCCTTGTGCTGAAATTATTCCTTCATCGCAACATTGAGAAAGCCTGGCGACAAGCTCGGTGTCATTGAGATCAGTTTTAATAAATTTACTGATGTTGCGACCGCAAATATCTCGAGAATCGAAAGAGCTGAGCTTTTCAAATTGTTCAGTGACTGCTTCAACCCGGCCGTCCATGGCTATAAATACGACACCAGCAGGAATGGCTCCAAGTATGCCTTTGAGCCGCAATTCCATTTCGTCGAGCTTATCTTGAAAAGCTAAATCGTCAGTCATCGGTACCTGCATCAGAAAAGAAGCGTAGTCAACATTATTACCTGCATGAACATTACTATATTTCGGCTGCAGATGCCCTTAAGGTGAACAGCCGACCCTTGGCGTGGTTAATGTATTTATTCCACCTACAGATATACAATGCATTAATATTGGCAGAGAGGAAAACTATATGGCACTTACATATTCGACAATGCTTGCTTTAGGCACCACAGCGCCCGACTTTCATTTGAAAGATGTAGTGACTAATCTCGACATTTCACTTGAGACTTTCAAGGCCTACAAAATTTTGCTGGTGATGTTTGTCTGCAAGCATTGCCCTTATGTTGTTCACGTCAAAGATGAAATTTTGCGCGTGGCACGCGACTTTTCCGAACAAGATCTGGCTGTGGTAGCAATTTCAAGCAATGACGCCGAAGCTTATCCTGACGACTCGCCCGAAAATTTGAAGCAGTTTGCTATCGACAACTCACTACCTTTTATTCTTTGTTATGACCCTACTCAAAATGTGGCCAAAGACTATGGCGCCGCCTGCACTCCCGATTTCTTCGTCTTTGATCGCGGCCGCACTCTTGTTTATCGCGGGCAACTCGACGACAGCAGACCGGGCAACAACGTTCCGCTGACCGGTCATGATCTGCGCAATGCTATCGATGCCGCCTTAGCAGATAAGCCGCAAAGCAGCGATCAAAAACCTAGCGTTGGTTGCAATATTAAATGGAGAGCCGGTAACGAACCCAGTTATTTCGCTCGCCCTTAGCGATATATACATATGACTGTGAATATTTATTAACTACGAAAAACCGCTGCCAGTCGCTATTGTAGGCTTGTCATGCTGTTACTTGTGTAGTTGATGAATCAAGCGCAGAAAATTATCGAAAACTACCGGTTGGTTACTCAGCCTGTTCGACCTGATTATGTGGCTTATTTGACACAGAAATCGTTCGCTTATTCTGAACGCGCCAGAGAGACTGCCAACAATAGCGAACGCGCACAGCTTGCCGTAGAACAAGCGATGGTTGCAATGATTGACAGGCTGTTCGGCATGCTTGAAGCCTACACTCAAGAAATTAATCGTGCCGGTGGTGCTTCCGAATTACATCTGACTTGCGTACCGCCCAGTCGGCCGAACGAAGCTGTTGAGCTCAATCGCCAGAGGCAAGCTTCAAAATCAACCAGCTTTTATCGCACTCGTTTTTCAACGAGCAAATTTAGCCTGGTCATACGCGGCATGCAAGATCGTGTGGAATTTTTCCTCATTGCCGCTGATCGGGTGATGGGTTTGTCACATGAAGAAGCCTGCTATGAGCCATTGATGGTCTTTGAAGCGGATGTAAAATTAGAATTCGGTCAATGCGATCTTAGCTGGACGGTTGAAAACAAGAATCTTACCGCCGACCGTTTTGAAAGATATAGTTTGCTCGCCCTCGAACATCTAATCGACAAAACACAAGAAGAGCTAGGCGGCCGCAGATAGACAATCAGTTTAAGTTTCAGTTTCTTTCTCAAACTTTGTCTGAGCATTTAAATGTACTCGCTATTGAAATCGGCGAACGCAACTTAAATAACACAGGCTCACTGAGAAAAACTGCTGATTATATTGCTTGGCAATTTTCGCGAAATAACCTGTTTAAAGAGTTGGACGAATTTACTTACCAAGCGACCAGTTTTGCCAATGTAAAAGGGCAGATTACAGGAACAGTAAACCCGGAAAAAATTATTGTCATTGGTGCACACTACGATTCAGTTGTAGGCTCTCCCGGCGCTAATGACAATGGCACAGGGGTGGCAGCATTGCTTGCCCTGGCGCAAATTTTCAAAAATATCAAAAGCGAAAAGACCATCCGCTTTGTCGCCTTCGTGAACGAAGAGTCGCCTTATTTCGGCGGGCCCGGTATGGGCAGCCACAACTATGCCAGGCGATGTCGCGACCAAAACGAAAGTATTGAAGCAATGTTCTCATTAGAGACCATGGGCTATTACAGTGACGAGACCGGCAGCCAGACTTATCCTCCAGGAATAAGCGGATATCCCGACCAGGGCAATTTCATCGCCTTCGTTGCAAATTTAAAATCAGCAGGCCTGCTTACTGAAACCACTGATATTTTCAAAACCGTGGGCAATTTTCCCTATCAAAAGATTGCCGCTCCAGATAGCCTGCCCGGTGTGTCGCTTTCTGATCATATGTGCTTCTGGCAAATGGGTTATCAGGCCGTCATGGTTACGGATACGGCCCCATTTCGCTATCCCTTCTACCATACTGCCGATGACCTGCCTGACAAGATTAATATGGCTATGTTTACAGAACTGGTGGCAAATCTGGCTAAAACCTTTGCCTTACTTGCCGGAAGTAACCTCTAGAGGCTATAACTACGTGCATGGATTTCTTCGGCACAAAAAATATTCCAGTATCTACCGACGCTGTTGCACAGTGGCTGGTTGACGCCCTGGTTGACGCTGAAATCGAAAGCGATGAAGAAGAAGGCACCGGAGTCTGGTCGCAGATTGCTCTTTATCTCGACAACGGTGATCCGGTAGCTGAAGTCGATCGCTTTGTCAGGGGTGACGAAGACTTCAACGAATATATTGCTGACGTTGTGCGCATGCTTTTAGATGATACCGAACCGGTGATGCCGCATACAGCTGTGCGCTGGCTCTGCCAATACATGCATCAGGTACAAGTAATTTATAGCTTCAAACCCCATCAGGCCCTTTATGAAGAAAAAGGCTGGGCTATTTTCGATCAGGTCTGGACCAACTTGAAAAAGCTAGAACCAGGCGTGGTGCACACTCAGGCTGAAGGCTTTAGTAATGAAAACGGCGATCAAATAACCTGGGAATTTCCTAAAGGTTCAGTGGGCGACTGGAAAATGGCCGTTTTAAATGATGAAGGCCAGTGGCAAAAATTCACAATGGATCTTGCCAACCTGGAACAGCGCCAGTCATTTCAAGCCGGAAAGCTACCTGATAACGTTGTTACAGCAGACGCAGCAAAGTAACTTTCGCTTTGAGGCGGGGATTCCCCGCCTCATTCTTTTAGATTTTAGGCGCTGACCATTATAGGCATTGCTTCTTCGTCTTGCTCGCGATGCACTTCACTGATCAGATGACGAAGCTCTTTGATGTCGCCGCTGATTTCTGCTTGTTGTAAGGTCAGCAGGTTGAGTAAGCGGTTGAAGGAAGTCAAAGCATCTTCGTGTTTGTCTGTGGCAAACTGTGTCATGCCGAGGTTATATAGGTAAGGCACCAGTTCGAATGATTCTTCGCCGATTTCTTTTGATTTCAGCACAAGGGCTTTCTTGTAGAGCTTTTCGGCTTCTACATAGTTTCCCTTTTCTTCGTGAAGTTCCGCTCTTTCGGAAACGTCTGCTGAATTTCTCATGATCTTCTCCTGGTATTACCGATAGTGGCACACACCAGCGACGTCGGCAGTGCCAACATTGTTGATGAAGTCAATCGGTGTATTGGTGGTGGTATTTAATGAGAAACCAAATCGTGTTTTTGTCTGATTAGACGAACAACTCTGTCAGAGGGGCTGATGAAGCTTCTCTAGCAGTTACCACAACACAAAGAGCAAGGCTTGCGGGCTTCAAGTGAAGCAGCCGAGCCAGATGCATATGGAGTTCGATTTCGTTTCTATGCAAACATCATAAGCCCGGTCTCACACTTAACGCAATACATCATGATGGGCGCACTTTATATAACCGCGCTATATACAAGCTCCGAAACGCAACAAGCATCAACCTCATGGAAACGCCCACTATCAAGCCTCGCAGAGGCGTCAAGATAAATTCTTCCAATACGTCACAGAGTTAGGGTTTCCAAAAGCTTAAATTACAAGCGCTAAGAAGCCGCACACCCAGCGGATTTTAACGCCCATGACATGCACCTTGAGCCAAAAGTATATGCTTAATGACTCAAGTTATTGTTCAATCATCTGGCTTCAAAGTGGCTGTATTATAGGGTTTCGTAGCAGCAAGTCAGGTGCGCTGCCGAATTTTCTCTTTATAGTGTTGAAAATGAACGCTTGCTATAACAGCCTAAAATCACCATCTTCACCGCTAGCGACACCAGAAGCTACATATGCATGGAGCAATCAATGACTAATCTCGCCAGTGATGCCGTCTTAGAAACAGGCGGACTGGGCGGTCACCCTCGTGGCATGAACGTCCTCTTCTTTACTGAACTCTGGGAACGCTTTAGCTATTACGGCATGCGAGCTATTCTAATATTGTTTATGGTGGCGCCGGCGGTGCAAGGCGGTTTAGGTTTTTCGGTAGAGAGAGCTTCCGACATTTACGGCTGGTACACCATGTGCGTCTATCTAACCTCCATTCCTGGAGGTTTCATCGCAGACCGACTGATTGGTGCTAGAAAAGCAATTTTGCTGGGTGGAATTATTATTGCCCTGGGCCATTTCACGATGATTATGCCCAACCTCACCGGATTTTTTGGCGGCATGCTCTTGATTGTGCTCGGTACCGGTTTGCTCAAGCCGAATATCAGCACAATGGTAGGCAGGCTTTATCACATTAACGATCCAAGGCGCGATGCCGGATTTTCTATTTTCTACATGGGCATTAACATGGGGGCAACCATGTCGCCCATTGTTTGCGGCTATCTGGCACAAAGCGATGGTTTCAAAGAGATTCTCGCTCAAGCCGGCATTCCCGCTGAAGCAAGCTGGCACTTTGGTTTTGCAGCTGCCGGCGTCGGCATGTGTATTGGCCTGGCTCATCTACTTATGCAATGGCATCTATTAGATAAGATTGGCGGCAAGTTTAAACCTGAAATAGTTCCGCAAATAGCTGAAAGTAATTCCAGTGCTCCAGCAAAATCTATATTCACAGCAGACGAGTGGAAAAAGCTTGGGGCACTACTATGCCTCTTTATCTTTAACGCTCTATTCTGGTCAATCTATGAACAGGGTGGATCAAGCTTGAATTTATTTGCAGACAAGTGCACCAATAATTCCCTGTTTGGCTTCACTTTTGAATCTAGCTGGTTGCAGGCTTTTCAGCCTGTCTACGTAATTTTGCTGGCACCAGTATTTTCGTGGTTGTGGATCAAGCTGGGTGAGGAACAGCCTTCAAGCCCCGGCAAATTTGCATTGGGACTTCTCTTTCTCGGCATTGGCATCGCCATTATGGTACCGGCGGCGATACTAACGGCCCAGGGTAAAGTTAGCCCCCTGTTTTTAATTGCAGTCTATTTTGTCGAGACTGTAGGTGAGCTTTGCTTGAGCCCGGTGGGCCTCAGTACGGTGACTAAGTTGGCTCCAGCACGACTGGCAAGCCTGACTATGGGCGGTTGGTTCGTCTCAACGGCAATCGGCAACAAAATGGCCGGGTACTTCAGCGGCTTCTTTAAAGAAGGTTCTACCGATGCCATGGTTTTTCTCTTTGGCGCCATGGCAATTGCTGCAATTGGTGCGGGAGCTTTCTTGGCATTACTGACGCCTTACATCAAAAAGTTGATGGGTTCAGTAAAATAGAAGCAGTGGCACATTCAAGACGAGAACAATAATACTAATGGCATCAACAGACCCTACGGCTAAGTTGCTTTACTTTGACGATTTCGTTGTCGGCACAGTTTTCATGAGCGACAATCAATCCATCGGCAAAGAACAAATAATCGAATTTGCCAGCGAGTTCGATCCGCAACCATTTCACACCGATGAAGTAGCGGCAGAAGCGACGTTTTTTAACGGCCTGGCAGCAAGTGGGTGGCATACTGCAGCTATCACCATGTCAATGCTCGTGAGAAGCGGCTTGCCTTGTGCTGGCGCAATGGTGGGTTTAAGCGCCGACATCAAATGGCCGCTGCCTACCAGACCAGGCGATGTTTTGCACGTTGAAACAGAAGTTCTAGAAATTAAAGCTCTACGCTCCAAACCGGATAAGGGCATAATTACTCTGCAAAGTAATACCAAAAATCAAAATGGTGACATTGTTCAAAGTATGCTGACTAAGGTTTTAATTCCGAAACGCAAGTAGACAAGAAAAGCCTGCTCTTCTTCAACAGTCATCCATCGAGTAAAGCTTTTACTTATCCAGCCCATCAGCTTCTTTAATAAGCGCTTGAGCTTCAGCTTTTTTACCAGTCTGACCAAGATAATCGGCATAACTGCGCAAACAAAGTACAAGCACTTCATGAGAAGCTTTGGCTTTTCGTGCAATCTCGAGCGCCTGAGAAAGTTCAGGCCCTGACCTGGCGAGATCAGTGCGGTCGGTATCGAATTGACCGAGTTTGGCCAGGGCACGAGCGTAAGCTTCGGGGCGGCGGTCAGACTTATTTTTATAAACTGCCATAGCATCCGCTAAAAGCGGACGCACTCTTTCATATTTGCGCTGTGCTTGCAGGCAATCTGCCAGCTGAGTTGCGATCTCGGCTGTTTGTACAGAATCGTTGCCAAGCCGCATTCTTGCTACCTCGATGGCTTTTGACAACAGCAACTCTTCATTTTCATAGAGGCCCTTACCGTGCAAATTTTTAGCCGTAGATATCAGCATAGGCACCTGGGCTTCAGCTTTCAATTGCGCACCGCCATCAGTGGCAACTAGGGGTGTATTCTTTAGCTTTTCGATTAGGGTCAGCAGGTTTTTAGCATCGTTGGTAACGCGCTCATTCTCGATTTCTCTAATTTCACTGTTAGTTTTTGCCAGCGCTTCAGCGTGACCATCCCAGTGTTCATACAGATCACTTTTTCTGTCAAGAACCAGATTCAAACGGGTCTTATGGTCGCCAAATTGGCGAGCCATCACTTCTGCCTGATTAAGTTTTTGCTCCGCAACAGCAAAATCTTTGTCTGTCAAAGCACTGTCACCAGCCGCCAGAGTTAGTTGCCAGAGTATCTTATTAAATGGCGTTCCCCGATCATCGGGCGGCCCCGGCCACATTGCACAAAAACAAACAATCCCAATAAGCAATACGGCACAAATTAAAGCCACCACATTCGATGCCACCGCATGGACCGGCGCAGGCGACTTCGCCGCCGGTCGTGCGCCACTAATGCTTGAAATATGAGTGCGGCTCGAACCTAACAAAGCAGTCGTAATATAGACCAGAGTGTCGCGCAGTTCACTGACGCTGCTAAAACGCTTACCTGGTTCTTTAGCCATACACCTGGCTATTATTTCTTCCAGCTCAGAAGGAATTTTGGCATCAGGCACAAACTCATTGATCGGTTTGGCTATTTCGCCTACATGCATGTTCATGGTTTCTAAAAAACCACCGCCGACAAAGGGAGGCTCGCCGGCCAGAGTTTCATACATTAAACAGCCAAGGGCATAAATGTCTGAGCGAGCGTCAAGTTCTTTGCCCAGGCATTGCTCGGGGCTCATGTAAATTGGGCTGCCGAAAACTTCGCCGGTTCTAGTTAGCTGCTGCTGCTCCTTGCCTGGTTGTGCCATCATTTTAGCGATGCCGAAATCTACCAGACGAACAAGCTCTGACCCGTCATCTTGCTTGGTGACAATAACGTTGGCCGGCTTCAAATCGCGGTGGATGATGCCTCTTTTGTGAGCAGCTTCCAGACCGTCACAAATTTGTTTAAACAGTGACAAAGCTCGGTCAAATGGAATACGACCTTTGCGTTCGATCAAATCTTTGAGACTCTCGCCTTCCAAACAATCCATAACAAAGAACGGCTCACCATCAGGAGTGACGCCAAAATCATAGACTGTAATTACATTGTGGTGACTGAGTGAACTGCAAGCCTGCGCTTCCAGCTTAAAGCGCTCAAGCGCCACCACATCTTGTTTAAGGACGTTATGCAGCATTTTAATTGCCACGGTTCTGTCCATCAGTTTGTGCTTGGCTTTATAGACTACACTCATGCCACCCAGTCCAAGAATCGATTCGACCATGTAGCGTTCGGCGAAGACCTTGCCTATCCATGGATCATTTTTTGGCCCACGCAAAACGGTTTGATCTTGAGGGCAAAGCTCAATGAAGCCTTCAAACTGCTGGAAGCATTGCGGACAATATTTTTTCTCAATAGTGACTTTTTGAGTAGACGAATCATCCATGCAAATACAAACCTGGCCTTTGTGAACCCATAAGTGTATTATATGTCAGCTTTTTCGAAAAACAGGCGGTAACGAAGATGGGTCGTTTTAATGATCTTTGGGCATCGGGTAAATTTGTGATGCAGAGAAATAAAGAGGCCGACCAGTCGCGTATGCGCGAAGCCACAGAACGCGCAGCAGAGCTGTCACCCGAGTTTTCGGTACCTGAAGGCTCACAAGTAATCTTCGACGCCCTGAAGGCTAAGCGAGGCCAGGAGACCGGCCGATGGCTTAACGGGCTTCTACCGGCCGATGTTGAAAAACCCATGGAAACGCAGGCAGCAGTGGGTACCGCTTTTGAAGAAGTGACCGAATGGATTAATAAATTGTGCGCGCAGTTTGCCGAGCTAACCTATGAGTTTAATAAAAAAGCGATCGGTACAAATCTCTATGTTTCCTACGAGAAGCCGAGATTATTCGAAAAACGGAACGAAGATGTCTGGTACAAGCCAGTCGACAAAAGCTACAAAGGGCGTTTGACAACTCGCGACTGGGCTCTGATCGTGCGCGGCCACGAGCACAAAATCGCTGTCTTTGTCATTCCGGCAGCCATGGTCATGGCTTTCGATACAGACACTATCGGCGAAGACGAAATGCCGCCATTTATGGAAATCGTTAGCACCGCCGTCGGTGCTAACGCAGTATGGAAGATCGGAGGTGAAGATGTGCCGATTGAAACCATGCCTCACCTGGCTAAAGAGTTATTCGGCGATTTAATTCGCCTCGCCAGTGGTGTGATGAGCGAATCTGAACTGATGGGCAATCACGAACATTCCAACCTTTCACTGGGCGAAAACATTGCTGTGGGCTATCAGCCCGAGGCTAATCTCTCACCGGCTGAAAAACAGGCCAAGTCGGCTGACGCATCCGCTGACGGAGAAGCACCAGATCAGATAATTTCTAAAGCTTGCGACATCGTTGACGAAATTCTTGATCAAGAACTTAAGGCACTCTATGCCACCGCGTCTGAATATAAGCCTGGAACTGCCGAATCAAGCGCCATTCGTCGAAAAATTTCTGCAACCGAAACTTTCCATAACAAAATTATTGACGCCTTTAAAGAATATACTCACTCCATTTTAATTACTGAAGCAAAGACAGAAGCGGGCCAACTAGAACCAGAGTTGAGCAAGTAAGTAATTGCCGACTACTCGGCCAGTTTTGCCTCTAGTACTTTTTCCGCTTCCAGCCTGCGTGGTTCGGCTTTGACCGCCGTGTGCATGCCCACCAGTCGCGCCACCATGATGGCCAGATAAAGCTGACCACTCATCGCTTCAAGGCATGAAAGAGCACGGGCCAACCTGCTTACAGGAATAATATCGCCATAAGCCACAGTAGAAAGGGTGCAGAAGCTGAAATAGATCAGCAGTGGGTAACGCTCATGGCGCTCGCGCGTCGAATCGTAACCTTTGACATTATCGCGGTACGCATGAGGATCATGTATTGCCACCATCATGTGCACTAGAGCAAAACAGAAACCAATTAAGACATAGACGCAAGCGCCACCACAAATGCGATTAGAGTTGATGCTTCCGGTTAAAAGGTCCAGCACCATCACCCGTACAATGCGCAAAAAGAAAAGCAGAATCATGCCCAGCGAAAGAATCTGAAAAACCGGCCCTTTAAAAGGCACCATATTCGTACAAAATGCCAGTGTCCAGCCGACTGTTGCCAATACGGCCAGACTAATCGATAACCAATCGAGTTTCTCTTCGCTGCGCACTGATAGCGCTGAGAACAGAAGAACCAGGGTGAGCAAAATGCCAATTAAGATATGCGACCAGATAGTGTGATCGACCAGGGGTGCAATAAACGAAAGCACAATGACGCTTGTCAACAAGGCGTAGTAGTGCCTGGGTGAATGCTTTTTATTTGTTACCGCTGCCGACAATTTAATTAATAGCCTGGTGAATTGCTTCAGCGAGTTGTTTTAATCCAGACTCGAGATTGCCGCTGATATGCGCCCTTAAGGCCCGGCGCTTGCGACTGGTTAACACGTCAAAGTCGCCTCTTGCTTGCGCTGCTTTAACGATACCAAAACTATATTTCTGACCGGGCACCGCTAGATCATGTTCGTCTTCGCAGGTCACCTGCAAGACCACACCAGTGTCTGGCCCACCTTTATAGGCCTGACCGGTGGAATGTAAGAACCGCGGCCCGAAGCCTAGGCAGGTGGCAACATGCTTTTGATCACGCACAGACAAACGAATTTGCTGAGCAATATCGATGTGGGCTTTGTTCATCTCAATATAATTGAGTAGTGCAAAATAATCACCCTTACTCAATCTTGCCAGGTGAGCTTTGAGCAAGCCAATGAGAGTGTTGGTGGCAGATGATTTTTTCAATGCGTCAATATTCGCCTGGTCACTGAATAGTTTAATCTGACCTTCTTCAAAAAATGCTTCCTCAGCAGGCAGGCTACCGGTATTCTCGTACTCGTCGGTTAGTTCACGAGTTTTGATTTTGCTTGCTTCAACATCAGGTTGATCAAAAGGATTTATGCCCATTACAGCACCGGCAACTGCTGTGGCGATTTCGAATCGGAAAAATTCGTGAGCCAGGTTGATTTTGTCGGTTAAAATTATGCGCACCACCGGATGCCCTTTTGCTTCCAGGGCCTGAAGCCTTTCTTCAATGGCGGCATTGTCCAGCCCATCAAACTTACCGCTGTCGCCTTCAAGCTTGACGAAAACAAAAAGTCGATCGTCACCATAAACAGAAGTGTTTGCGCTCAAAGTTTCAAGATCAACTGGAATTATAGCCTTGCCTTCTTTACCCGTTGATTCGGCCACAAGCTGCTCAAGCCAGGCGCCAAAATCGTGAATGGCCGGCGAGGTAACAATAGTCAGTTTATTACGGCCGTCTCTAGCTGCCGCTCCCATAATTGCACCAAGCACCAGACCTGGATTCTCTGCGTCGTTGGCCTGGCACTGCACAGTCATTTCTTGCGCCTGGGCTAAAAAAGTTTGCAAGTCGAGGCCAATCAGTGCGGCAGGCACGATGCCGAAGGGCGAAAGTGCTGAATAGCGGCCACCAATGCCGGGATAGCCAAGAAATACCCGGCGGAAATTTTCGCTCTTAGCCACAGCCGCCAGTTTTGAACCCGGGTCGGTAATGGCAATAAAGTGAGACCCGGCCTTGTCTTCGCCCACCGTTTGTTTGACCATGGCGAGAAAATGAGCCATATAAATATTAGGCTCAAGGGTGCTGCCCGATTTGCTGGAGACCACAAACAAAGTCTTTTTGGCATCTACTGTTGCGTCAAGGTGTCTAATTTGTTGTGGATCTGTAGAGTCAAGAATACGCAAGCGCGGGTAGCCTGGTTGCGAGCCGTAAGTAACGGCAAAAACTTCTGGCGCCAGACTCGAGCCGCCCATGCCCAGTAAAAGCACATCAGTAAAACCGGCGTCTTTGATTTCACGAGCGAAAGCCTCGTATTCAGGCAGTAGAGCTTGCTGACCGGCTACCACATTGAGCCATTCCAGCCATTTGGCTTCATCTTTGCTGGTCCATAAAGTAGCGTCCTTTTGCCAGAGCTTTTGAATTTTATTGGTGGCTGTCCAATCGGACAAAATTTCAGAGACGGCAGTTGCTAGAGCGGCAGGCAATCGGCGGGAAAGGGCATTGACCTGACTTCTGCTTGCAGTATTCATCTTGATTACTTTCCTTGTGATGCTTTGCTGTGCGTCTAACTAACCATTTTAATGGTTTTTTCAAAGGTATTGCGAAACGATATCAGATTGACGACTATTCACGTTTAGCAGTTGACGCGTGTTGCAGATGTAGTAGCCTAAATCACTAACCATCAATATAATTGTCAAGCATAAGCAACTGTTCAGGTAGCAAACGGAAACCACAGACAGGTATGAATTTCAGTGAACCAGTCTGAGCCCAGCCAGGCAGATCCAGGCGCACCAGTCAAGCCAATTTCAGATCATCATCACCACGGCGACGCCCTGCTCGCGTGGTGGCTGGCAGCAGCTATCGTCGGCGCTGATATAGGCACATCGGTTTTTTATACAACAGGCGTGATCTTGCCTCTGGTGGGCTTTGCCGCACCATTCATCATTCTTGTAGTTTGCCTGCTGATGTGGGTTTTCAAAGCCACATATGAGGAAGGTTGCGCGGTCAGCCCCTTCAATGGCGGCGCGTACATCATGGTGTTGCAGACTGTGGGCAAGCGTTTTGCCATTGTCGTAGGCGCTCTCACCATTCTTTCTTACCTGGCCACCGCAGCTGTGAGCGCGCTTTCCGGTGCTTTTTATATAGATTCGATCGACAACATCATGAACTGGCCAGTATCGAATATTGTCATTGTGGCGATTTTGCCTGTCATTGTTTTTGGTCTGCTCAATATCGTCGGCATCAAAGAGCCGGCTATGATCGTATTTTTCATTGCCCTCTTCCACTTTGGTCTACTTTTATATATGGACGTCAAAGGCGTGATCATGGCCTATGAACGCCATATTGATTTGACCAGGTTCACAGACTGTTTCAGTAAAATACAACCGGCCCATTTTGTGCACGGATTTGCCGCCGCTTTTCTTGGCATTACCGGTTTTGAATCAGCGGCGCAAATTGTGGAACAGTTGAAGACACCTACCTGGAAAACCCTCAAATACATTTATCTCTCTGTAGTTTTACTCGTGGGTATCACAGCTCCAATTACGTCATTTCTGTGCCTCGGTCTGTTAAGCGACGCCCAGCTGCTTGAAAGTCGAAACAATTTGTTGTCTGGACTTGCCTTCGTGGAAGGCGGTAAGCCACTACTGATAGTACTGGTGGTTGACGCAGCATTGATGTTATTTGCTGCTGTAAATACCGCGTATGTCGGTTGCATCGGCTTATGCACCACTATGGCCAAGCAAGGTAATCTGCCGGCCTTTTTCTTGCGGCGCTGGGCGCACAGGTTTCCCATGATGCATGGTTATCCGTATGTGTGCCTGATGTTCATGGCCGTTTGTTCCATCATGATCATGCTCTTGCCGGGACAAGTTGACAATTTAGGCCAGGTCTACGGCATGGCTTTTCTCGCTGTCATGGCTTCGTTCTGTTTTGGCGTAATTATGTTGCGCATTAAAATGCCACTCAAAGTTGAGCGTTCACCATACAAAACCAAATGGACATTTCCCATGTCCGGTTATAAATTACCCATTCCGCCGACCATCGGTTTGATTACTCTTTTGTTCTGCGAAGTAGTACTTTTGTTTTCAGCCGAAGGAGCACGTGGCCTTGGTTTTCAGATTTTAGGCGTGATTTTAATACTCATGTGTTTTTATCGTATGGGCGTACTTGAAGGCAGACTGCGCGAACTGCCCGACTTACGGCTGGGCATGGGAAAATTTGCCAACATGGAAGAAGTTCCAGAAGATCTTCCCACATTTGTTTTGTGCACCGGTGGAGCGAAAGCCCGGAGCCTGGCCACAATGCTGATTAAGCTGCTCGAACGTGAAGAGCCAGGCCCCAAAGAAATTATTATTTTCCACGCAGAAGAAGAATCAGCTCGCCGCGGCATGATGCACGAACTCTTACAAAGAGTGGTATCACAGCAAATCGGTCCAAGCTTTAAAAATCACGATATCGTACTCACTACAAAAATATTGCCGGATACTCTGGTTGACGGCCTGATCTATTTGAAAAAAGCACACCCTTTCCAGAAAGTATTTATCGGTACAGGCACTGATCCGGAGACGGCAGAGCGGTATGCCAGAGACCTGGAGAGTAATTTGGGCGTTCCTGTGGAAAATATTGGCAGGCCCACATTGATAGATACAAAAAATACGAGATAGATCTGCATGCAGCGATTGAATCAGGATGATGAAACCAGAACGATTTCGTTCCCCAAAGATAATTCGCTCGGTCTGCTTTTTCTTATCGTCAGGTCTGGTAATCAAAGCGGCTGGTGGGAAGAGAAACTGGGCGATGCACGTGGTCGCGTCACGGTGCCAGCTGCAGCCAATGTGCACCTCTTGCTTGATGCCAAAGCCGAATTGGCCAATTTGCGTCAGCTAAACAGCAATGATCTGCAGTCGATTGATTTTCGCCAGATTGAAATCACCGACTCGGATCTCGAACATCTAGCACAACTTACCGGCTTGCGTTATTTGACACTGCCTGAACGTAATATCACCGATAGTGGTCTGGCTTCTCTACGCAACTTGCTGTTCTTAAACATACTCGATCTAGGCGGCACCAGAGTAACCGATTACGGGCTGGTGAGACTGCAACATCTGACCGATTTACACAAGCTTTATTTAGACTCCACTCTTGTTACAGGCGAAGGGGCAGCCGAACTCAATGCCAAACTGACCCGCTGCCATATCGTGCTTCACGGCGGGCGCGTGCTCGCTTTTCCTTTTGAATGCTCACCGGGCAGATTATGGCTGGCCAGGGCCGACAACAGCGGACAACGCGACTGGGAAGAACTTGGCATAGCCAAAGGCAGCATAGAAGTTTCAAGACGTGCTTTTATTCGTCTTGAAGTGCTTGATAGAGAAGCGCTCAAAGAATGCACTCGGCTAAAACCAGATGATATTCAGTCGCTCGATTATCTATTTCCCGAAATGAGCGAAAAAGATTGGGACTGCATCAATCGCATTGCCGGTCTGCGAGAGCTCAGACTGGGTGGTGTAGAGCTGAACAAAAGCAGCTTGCGCGCTCTAATAAATTTACAGCGCTTGCGCACATTCCAACTGACTTCTTGCCAGATAGCCGAGCAAGCTTTAAAGCCCATTCAAAAGCTCAACTCGCTAAAAGAATTGCGCATTTCTCACTGTAAGTTCGATGGCGTCAAACTGGGCGAGCTGCTCTCGCACACCACCGCAAAAAAACTTTTGCTGGAAGGTGCTCATATTGACGATGCCTTGCTTGCCACCATTAATAAAGTCACTGATTTTGAAGAGTTGTACATCGTCTTCTCAGCGGCCACCGATGAGGGTTTGAGCTGTCTGCGCTACTTCCCCCAGCTAACCACTTTAGTTTTACGGGTAGACGCTCTCACTGAAGTCGGCCTGCAACATGTTGCCGAATTGACGCAATTAAAGCGTCTGGTTATCAGGGCCGACGATGTAGCCGAGACATTCTTCCATTCGCTCGTCAATTTAAAAGAGCTTGAAGAATTATCAATCAGGCAAGTGGATTTGCGTGGTGACGGACTGGCCAGCCTGGCCGAACTGACAGGCCTGAAGCGGCTGCACCTGAGCGCAATCAGCGACGCGAGCAAACCCGGTTATGCTGAATATCGCAATCTGGTCAAACTTGTTGTAAGCGGCCTTCCGTCACTAGAAGAATTATCAATTCGCTTCGATGGGGCAACCATCGAACTGAGTGACTTACCTCGACTGAAAATTCTCGATGCCAGCAATAACTCGGTCAGCGACAAGGGTTTAAGCGGCATCGAAAGCTTGCAAAATTTAGAGACTCTGCATTTAAAAGGTTGCAACCGCATCGGTAATGAGACACTGACCAAAATTGGGTCTTTGCACAGACTCAAAGAACTGGACCTCTCGTTGACTAGAGTCAACAACGAGGGAATAAGCAAACTTTCTAACCTCCACGATTTGCGTTATCTCAATATTACTTCTACATCAGCTGATAATAACGCTTTGTCTCACTTGCGACTGCTGCGCGAATTGCGTTTCATTGAATATCCAAAACCGCTAACAGACACAGATTTGACCCATCTAAGAGAGTTGAATAAATTGCGCAACGTGCGCCTTGGACCGGTGAGCGATCAAGGGATGGCGGCACTGACCAAACTGACATTTATTCGGGACATCAATCTGGCCAATGCCGACATTGGCGATGACACACTATCGCATTTGCGCAATTTCACCCATCTCAAATCTTTGAACCTGGCTAACACAGCCATTACCGATGGTGGGCTGGTTTATATCAGTAACTACAAAGAGTTAACTACGCTAAATTTAAGCGGCACCGATATTGGTGACCAGGGCGTGGCGGCAATCACCAATTTAACTGCGCTCAAGGCACTCGACTTAGAGAATTGCAAACGGTTGCGCGATAAAGGTGTGGCCCTGATCTCTTCTTTATCATCTTTGCGCTGGCTCAATTTATCTAATACCCGTGTCTCCGACAAAGGTCTTTCAAGCTTGCGCCGGTTGATTCAACTCAATACTTTGCGTCTTTCATTCACACATTTGACTGATCGGGGATTGAACGTTCTTAGAGACTTGCGCGAACTAAAAGTGCTGGATCTGGAAAATCTAGAAATCAGCGGCGACGGCTTGCAGAACTTGTCGTCTTGCATCAATCTGGTGGATTTAAAATTGTCCTCCAGCAGCATTGTGGACAGCAGTATTCCGTACCTTATGGCCTTGCCCGGGCTGGAAGAACTAGATCTGAGAAATACTCTGATTACAAATGTGGCCTTAGAGTCACTGGCACAGATGAAATCTTTGAAAAAGCTTGTACTTCTGGGCACAGATATGAGTTATCGCGACCTGGCCAGGCTCAAGGGCCTGGAAGCACTGGAAACCCTGGTTTTTCATGATTTGCAAGTCAGCCGGGCGGATCGCGCCGCCTTGAAGCTTGCGCTGCCTAATACAAAAATTCAGTTGCTAGACCGTGAAGTAAACTATATTTAGTGGCATGTAAATAGTAATGCTTTCTTTTAACGTAATGACTGAGGTCGTCCATGCCCACTGAAGTGCTGCAAGAGAAAATTGCCGCCGCCATCGCATCGTTTAAAAATGGCAAATATTCAGAGTCTGAAACTTTTTGCCTTGAAGCTCTGAGCTTTACAGAACCTTCCGATCGTTCAGACAAGTGGGCGGGTGAGGCCTTTGGAAACCTCGGTATGGCTTTTATGAGCATCTCCAATTTCATCACCGCTGAGCGTTGCCTCGATCGCTGCGTGGCCGTGCTTGAAAATGATCAAAATACTCACCCTTCGCTTCTGGCTCAGCTGCTCTCAAATCGAGCCAGCTGTTTTCTGGCCGAAGACAGATTTGCCGATGCCTTGCCCCTTTGCCAGAAAGCCTGGAAGGTAGCAGAAGCTGCTGGACCATCGAGCGATGAGCAGAGGCCGATTTTTCTTTCCAATTTAGCCAGCGCTTACTACAAGCTCGATCGTTATAACGAAGCTGAGCAATATTTCCGCTTGTGCGTCGAGTCAGCACAAGAATTGCCCGCAGAAGACAACGAGCTACTGGCCGTATCGCTAAATAATCTGGCCAATTGCTGCCGCGAACAGACCAAATATACCGAAGCGCTAGAACTTTATAAACAAGCCATGAATTTGTTTGGCAAAGGCGATGACGATCACCCGGAGCTGGCATACATTCGCGAATGTCACGACAGTTGCATCAAGCGCATGAACTAGAGCAGTTTTTCAATATCGGCAGAAATGTCGCCTGGCTCCACATTCGGTGCATAGCGTTTAACCACATTGCCGTCTTTGTCCACGAGAAATTTAGTAAAATTCCATTTGATGTCTTTAAGACCGAGCAGACCAGGAGCTTTGTCGGTCAAATACTTGTAGAGCGGATGGGCATTGTCGCCATTGACTTCGATTTTGTCGAACATCTGAAAATCAACGCCATAATTTTTTTGACAGAAGGCACCAATCTCGGTGCTATCGCCAGGCTCTTGCGCGCCGAACTGATTGCAAGGAAAACCGAGCAAAGACAAACCGCGTTTCGAATATTCTTCGTGCAATTTTTCCAGGCCGCCAAATTGAGAGGTAAAGCCGCATTTGCTTGCCGTATTGACAATCAACATAACATTGCCCTGATACTGATTTAGTGGAATCTCTTTGCCATCGAGCGCCCGGGCAGTGTATTCATAGATTGTGCTCATTTAATCCTCGCCTTTTTCAGTATCGATTGCTACCGCTACAACAGTATCACGCGCCACCACAAAGACTCTATCAGTTCGCGTGGGCGCAACTGAGTAAGTGCCGGTAAAAACACCAAAAGCAGGTAGCACGGCATATTTGTTGCGCAACCAGAAACATGGCAGGCGCAAACGTTGCTTACCCTGACCATAAAGCACCACAGATGGATGCACGTGGCCGCAGAGCAGATAACCTCCTTTTGTCTTTATCAGATCATGAGAATAGACAAACGGGCCTTCGGCCATATAACCATGAATAAGATCCAGATTCCACGATGGCGGTATGCGCACTTTGCGATCATGATTGCCTAAAATCAAAATCACAGATACTGTCGGATGGGCGTCGCGAAAGCGTTCAAAAACTTCAACTTCTGAGCTGGTCATACCGTCTTGCGAATGCACCAAATCGCCAAGAATAATCAGGCGGGTGACCTCAAACTGCTTAATTAGCTGACTGAGGCGAAAAAGGTCAAAACTACTGATGCCGTCTGGGGCAAAAAAGTTACGCGAGCGAAAAGAAGCGGCTTTGCCGATGTGCACATCTGCTAAAACGAGCGAATGGGTGGCCGGAATATACAAAGCTTTTTGCGGCAGCAAAATTACCGGCTCACCGGCAATTTCGGTGTGAGCAACCCCTTCCATTGTCACCAGCTCAGCCATAGAGGTGCTCAGCGCCTCATGTCTTTGGCAAGGTCGAGTTGCATACGTAAGACTCGTTGGGCCAGTTTTTCGGAACTCAATTTTCCTCTCAATCTGTCAACCATCAGAGGCAGGCAAAATGGTGAAGCTTTGGCCAGGGGAATTTCGATAATATCTGAGGCGGACAGCCTGGCCAGGGCGCCAATCATGCGGCTTATCTCCAGGTGGCGTTCCAGTACTTCATCGTGGGCTTGCCGCACCAGCAAGTTATCTGGATCAAAGTCTACGAATACATCGTAGAGCAGACTGCTTGAAACTTGCACCTGCTTTACAGTTTTATTAGCTCCAGGATAGCCCTGGAAAATCAGCCCGGCCACTCTGGCAATCTCGCGGAACTGGCGTTTTGCCATCTCTGTGGAGTTCAGACAGGTCCTGATATCTTCTACTAAATTGTCGTAACGAAAGTTTTTGAAAAAGGCGGCGGCAGTGCCGTCAAAATCATCGTCGTCGCTTGCCTCGAACTTAATTGGCCTGTCTGAAAGGATTTCAAAACACCCACTCGAATCCTACTGTTGCCATAGAGAGTCGCCAAACGCACGGCACAAAAATAGGCTGCCCACAGTTGCTCCATTTGAGGCCCTTTGGAGGACCGTCTAGCGCCATCATCACTCAAGAGCTCAGAGAGCCCGGTCAGGGCATAGAGTAAACTCTGACTCTCAAAAACGGAACCGACTGACTCTTCCCCTGTGAGCCCCTTGTCTTCTCTAAAAGTCAAATCCAACACATTGCTGAGCAAAGGCAAAAGAATGTCAGGGATAATGAGATGCCAAAGACGCTCACTCATGGACTCGGAATGTAGCTTGATGGTTCGTAGTAGAG
>JADYXQ010000186.1 GCA_021772135.1 Candidatus Obscuribacter sp.
AGGCTTCCCGCCCGCTGAGGCTGCCCACCCGCCACCCCAGGACGGACGCTACCGCATGTTCGTCTTACTGGTGCAAAAGGAATACTATGCCAACCGCCCAGAAGTTTTGCGCACATCGGCTCACATTCACAATGTTATGACTTTGATGCATCCTGAATCTGGAGCAGTGTCAGCCCCAAATTAACCCGCAGACAACGAGACCGGCTGGAATGGCGAAAAGAAGAGCAAATTGCAGACTGCCAAAAAGCACATTTGCGCCTTCGTTGGACTGATTTGCTTCGTGGAGATAGAAACTCAGTCCTACACCTAATTCGACAACTAAGAAAGCGGCTAAGGACGACCACAGCGGTAGTTTGTTCAGGCTTTGCTTGGCTGGATTTGACACGATTAGCTTACTCATACCGTCAAGTATAGATTGACAGGAATAGTTTTAAGATGCTGAAACTCGAAATCAATCGTGTGGAGTGTTTGCTTAAATGGGGCGGCTTTTCGGCTTGTCGGCGACTAGACGCCCGCCAGTTCGCGCTTATCCATAACTACGCAGCCAGCTCGCTCTTTTGGAGCCGGAGTCGTGCTGATATGAATGTCATAGCCAAGTTTTTGCATGTATTCAGTAACGCGCTCAATTGAGAACTCATCGAGCTTTCCCTTCAAAATTTTGGAGACTTTTGCTTGATCTGCACCGATGACGACAGCGACTTCTGTCTGATTCATGCCATCTTTTTTCATTGAATTTTTGATTGCTTCTTGTAGAGACATGAAAAGGTAAGACTTGAGTTTCAGCCCTGCTGCCTCTTCTTCGTTAAATCCAAGATCTGCAAATACGTTCTTGCTCATTGTTTCTTACTCTTTTTTCTATGTTCTGTGATTTCGCTCAGCCGCTTTTTTGCAAGCGTGATATCTCGGGTAGACGTAGTCTCACTAGTCTTCTTAGTGATAACGTGAAAAACGTAAATTGCCTCTTCGAACTTCGCCACGTAGATAAGTCGGTACTGACTTTTGTCATCATCTTGCAGTTTTATTTCTTTGACACCGGCTCCAATACTAGGCATTGGGCGGTAGTTGTTCGGGTCTAGTCCTTGTTGGACACGTCCTAACTGAAAGCCGCCTTCTTTTTTCATAGCCTGCGGCCAGTCATTTTTGATTTCATCTGTCAGTGATTGCGGCCACCAAATAACCTCCTTTTCTTCCGCTGGATCAATTTTGATGATTTCAGGCTTGTCTATATCCATCAAATAAGCATATGCCAAAACTGGCATAAAGTCAATGTCAAGCACTTGTAAGCCCTCGAAGGAAAGATGTTAAAGCTTGGCCTTGTATGCTCGATTTGGCCCGAGTGACACTGGCATCCATGCTCAAGAACCATATTGGTTTATTTCTATTTGGCTGTTTGCCCGGCAACAAAAACGGCACTTATCGTGTTCGCCGATTGGAGCTTTGTTTAGATGTCGGGCAAAACAGCTCTTGCAGAGAGTAAAGCTTTCACCGACAACGCGATTGTTTGTGTCTCTGCCACAAAGCGAGCAGTCCAAGCTGTTTCTAGTCACTGACGTTCCTTGCAGCTTCCTTGGGCGATAACCTGGAAATCATGCCAGGTATTTTACAGCGGCGCTTGATGATTCGCTTGCAACTAATTTGAAACGGCGATGATGAAACAAGACTTTGGCGCGCGCACGATAAATGTGACATCTAAGCGGTTAGCAGAAGCATGCCGCTCGAAGCTTTGATGAGTGAGAAAGTTGAGAAAGTCAGCTGCGTTCTAAGGAATTTTTTTGTTATTTAAAAACGCCTTTGAAAAAGCACACCTCTGTAGTTTTTGTTGATCGGTCAGATTTGTAATTTGGGTTTGCCGCCTTGATCTATTTTGCTACTCCGACTTCTTCATTTTTTCCTTGGTTCTTGGCCGTTAATGCATTTGCTCTAACTTGGGCGTGCCTTTCTTTTCTGCCGGGAGTGAAATTCCCCATAGCTTATGGTGACTCTGACGATTGCAGGGCCAGGTCCTTACAGCCACCGTGTATGGTTGCATTGGATGTGCCTGAATAATTGCTTTGGTATTCCCAGTTACACCTTTTAGAAGAGGCCCTGGACGAGCGAAGCCAAAACACTGAGCTAATCGGGGTTTACGGTATAGGGAGTGGAATCCGCGAAATAGCCACAGCCTTCCTCGAAAATCAATGCCCTTGCCCTGGCCATTGTTGTCGATATGGCTGTTCAAACGGTCTCTCAAGTCCGGAGCGAAAAATCAGCCTGTTAATGTGGCGGCTTTTTGCCTCGGGTTTTTTTCTGGCCGCGCAGATAAGAAGAGCACGCCTACGCTGCGCTCCGTCTGACGACCCCCATCCCCACCCCTCGGTGCCGCGTGACTTGAGTGTTACCTGGTGGTTTATTTTGTTATGACCAGTCGGTGATCGATCTGTTCAAGATTCAAAAAAAGAAAGCCCCGAGACAAGCTTGCCGCATGTTATCGGGGGTTTCAGAGCCTTTATTCTAGGATGCTAGAAGCAAATTGTCAGCGGCAACTGTCAGCTGGAAACTCACTAATCATCAGTCAAGTCTACTAATTATTTTCCTTGACAGAATCCTCCCTGAATGGGAGGATTGAGAAAGCGGCATGACAGGTGCGTGGTGGATATTCTCAACACGGGTCTTGTAGCCACTTTCGTCAGGAAACATCCTGAAGCGAAGTCAGCATTCAATGGTTGGCATCGAAGAATCAATCAGGCAGACTGGAAGAATCCAGCAGAAGTGACCGAAAGACTACGAAGCGCCGACTTAATTGACGGCATTTGGATTTTCAACATTGATGGCAACAAATATCGTTTGGCTGCCACTATAAATTTCAACACGAAACAAATTCTAATAAAATCCGTTATGACACACAGCGAATACGATAGAAAGAGTTGGAAAAAGTGAAAACGCATGTACCTGGTAAGAAGTATCACAACCTTGTTGCAACATTTCCACTGGTTGCGATTAAGGCAGAATCACAGCACAGTAGTGCCATTGAAGTTGTGGCAGAACTTCATTCGCGGAGACTTGATTCTGATGAGGAGCAATACCTAGAAGCACTCGGTATTTTGATTCAACACTACGAAAATATTGCCTATCCCCGAGATTGGTCAGATTCTCCGCTTCAAATTTTGCATGATCTAATGGCTTCAGAAGCTCTTAAACAAGTTGATCTTGCGCGCATTTTGAGCGAAACATCTGGCCGGGCAAGCGAAATATATAACGGCAGGCGTGAGCTCAGCAAGAGTCACATAAAAACTCTCGCCGAGTATTTTCAAGTACAGGCAAATCTATTTCTCGGTCTGGCACCAATGGCGGTATCGTCCAATCCTCTGGCAATGGTCAATGAGTCAAAGACAAAATATGTAACCAGCACAAAGAGCGCCGCTCGAATTAAGAATAGCGGACCAGAGGCAAAGTCAAATGGCAAAATCACTTCTGCCCGAAAAAAGTCGATTGAGAAACGAGGGGGCTAGCAGCTGGCTCGACCCTTGCGAAGAGAAACTATGAGAAGACGCATGTTACGTCAACCAACCGGTCCTGGGTGAAATTTTGTGGGAAGAATTTCTCATTCCATTCGGCCTTAGTCAGAGCGCGTTTATGGCACCAAACGCGGTGCTCAAGGTTCTGCTTGTATTGCAGTAACTCTTGGCCATGTTGAAGGGCTGGAAATCTTTTCCATTTGATGAGAAGCAGAGCGCAAGCAATGACTAACGCACAAGCCGAAGTCCGAAGCAGTACATATCGCCATAAAATCAAGCTCTGTTGGCGATAGGTTTAGGGAGCAGGCTTGACAAAGGTCGTATTCCCTGCTACAATTACCCAATTAATGAAACTGTCTCAGCTAGAACTTTTAAGACAGATTGGTTCTCTAAGGCTGCGAAAAAAGTTGCCATCAGCGATGCAGATTTGTGCAAAGCCATTGAGCAAGTGAAGCTTGGACAGTGTGACGATCTGGGCGGTGGGGTATTTAAAAAGCGCCTGGACAAAAATAGACACCGCAGCATTGTCATTGCAAATTGAGGTAGATACTGGGTCTATTCTTATCTGTTTGCTAAGAAAGACCGAGAGAATATCAACAAAAATGAGCTTGAAGACTTCCGTAAAATCGCCGATACCTATGTAAAAATCACGGAAAAAGAAATTGAACTAGCTTTAGAAAATGAGGTTTTATTGGAGATTTGTCATGGCAAAAAAGTTTAAAAGCGATGCCTTCGAAGCAATCCATAGCCACGTTTCGGGGTTGCATAGTATTGGTGTTATATCAAAAGCAACCATGCGCCACTTTGATGAAAGCTGCCTGGATGTGCCAGAAGAGCTAGGGCCAAAACAGATCAAGGCATTACGCAATAGCTTCCAAGTCAGTCAGCCTGTCTTCGCTCGTTATTTGAATACTAGTGAAAGCACCGTTGAAAAATGGGAGTCCGGGGCGACTAAACCAACTGGCACAGCCCTAAAACTTCTCAGTATTGCTAAAAAGCATGGACTCGAAGTGCTCACCTAATGATCCCGCATCAAGGCAGTGACCACGAAACTTTTATGGAGCCCGAGGACATGCCCTCTGCTTTGCTTTCATGAATAGCAGCAGTCTAGAAGTGTGACCCTAAAAAGGCACCCAAAAAGCAAGAGCGGTTTTCTTTCGAAAACCGCTCTTCATAATACTTGGGCGATGAGAGACTCGAACTCCCAACCCCCTCGGTGTAAACGAGGTGCTCCACCATTGAGCTAATCGCCCGGACAAGGCTTTTAGTCTAACACAGCGGTCGAAAGAGCGCGAAGACCACAAGCTGAATGCTTATCTTTGCTTCAAATTTGCTTACCCGCGCGGTAAGATGGCCAAGACATGGCCATCTTACCTATTATGGAAGCAAGGCGGTTTCAAAGGGGAAGCTTGCAGCTGAGCTAAACAATCCACCGTGATGCCGCGCAAGAAAATTTGCGTCAGAAGCCTTCAATCCAAGAAGTGCAATTCGCCAGCACCATATGTGATACCGAATCATCTACTTCCCATCAATCATCTTTTACTTAGCAACTAGCTGACGACTCAACTCTGTACGCCATGTAGATGAATCTTCACTTGTTTGCGGTCCAAGCACATAGCATTCGAAAAGATCCTCGCCGGTCTCATGATTAGAGTTATCGATCCACTGCATAAACTCGCCCCAGGCATCGGCCAGCCCTTCATATGCGCCTTGATAGACTGTTTGAATGGTTTGCGCAGCAGGAATTACTCCACTTTTTACTCTTCCAGTTTCCTCAATTGGCGTCGCCACAGGAAAACAAATATTGAAATCAAAACTATCGGTTGGCCGCCTCAAGTGGTGCGTAAACCAGGGGCCGGTAATGGCAATACCCTGAGCTGTAATTGTCTCTACAATTTCAGTGATTCCAGGTCCCATCACAAATTGAATTTCGTCACGGGGCACCGTCAAGTGAATGTATGCAATTTGTCGCGCCGAAGCTTCAATTACTTTAGGTGTATCAATCATCATTTCCCCTCGTGCCATTTGAACTTTTGCCTCGCCAATGTCGTCTATAAAAACGTAGACATTCCGAGACGAAGTCATGAAGCAATTTTATTACGATATAAGAATAGCAAAGCCGTGGTCATCTGTATTATCTGCGGCAGAAAGCCCCGAAAGCATGACTTTCGCCGAACTTTTCGACCTTTATATTAGCCTTTATGCCAAAACTCGCACGAAGAGGCCGGGCGATACCGAAGCCAGCTACAACCGTTATTTTGAACAATTTAAAGAGCGACCGGCAGCTGAAATAAGTCGCATGGAAGTGCAAAAGTGGGTAAACGATCTGGCCGATCAAAGTGGAAAACATACGGCCAATCGAAATTATGATATTTTGCGCGCCGTATTTAACTGGGGCATAAAAAGAAATTATCAATCAGCGCAACCCAGCTCTCGGGGTAGACGTACTTAAACTAGAGGCGCGCGAGCGCTTTATGCAACCAGGCGATGAATATGAGCGGCTGGTGGCTGCCATCAATGCCGAAAAAAGTACCATGCGCGATTTCTTCTGGATTTGCCTCTATACCGGTGCACGCAAATCTAATGTTAAAACCATGCGCTTTGACGAAATCAGCTTCGATCTTTGCACCTGGAAAATTAGTGGGTGTGCGACAAAAAACACTCAGTCCATAACCATCCCACTTTCTCGCGAAGCCATGGCTTTGCTGCGCCTACGGCAAAAAAGCATCAAAAGTTCATGGGTTTTTCCCGGCCGTTTTGGCGGCCACATCGCCTCAGTGGGCAGCGCCTGAGCTCGAATTCGCAAACGAGCCGAGCTGCCTGACCTGCGCGTCCACGACTTGAGGCGCACTCTCGGTAGTCACATGGCTATCCAGGGAGTGAGTCCAATTATCATCGGCAAGGCTCTGGGGCACAAATCAGTCAGATCGACTGAGGTGTATTCCCGCCTAAACGACGCCCCGGTGCGTGACGCCATAGCCAGAGCGATAGAGGGATACCGCAAGTAACGCGCCCACGTGCCCACCAGCCCCGGCCCG
>JADYXQ010000187.1 GCA_021772135.1 Candidatus Obscuribacter sp.
TGGGCTTTTGTTTTTTAGTCATGAATCTCTCCTTGTGACATTCTATGTCTTGGAGCGAATCAGCACTAGTTACTGTCTGTTAATTGGGGGGAAGGTCATAGCAGCTGTTGGCAAAATAACCAAAAAACATAATTTGCTTTTTGCCGTGGACAACACATTTGCTACGCCATATTTTCAAAAGCCTCTGCAATTTGGTGCTGACATTATTGTGCATAGCACGACAAAATATTTATGCGGGCATAGCGATGTAATTGGTGGAGCGATTATCACTGACAACGATGAATTATATGATCAGCTGAAGTTCTATCAAAACGCCGGTGGAGCAGTGCCAGGGCCTTTCGATTCTTTCCTTATACTGCGTGGTTTGAAGACCCTCGCACTGCGCTTAAAAGAGCACGAGCGCAATGCCTTTGCTGTGGCAAGATATTTATCTGAACATGAACTGGTTGAATCTGTCTACTACCCAGGTTTACCATCACACCCACAGTTTGACCTGGCCAAAACACAAATGACAGGCTTTGGCGGCATCGTTGGTTTTGTGGTCAAAGGCGGTCTGGAAGCGGCGAAAAGCGTAGTCAACTCCACACAATTATTTCAGCTGGGCGAAAGTCTTGGCGGAGTCAAATCATTGATTTGTCACCCAGCCACCATGACTCATGCGCCTATACCCAAAGAAGTGCGGGAACCCCTCGGCATCGTTGACGGTCTGATTCGTTTGTCTGTGGGCATCGAAGACGCACCTGATCTCTTGCAAGATTTAGAAATTGCCTTGCAGGCAGCTCAGCTAGCTGCCGCTTGCTCTACTTTAAGCAAAGGAGCAAAACATGAGTAACTTAAACAAAAAAATCAAAGTATTGAAGTTTGGTGGCACTTCAGTAAAAAATCCTCAGCGCCTTGCCCACGTAGCCCAGATTGTTGCTTCTGAAAGCAAGTCGCATAAGACGGTGGTAGTTGTTTCTGCTATGGGCAATACAACAGATAGCCTGGTTCAACTAGCCGGCAGATGCTCAGACAGCCCAAATCTTCGAGAGCTAGATGTGCTTCTTGCCTCTGGTGAACAACAGAGCATTGCGCTTTTGAGTATCGTCTTAAGTGACTTAGGGGTAAGAGCTAAATCTTTCACTGGTGCACAATTAGGTATTGTTACAGAATCTAATTATGGCAATGCAGAAATTCTCAGTATTGATTCCACTAAAATTTATGACGCTTTTACCAGCAATGAAGTGATTGTCGTAGCCGGCTTTCAGGGAGTAACCACAACCGGCGACATCACCACTCTTGGTCGGGGCGGCTCAGACACTTCTGCCGTTGCCATCGCAGCGGCGGTTGGTGCAGAAAGCTGTGACGTATACACTGATGTAGACGGAATATTTACTGCAGATCCCAATATCATTGGTGGTGCCATTCAGCATACAAACATCGGCTACGACGAGTGTTTGGAGATGGCCCGTAAGGGTGCTCAAGTTATTCATCCACGAGCGGTTGAATGCGCGCGTGAAAACTTGGTGCTGCTTAGAGTTCGTAGCGTCTTTAACCCTGGTAACAGTGGCACAGTTATTGGCCCAACCAAACAGCCGACTGCAGACTCATTAGTTGGAATAACGAGCACGGATGGTTTCAGCGTATTGGAAATCGAATTAGATCAACCGACAGCTGATTCAGAGGCCATTAAAGATGCGCTAAAGTCAGCTGTTGGTGACGTTAACCTTGTGGAGACATACTTATGTTCAGACTCCGTTTCTTCGCACGTCATTTCGGGGCTAAATAATTTGTCAGGACAATCACTTGTAGGGCAAATCGGGCGCATTGCATGTGTGCGCCAAGCAAGCATCAGATTTGGTATCACTTGGTTTTCACTGGTCGGTACAGGTGCTGCTGAAATCGTTACTTCATCAAAAGTACGCTCAATCGTTAATGGCTTAATCGATCGCAAGCTGCATCTATCAATTTCAGACTTGTCAGCGTCGTTCTATACCGGAACCGATAATGCGAGGCAGGTTTGGAATTTGCTACACGAACAATTGAAACCTGAATTTGCTAAGGCAAAAGGCCACAACCGCTTGGAGGAGCAATGCTTAGTCAAAGTCTGATGACCACTTCATTTTTTGCCTTGTTTAGCAAGTACCAGGGCAAGACTCTGAGCTGCACTCATGGTCCGCCGGTCTTCGAGGCCGTAAAAAGCTGAATTAACACGCAACACTTGTCGAAAACACATTTCGGCTGCCGAAAAGCTGTCTTGAGCAACATAGATGGCACCTAGTAAATTTAGAGCAGTTGATGACCGAGGGTGATTGCTGCCAATAGTGCGATGTGTAATTTCAGCTTCTTGAAGAGCATAGGCTTCAGCGGCAGTGTATTCTCCGAATCTGTAGTGCAGGCATGCCAAGTTTCGCAGTGTCTGAGTTAATCGGCTGTCTAAGCGACTAAACCCAGACGCCACTGCAAGCGCGCGCTGTAAATACTCTCTGGCCTGGGCAAAGTCTTCACAATCTTCACTGAACTTTGCTTGTGCACATAATTTAGTCCATGTAAAATTGTAGATAGTAATAACATTGGCCGGATTCTGAAGGCTTTCGCACTCTTGTGCAAAAGTGCTCACTGGCGGAGCGTACTGGATTGCTCCAGGTTGCCGCGAGATGCAAAAATTGATGTAAGTCATAATATTTCCTCGTAATCTATGTAGCCCATTTTTTCCACATTCAGTTTCATGAATTTTTCAAGTGGCCTGATTTTAGGGCAATGGCCCCAGAGTTCCAGGTTCTGCCGCATCTTTTGTTCACTTAAGTAAAACCACTTTTGCAGGGTTGGCTCAGGAATTTCCGGTGGGTTATATCCCATCTGCTGCAATGCTTCACGCGACCTAAAATAATTGACCTCTGCTATCGCGTAATTACTTTTCCTCTTGTGGCAAAGGCGACAGCAGAAGCTCCCACAAGAACGGCAACCACCGCAATCTCGGTCTTGTTCGCCTTGACAAAATCGTAGGCATCAGCTACCAGATGTTCGTGGTGCCCACTTAATGCTGCCTTAAAATTCGCAGTAGAATGCTCTAAGTTGGATGGCATTTCCATTACTCCATGACCGTTTGCACGAATGCAGCGAGTTGTCAGCGCGAAGCAACTAGCAGGGGTGCATGGTGGCAATATACTTTGTCAAATGTTACAGAGCCATTTCAGGCTTGTTAAATCCACTCGAACTTATTGAAATGCTCTTCGAGCTCCTGAAGTTTTCCCTTCTGAACAGCATTGTTTCTCAATGTTTCTAGCTCTTTGCACAAATCAGCAATGTTCTGCCTGCAGGTCTTTAGATTTTCAAAGGTAGCTGCAACATGCTCTGGCGCAAAAGCAGAATTATCTGAAAGAAACTCAGGATCTACCGACTGGCTTCCATCGGCTGAAGTTATTCGCTTGGGTGGAGGCGGGGCCACAATGGTCTTTCCTTCAAGAAATTCGCGAGACATTTGAATTTGCCCTTTCAACATGCGTCTAAAGGCGACCCAATTCGTTCCCTGAGAAAGAAAAGCTGCTTGCCCACAGGATCACTTACGAACGCCCGAAACTCATTTAAAGACCAACTTCTAATAGTTTGTGGTGCGTTGTGACTAAAATCAAAGTCACGCTCTTCTTTAGACATTCCCATGGGTGCAGCAAGTAGCATACTCTCCATGCTCATCTCTTCAGCCTGCCCTGCCGGCGCAATCGCTGATGTGGTATCACTCAAAATAGGCAAATCACCTGATTTTTTTGCTGGCGGCCCTGTGTGACCTGCCACAAAGACATCCTGATTAGTAGCACTACTCTGTGCATATAACCTTGCAGCGGTGAACGCTCCCGTGACCTTTCCCCCTGGTCACGGACAGTAAAAAATGCAAATCCGCTTTTATGCTGCTGCAATGCTGTTTTCAAATTCGTCAGGGGAGACGTAATTTAAA
>JADYXQ010000188.1 GCA_021772135.1 Candidatus Obscuribacter sp.
ACCTTCAATGTAGAGCTCTTACATCTCCTACTCTCTGCCGGTTTTAATCGGCGCACCCTAAGGAATTTTACAACCTATCGGTTGTACGAAAATACAACCTATAGGTTGAAAAAAGGGTCTAGGCAGCAATTTTGATCTGCCAGACGTCAGGGCTGAAAGCTATTGACGGCCTGATAGTTTTGCCCTGTTTCTTCACTCCAGCAGATTCGGTGGGGAAATTTCTTTCCAGTCATTTTTCATATCCACTACAGTCCAGCCGTGCTGCGCTGATTGATCAAGCCCATGATCGAGACGACCGACTTTAGAACCGCGATCATAGGCATATTCACGAACGGCATCGGTGTGGTGCACATATAAACACAAATGTTTTTTGGTACCGGCGTCGGTCCATTGCAGCATTTCCAAATCGCCGTCAGAATTACCGAAGGCAGCCAGAGGGCGACGCCCGATGAACTTCTCGATGCCCTCCGGTTTGCCATTGCCGTCATCAATAAAATCGATTGCCGCCAGTCTCAAAATGACAGGCTTGCCGTTCCGATCTTCAAACTTTGTTTTTATACTGCTGCCAATCACTTGTTCTGGCGGAATGTCGTAGACACTCTCGCTGATTGCGCGAACAAATTCAATGCCACCACCGGTGACTATATAAGTCTTGAATTTATTCTCGCGCAAGTAAGATAAAAGCTCAATCATGGGCTGATAAGCCAGTTTCGTATAATGCCGCTTAAATCTGGCGTCTTCAGCAGTAACAAACCAGGTTTTTACTATTTGATCAAATTCAGTGGTGGTCATTCCCGCATGAGTGCTCATCATAATAGTCGGTCTTTCCATTCAGGATGCTGCGGCGCTAGTGCTTTGATACGATCTAACGCAAAAATCAATTGCGTGTAGAGAGGCTGCTCGACCCAGAGTGTGCCGTCATTATCAAAAGTTGCAATACGCTCGGGTTCGGGCACAAAATCTCTGCCGCACAAGCGTCTGTTTGATGAACAGCTAGTAACAGTGTTGCCGCAACGAAAAAGCTCGATTTAAATTTCACAGGCACCAGCTTTTCTCTTACTTCAATTGCACACAACGAAAGCCTAAATGATTGGCCGCGGTATTGACCTCGCCTTTTCCACGAGTGCCGACCATAAAACGAGTGCAATAGGCATCGGTACAAAGAAACGAACCACCCCGGTGCACACGCAATTGCTCAACACGTTTAGGCAAACTTACCGGGCCGGTGGGGTTGCGCACTACATCTTTATCGCTAGCAAGTTGCTTATAAAAATCAGATTGATACCAGTCGCTGCACCACTCCCAGACATTTCCCGACATGTCATATAAACCGTATGGGTTGGGTGAAAACTTTGCCACCGGTGCTATTCCCGGGTAACCGTCAGCACCGGTATCTTTCACAGGAAAAACACCTTGATAGGTGTTAGCCATCCATTTACCTTGAGGCTTAAAATTGTCACCCCAGGCGTAAGTTGCACCTGGCTTACCGCCGCGTGCGGCAAATTCCCACTGCGCTTCGCTAGGCAATTGTTTTCCGGCCCACTGGGCGTACGCGGCCGCGTCTGCGTAGGCAACTTGCACTACAGGATATTTCTCTTTGCCTTTAATATCACTGCCGGGCCCTTGAGGATGCCGCCAGTCAGCACCATGAACAAAACGCCACCACTGAAACATATTGTTTAGAGGCACCGGTTTTGCAGTGGGCGTAAAAACAGTCGAGCCGGCCACTAAATTTTGAGCCGGTGCTGTAGGAAACTCTTCTCTAGTTGGTGCAATTTCAGCCACTGTCTTGGAATGAGTGGCTTTGACGAATTTTTCGAACTGTTCGTTTGTAACTTCGGTTTTGTCCATAAAAAAACCATCGACGTAAACCCTGTGAACGGGCCTGGCATCTTTAGCTTCGTCATGGCCACCACATACAGTGGCTTCGCCTTCGTCAGTACCCATAGAAAATTCACCGCCGGCAATCCAGACCATACCCGCCGGCGCCTTGCCAGAGGGGCCCGCTTTGTTCGCTACTGTCGGCAAAAAAGAAGCGGTACCGGCTGCCATAGCAGTAGGTACCGCGTTCATACCAGAGGCAGCGATGCAAAAAGTGAAAATCAAGCTTTGTACGGCACTAACTTTCACTATGCGAACTACCTGCCTCGAGAGTTCATTTTTTCCATGATCGCTTGTTTGACACTTTCCATATTAAACGAGGCACCTTTTTGCATCGGTGGAAATTCAACGAACGATTGAGCTGTTTGACCAACCTGCTGTTGCACAAGCACGAAGCGCCAGAATTCTGTGGCGAACCAGTTATAGAAACCTAGAGATCCGCCTTTGCTGTTGGGCATTCCAGCGCGTTCAAAAGGATCTAAACGCAGGTTAGTGAGAATAGGCCAGTCTACTTTCTCTGTGGCACCAAGCCAGCCGTTGGGCTGGTCAGTGAAGCGATATTTGTAATCGTTGACGCGCACAGCCGCAAGAGTGCCTTCGGTGAAATAGAAAATCTCGTGACGGTTCGAGGGTCCTTTTCCGAGCAATAGATCTGTTTGATCATAACCGTCGAGGTGCACCTTAAAGGTTTGACCGTTGATCTGCTTACCGCTTAAAAGTTCTTCCTTGATACCTGGTGCACCTGCTGCTGACAGCAAAGTAGGGAACCAATCAAGTCCGGAGATAATGCCGTTCTCGACTTTTCCGGCTGGCACCTTACCAGGCCAGCGCACAATTGCCGGCACCCGGAAGCCACCCTCAAGGGCTGTGCCTTTGCCACCGGCAAATGGAGTTTGTCCGCCATCGGGCCAGGTGAAATTCTCGGCACCATTGTCGGTGCTGAAAACAATAATCGTGCTGTCGTCAAGACCGCTATCTTTGACATACTTTTGCACTTCGCCGACTATGTCGTCCAGCTGAGCCATACCGGCTTCCTGAACAGTCCAGCCGTTTTCTGCAGTGCGCATAGACTCATATTTATCTGAGAGATGCGTGATGATGTGCATGCGAGTAGGGTTAAGCCAGACGAAAAATGGCTTATTGTCTTTCTTCGCTTTATCCATAAACTTGAGACTGTCAGCGAGAATCTCGTCATCAACAGTTTCCATGCGTTTCGGATAGAGCTCACCGGCATCTTCAATTTTTTGTTTGCCGATTTTGCCCCAGCGAGGTTGAACAGTGGCATCATCAGTATCAGTTGCCCAGGAGTGCACCATATTACGCGGGCCCACTGTGGCTTTCAGCTGTTGCGGATAATTGTGATGGGCTGGATCTTCCATGGCATCGAGGTGATAAAGATAACCAAAAAATTCATCAAAGCCATGAACTGTAGGAAGAAATCGGTTCAAATCACCCAGGTGATTTTTGCCGAATTGTCCCGTGGCATAACCTTGACCTTTCAAAGCCGCGGCGATAGTAATCGCCTGGTCTGGAATTCCCACTGACGAACCGGCCTGGCCCACCGTGGTCATTCCGGTACGCACAGGCAATTCGCCTGTAATAAAGTTAGCTCGGCCTGCGGTACAACTGGCTTCTGCGTAATAATCGGTAAATCGCATGCCTTCGTTGGCAAGCCTGTCCAGATTAGGCGTTCTGCCAGCCATCATGCCCTGATTGTAGACACCAATATTTGACCAGCCGATGTCATCACCCATGATGAAAATGATATTGGGCTTTTTTGCGTCGGCGCATATTGCTGCCATCGGCATAAGGAGTGACGATGCCGCAAGCAATGCAGCGCACAACGTTCTTGCATATTTGTTCAAAGGGACCTCTCAGGAAAAGTGGTCAAGACCACTGAACCGCATGCTATTACAATGATGAGTTACAAACACTAGCACGTTTGGGAAAAATTACAGAGTTGAGACCATTTTTTCTGTCTCTGCCAGATGCTCCAGGCGCTTTTCAATCAGCTGATAAGGCATTTGTTTTTTCTTGGCCAATTTGTGTTCGTAAGCCATGGTTCCTAATATAGAAGCGGCGTTACCGACAATAGCCAGGCTAGTAGCCACGGTGCCTCCCACAGCACCGCGATAATATTGATTGATCTGCTTACGTGGCGCCAGTGGATATTTGTAATATCCGTAAGTGCCAAGCACACCTTGAGTGGCCAACATGCCACCAATAATTGGACCAAGAGTACTGGTCTGCAAAGCTACTTTTTCCAACTTGCGAACCACTTTAGTCTCGCTGACAAGCTGTTTTGTGTAGAGCTGATTGGAGGTGGTGTAGAAAGCCAGTCGGTCAGTAGCAGGCCACGACGGCATTAATGCACCGCTGTCGCTGGTGGAAAATTTCTCCAGATTTTTGCAACTGAGAGCGAAAGCATCAGCGTCAAAAGGTTGCATCTCAAATTGGCGATTTAAGCGGCTCATAGTACGTTTCTTCACCGCATTGCCGACCACTGTGCAGACTACTGGGGTAGCTGCTGCCATGGCACCGTTGACAATAAATAAAATATTGGCAGTGCCGTTAAGATAGGGTTTGTCCAGAGCGCAATATGCATAACGGCTGGAAATGGCGCCGACAGTGTTATACGAAGCATTCAAAATGTAGAATAAATTTTGGAAGGCCAGATAGCTTTTGGTATCGGCGCTGAAATAGGCGTACTCATTGGCAAAGGCATTGCGCATGGCTGCCAGCACTTCACCTTCAGCAACTGCGTGTTCGTAAGCGGGGTCGGCGCTGTTTGCAGCTACAAGAGCATTACGTTCGACAATTAGAACATCAACTTCTTTAAGTTTAGAGGCAACATAACGATCAGCCGTTTTATGATCAAAACCATTCTTTCTATTTTTAAATGCCTGTACAGCATTGAGCGAAAGTTCAAAGGCCGAAGCAGAGCCGGCAATAATTGCTGTGGTCATAGCGGCATTCAATCCACGCTTTATTGGTGCTCTATTGATCTGCAGCGGCCGCTTTCGCCCTTTGCCAAACTCTCGCACCGCGGCTATTTCAAAAGCCAGACCACCAGCGGCAGCCGATTCTTGAGCGGCAAAATAGCGCAATTTTCGAAACTTTGGCTGCTTGGCGCTCTGCAATCTAAAATTGAGACTGAAGCGTTCGATTTGTATTCCAGCAACCAAAATCTTTTTACTGATAGCTGTATAGCGCTGTGAAAAATCACCGGGCGAAATCTGATCGGCTGAAGCAGCGATTGGCGCAGCCATACACTCTTGCGCATATGCGGCAGGAAGACTCAGCGAGGCTGTCACTTGTGCAACCGCCAGACCAGAAAGCAATACGTCTCTAAAAAACATGAAGCCTCTATCGTGCAAAAACTAAAGCATCAACGTTTCAGTTTTGAACTCTTTTCGCCTGATACCCGAACGAAGTCAATAATAGCGAAAAAAGCCATGCTCAACTATGACTTGACGAAGTCAAGCACAGCTTTAAAAATCGCGGCATCAGGCTGGCCGGCGGTTCGACTGATCTCACCGTGAGACAATGGCACAGCTTTAACCACCGCTAGCCCCTTCGCATTGCTCATTGCCGCAGAGAATCGTTCATGCTGCGCAACGCAAGATTTTCTTTTTTCGCCACAGAACATCAAAAAGGGTGGATAAGTTTGACCCGCATGAATACAGGCAGTAGGTGATGCATCTGCTAAAGCTCTTGCATCTTTACCGAAGGCATTAGTGATCATGCCACCCACAAGAGATGCTTCGTTTGTCCCCTCATTCATTCTCTCCGCCAAATTAAGACTGGCGGTATCGAGACTGATCACGCCTTTGATGTCTTTCAAGCTCAGCCCTTTCTCGGCCAAGAAACGATCATTGGTGCCAAGCAAATCAACCAGCTGAGCTCCGGCAGAATGGCCCATGATGTAGATGCGGCTCTCGTCCACACCAAGTTCTGCGGCATGCTGTTTTACCCAGGCAAAGGCAGAAGCAATGTCTTGAATTTGCTTGGGGTGCATCACATCTGGTGCCAGCCGATAATTAGTGGCAACAAAAATTACTCCATTCTCAGCGTAACTCTTGCCTTTTTCACGATGCATACTTTTGTTGCCGCGCTGCCAACCGCCACCGTGCACAAATAAAATCAGAGGCAGCGGACCTGCTTGCTTGGCCGGCGAATAAATATCAAGCTTCTGCCTGGCATCGGGACCATATGCAACGTCTTGCTGAAATTTGACATTTTCTGCATCAATAGCAATTTGCGCGCCGCGACCTTCAGTCATATTTCCGCCATTGGCTGCACGGCGGCGGTCCATGAACTGCAGCAAGCGCTGCCTCCGCTCCGGCGAAAAAGCGCGCTGCGCGCCCGGACTAGCCGTATTTTGCGCCTCAACTTCGGCGCAAAACGGAATAATAGTTGAGCAAATCAATGCACCGGTAAGAAATTCTAAGATTTTCATATACACCTCTTTAACGAGTACGCAGCGAAGACCTAAAAGTTTCACTGCAACTGCGCGATTTGTTCACGGTTGTGTGCGACCTTGCACGACCTCATCGGTGCGCTCTTCAGCCACCGAAAGCAAAACCATGGTATTTCGCAAAAGATTGAGCGTTCCGGCTTCAAGCTTATCTTTTCTGGCGATAGCCACAGCTTTACCAAGCCACTGCTCAGCGCTAACAAAACTGCTCTCGCGCACTGCCGGCTCGGCCGCCACTTCACCCTGCCCCAGGCTCGTGCGCGCCATAGATAGGTAAGCTTTACAGATGGCATTGGCATCTTTTTCTTCTTCGAACTTACCAACGGCCTGCAATTGCAAGAACTGCGCCTTGCCCGCATCATGCCAGTTTTGATAAAAATCTGCAGACTCCATCAATGCCGTTGCATAATAGTTGCCGCCCTTTTCTTTTGCGCTTGCCAGAGCCACCAGGGCAAAAGGCTCGGCCTTGGCATACATACCTGCATCGGCATACAGTTTGGCAATCTTTGCCACCAGTTCTTGACGCGCCTGTTGATCAGGTGATTTGGCCATGGCGGCCAGCTTACTTTCGAGCTTTCCGGCTTCCATAGCGGTTTTGCGAAAAGCCCAGTCCGAAGCCTGCGGCTGGCTGGCGTCAGCGATGCCGCGACCGAGAGCGAAGAGCACACAGAGCGCTGCAAGCGATTGACCGACATTGAGAATTAAACGACTCACCAGCCGACACCCGCTGCAAATACGTCAATTATCATAGCAAATTCGTTATCATAGCCAGAACAAAGTGGAAGAAGATGCCGGAACAATCGCAGTCGCCCAAACTCATAATGCTTGGCCTTGAGGCCACCGTGGTTCAATCTCTTGCACTGCTTCCTCTGGCCTTGATTTACAACAACTGGCATGCCATCGGGCCCGACCTCACCCCGGCGCTTTCCGATCCGCTTATGCTCGCTGCAGTGGCCAGGCAAGTTGCTGTGGCACCGGCATTTGCTTTATTCACCGCAATACTTTGCGCCGCCTATTTCACTTTTAGATGGAAAAGCACAACAGTGTCGCTCATTGAGAGGCTAGCTGCAGCTCTGGGTTTAGGTCTGATCGCTCAGATTCTTGTATTCACCAGATGCTGGCAATTTCCCTTTGCTCTAGATGACCCTTTCATCGATTTTCGCTATGTCTATAATTGGTCTACTTTTCATTCTTGTGACTACAACATTGGCGATCGCATTCAAGGCTATTCGTCGGCTTTGCACCTGGCACTGCTGTTTATCTTAAACAAAATTTTGCCGGTCCACAACATTGCCGCCATCTCGACTTTATTCAATACGTTTTTGCAGGTTTTCAACCTGCTTTTGATTTTCACAATTGTGGCTAGAGCCATGAAATCGCGCGTTTTTGCATTGTTGGCTGCACTTACATATTGCCTCTGTGCCAGCAGCGCTTTAACTGCCACCGACAATAAAGAAACGGCACTTTTGCAGTTGCTGATGCTGGTCTCCATATACACAAGTACGGTGGCACTGCACCATAAGTGGTGCGCACCGCTTGCGGTTCTCGTAAGCCTTACCCGGCCCGAAGGCATTCTCTGGTTTGCCAGAGAGTTTATCAGCGACATTATCGACCGAGGCAAAGCATGCCTCTCTTCGTGGGGCACAAGCATTCTTATGCTTGGCTTCTGGTATGGATTTGTCACTTATTACTACGGCACCGTCATTCCGCATGGCGCCTTAGGCCGTGCCAGCATGTTCCACAGCGCTCCGCAAATGACCGCCCATGCCTGTCCTTTCATTTTGACGATGATCGGTATGGATGCCTTCAAAGACTTCTATATTTACCTACCCTGGCTTGGCGCCGATCAGGCAGCTTCAGTCAATGTGCTGCTGCTGGTGCAAGGAGCAGTAGCGCTGCTTCTGCTCCTCTACTTTGCTCGCAAAGAAGACTGGTTGCGTCCCTACGCCAACAACTGCGCCCTGCTTTTGCTTTTCTTTGCGGCCTTCGATCCGTGGCTCTTCTCGTGGTACTACAGCTGGTTCAGCTTAATTGCCGTATTTCTTATTCCGCTTGTGACCAGAGCCGGCTGGCAACTGCTTACAGCGCCTGGTTTGCTTATGCGGGCAGCGGGTCTGGCTACACTGGCCGCCATTATATTGCCGCAGATAATCGACCTTAATTTGATTAACCGAATGACTCACACGGGCGCAGAAAAACTAACGGCCACAGATTATCTCCTCAGCAGTATCAAGAGCCGAATTTTTGTGTTCAACCCGCCGATGGAGCGGCTTGCCCTTTATCAGCGAGCGGCCGACTATTTAGCCCAGAATAACAAAGTCAAGCCTTTCAACACCCTGGCCACATGGGAGCCCGGCGTACTCGGTTATTATTTGCCAGACACAAAAATTTTAGACCTCGGTGGTCTCGTTAGTGATGAAGCTCTGAAATATTATCCGGTGCCAATTGGTAAGCGTTCGCGCCGCTCTGTCTGGGGTTCAATGCCAGATCAAGCGGTTATTGATTTGCAACCCGACAGAGTAATTTTCTTCGATAGCTTTGCCGATAACGGTTTGCTAAAAAATCAAAAATTCTTAGAAAGCTATCGCTTCCTGAAGTTCTGGCCCCTCAAACTCTGGGGCGGTCAGGGCTTATTTCTTTTTGAAAAAATGTGAGGCCTTATTTTGTTGGCAATGGCGAACTGCTGGGGGCCACTTTTTCTTTCAATGCGCGAGCACGGGCGAAAAACTGTTCTGCTTCAGCAAGTTTTTCTTGTCTTTTACAAACGGTGCCCAGGCCAATCAAATTGGTGACCAAATCTGATGAAGAGACATCGCCAATCTTGTCTCGATAGGCGAGTGATTTTCGCAGCGCCTCTTCGCAATCGGCAGTCTGACCGGCGTTTTCGTAAATGAGTCCCATTTTGAGGTAATCGTCAGCGAGAACATCACCAGGAGCCGGTAGCTTTTCGTTGAGGTCGATTTTCTGCTTCATCACAGCAATAGCTTCAGCAGCGCGATTTTGACTGAGCAGAGTAACGGCAAAAATATCAAGATCCAATATCAGATATTTTGTATCTTTCTCTTCTTCGTCAATGGCGATTAAGCGCTTAATCAGTGGCTCGACGTCGGCAAACTTCTTTTGCTCCAGATAAAGTTTCAAGAGCAAGCGCACACCCATGACGCGGTCGGCCTTTGTATAGCGCGGTTGTTCTAAGAGCTGTAGATTCTCTTTGAAAATAGTTTCGGCCTGACTGTACTCACCTTTTTTTGCCGCTTCAACACCTTTAGTGGCAAGGGCGTCAGTCGCCTCATCGGCGTAAGCGTAGATATTCGCGCCAGCAAGCAATGCCACGCTGGCGGCCAGAGACTTCAACTGATTTTTCATTGCTCTCACTTTAGTTGGTATTACTCGTCGTCATCTTCGGGAGGCGGACCGAAGTTTCGCTGGGGCCGCTCCGGAGGCCGGGTTGATTCCGGAGTAGTTTCTGGGGCAATTCTTTTGATAGAGTCACTATCGCTCTTGCCGTCTCCAGAGGCACTATCAGCGGTACCACCATTGGTACTGGGCTGCGGCAGTGAGACAGGCCCCGATGCCGGATTAATCGGCGTTGGCGCAGTCGGTGCAGTTTCGCCAGGGTCACTGACCGGCAAGGTTGGAGAAGCAGCCTCACTTTTGCGCTCAGCCTCAGCAATGCGTTCATTGTTGCGCCGTTCAGATGGTGTCATTTGAGTAAGAGGTGCAGGTGCCAGACCAGATTTATCATCTTTGTCAGTGACCGGCAGTCGCACTGTAAATGTAGAACCTTTATTCAATTCGCTTTCAAGCTCAATGGCGCCGCCGTGCGCCTTAATGATTGTCAGGGCGATAGCCAGACCTAAACCGGTGCCGCCACCATAGAGTCGACTTCTAGTGCGTGATCTCTCCACGCGATAGAAGCGGTCGAAAATGCGTTGCTGGTCGGCCGGGGCAATACCAATGCCGGTATCAATAACCCTCACAATTGCCTGATTATTGGTGAAGCGAAGGGTTACAGTCACCTTTCCACCAGCCTGAGTTGCTTTGATAGCGTTGTTGGTGAGGTTGAGAAACACCTGCTTTAATCTGTCTGAATCAGCAAAAACATAAATCTGGGTTGGCGGAATTATAAACTGCACTTCGATTTGCTCGGGCGCAATCACCATTACCGTATCTTCCACGCTGGTTAAAACAGCGCGCAAATCAACCACTTCTTGTTGGTTGATGATTGCTTGACCGGCATCAGCTCGCGCCAATTGCAGCAAATCTGAAACCAGTCGAATTAGGCGACCAGACTCGTCTGAGATAGTCTGCAAGGCTTCGGCCAGGAGATTACCATCAATATTGGGGCCGCGCCTGAGAAGTAGCTTAGTGTAGCCCTGAATTGAAGTCAGGGGCGTGCGCAATTCATGGCTGGCGTCAGCCACAAACTGACATTGAATATTGAGTGACTCTTCCAGACGATTAAGCAATTTGTTGAATGATTTACGTAACTCGAGAGTCTCCAGAGGTTCATGGGGATCTACTTCGAGACGCTGGCGAATATCTTCAGAAACTAATTTAGTGGTGGCGGTCAATAGCTGAGTAATCGGGCGCAAAATCAAATCGGCCAGAAACCAATTAACGACTAGAAGCACCAGCAGCAGTGGCACATATAAAGGCACGTAGCGCAAAAAGTCTTCAATCGACGCACCGCTCGAACTGAAGACAATCACATGGCAAATCACAATCGGCACTACACCAGACATGGTCATAACCAATGCCATGCGTGCCTTTATAGATTTAGACCATTCAGCCTTGTCCATTATGTTTTTACAAACATCTTTTTAAATTCCGGCCCCAAGCGACGATTAGTCACCATGCAAGAACCTGTATGGACAGAATTTCCACCGGACAAATCAAAGAAGTCACCGCCGGCTTCGGTGGCTAAAATTTTCATGCAGGCGATATCCCAGGGCTTGACGCCCACTTCAAGCATCGCTTCTGATTTGCCTTCGAATACCAGAGAAAATCCTAGATAATCGCCAAAGCCGCGTTGTTTTTCTGTGGCTCTGATTGCTTCAGTTAATTCCGGCCACAAACCTTTTTCGATAATGCGATCAGGACCGCCAAAATTGATCATGGCTTTATCCATGCTGCCAATTTCAGAAACTTTGACGGGAAGGTAGTTTTTAAAAGTGCCCTGGCCCACCACTGCATAAAAAAGTTCATGCATAGCAGGAGCGACAATCATGCCCATGACAATTTCACCCGCGACTTCAAGAGCGAGCAAAGTAGACCAGATGGGAATGCCGCGGGCGTAGTTGTATGTACCGTCTATGGGATCGACAATCCAGCGACGGCCATTTTTTTCACTGGTGGCACCATCAGTGGCGCCTTCTTCTTCACCAAGAATGGCGTCGCCGGGAAATTTTTTCTCAATCGCTTCGCGGATCAGGCGCTCAACTTCTTTATCAGCCCTGGTTACAGGACTGCCATCAGATTTTTCCACTACTTCAATGCCTTTATTGAAGTAGCTCATGGCCAGCTTTTCAACCTCTTCGCTGATGGTCAGCGCAAAGGAAAGCTCATCAGCGTAGGGATGAGACAAGAGGCGACTCCTTCGATTTCAATGCAGGAGGTCAAGACCTTGACACCTAAATTTAAGCGAAAACTCCCGGCGGCGATAAAGCCGACGGGAGTTCCGCGTAGTTCAGTCAGGTCCAAGCTCGCGCAGGGAGGTTTTGGTTAGAACATGTACTCGTAGATGGCTCTCGCCCCACGACCAACTCCAACACCGATATCACGGACATCAATAAATGTGCCCTTGACTAAGCGCTCCCAGATGAAACCTTTCTGTCTTTCAGCGTATGCCAAGCGCATATCTTGCTCAGCATTCTTTTCCTCAACAGCTTTCATGCGAGCTTCCAGACTGTCGACACGGGCCTTCAGTTGGTTCAACTCACCACGAAATTCTTCCAACAAAGCAGCAAATTTTTCCAAATCGGCTTTGTCAGCTTTTTTAGCTAGACGCTCTTGTATGCACTGCTCATATTTATATAGAGCGGCAGCCAGTTCAAAACGTGTTGTGGATTTTTGTCCACGATATGTTCTGTCTGGGTAACCTACCAGTACATGACAGTCGCTATTAACGAGTTCCTTGAGTGCATTATACGCCCACTCATTTCCAACTACGTCTGTCAATTCACTGACATTAGTAGCACCTTGAGCATTTGCGACATTTGCATTGATCAAGGTGCTCGCACTTACAGCAACTAGTGCAGTAAGAATGGTTGCAAACCCCTTTTTCATAATAGTAATCACTCCTTCAGCAATGACCTGACTCTAACGTACGCCATCATAACCTACATATTCCAGAGGTTAGTAGTAGTGAAACCTATAAAACAATTTGGGTTCTGACAGAACCTGCGAAAAGCCGCCGGTGGTGCGCAAAGGGGGATTCTTAAAAAACGCTAATATTTAACAAATTACTCGCCCAAAATATATCAGACACAGTACCGCAAAGGCTCACACAGTCGGCCTTCATGGCAACCCTAGTCAAGCATTCCTACGCCCTGAGACCTGGCACGTTTATCGGACATGTAAAACTATGATTTTTACGTTTGTTGATGAGCTTCAAGAACCTGTAAAATGGGCCTTTTCAAGCTTTCTTCAAATTTAGCAACAGTAGAACGCAACCACTTATGGTGCTCCATACTTGTGCAACCGAAGTAAAAACAGCACACCATATATAGTGCACCGGCAAGAACAACCGAACGTATAAAAGATCGATATATTCACTGGAAAAATCGTTTGTTTTTCACAATCTCGAGGAAAAATGGAATTCCGAATTGCCCATCTTTACGCCCACTTTCTCAACATATATGGAGATCGCGGCAACATTATCACCCTCAGTCAAAGGGCCAAATGGCGCGGCATAGAAGTCAAGGTTGACGCGATAGATATTGGTCAGGATGCCGATCCGGACTATTACGATTTTTATTTCATTGGTGGCGGACAAGACAAACAACAAATTGTAATTGCCGAAGATTTAGTTAAAAGAGCCTCCACACTTAAAACCGCAGTGGCTGGCGGTGCCGTAGTTTTGACCGTGTGCGGCGGCTATCAATTGCTTGGTCATTATTATCGCCCTCATGAAGGGCCAGAACTAAAAGGCATATCCTTATTAGATGCCTACACCGTTGCCGGCAACAGACGAATGATCGGAAATGTCGTTATCAAGCGCGATGACGACACTACATTAGTAGGGTTTGAAAATCACAGCGGCAAAACCTTTCTTGGTAAAGATGTGCAGCCTCTCGGTAAAATCGTTGTCGGCAACGGCAATAATGGTGAAGACAAAAGCGAGGGCGCTTGTCAGGGCACCGTATACGGTACCTATTTGCACGGATCGCTCTTACCAAAAAATCCCGCATTTGCCGATCACCTGTTGATTCAAGCACTGGCACGGCGTTACGGTGCCATCAAGCTCGCCACCCTCGATGATGCTTTAGAGTTGCAGGCGCACAAACGAGCATTAACCTTGCCGGCATAATTGCCATCTACTTATTAAGATCGAAAAACTCTAGAGGAACGAAAAAGCAGTTCGTGAAAACACTTTCAATATTGATTCCAGTCTTCAACGAAGAAAAAACCCTGGTCACGGTTTTAGACATGGTGACAAAAGCCGACACAGCGGGCCTCGAGAAAGAAATTATTATCGTCGATGACGGATCAGTGGACGGCACGCGCGCCATTCTCGCTCAGTTAGACGCAACCAAATACAATGCCAGAATTTTTTATCACGACAAAAATCAAGGCAAAGGCGCGGCCTTAAGAACAGCCCAGCAACATGCTCAAGGCGACGTCATTCTCATACAAGATGCCGACCTCGAATATGATCCACGCGAATATGCCGAATTATTGAAACCAATATTGGAAGGACGTGCCGATGTTGTTTACGGATCGCGCCTGTGCGGCGGCAAAGTCACCCGCGCTTTTAAAATCTGGCATCTGCTCGGCAATAAATTCTTGAGCCTGACTACCAATATTCTCTATAACGCCACGCTCACCGATATGGAAACTTGCTACAAAGTATTCCGGGCCGAGATTTTCAAAAAAGTGCAGATTCGCTGCGACCGCTTCGACTTCGAACCAGAGATTACTGCCAAAGTTCTCAAACAAGGCGTGCGTCTCTACGAACTGCCCATTTCATATTACGGCCGCGATTATTCTGAAGGCAAGAAAATTACCTGGAAAGACGGCATATGGGCTGTGCTGGCTCTTGTACGATTCCGTTTTACAGATTGATTACATTTACCAAGGGCTAAATTGGCCTGAGCAAAGTATTGCAGCTACTTGTAAAGTGATATTGCGCGCGCTATCATCCAGATATGGATTCAATTTTTAATCCCTTTTCTTTAGTTGGTGCCGCGTGAAACTCAATTTACTAAATGTCCTGCGCAGAACAGCTTTTACCTCAGCAAGCCTGGCCATCGTGGCCGGAATGTTTAGCAGCCAGCCGGCCCTCAGCCAGCAAAGCTATAAAATTGGCGGCACCCGTGTAATGGGCAACAGCCTGGCTCGGCCGGCCGACACCTACATCACCCGTGGGACCATGAGCCCGTCGGCTCAAATTCCGGTTTACGGCTCAGCGCCGCAACAGCAATCGCGCTACCAGCAAGGTTATCTGACGCCCACACCGGCGGCTAACAACCAGCCACAGGGCAGCCAGCAGATGGGCGGCCTGCCCAATGCTCGTATGGGTGCAACAGTAGGCATGCCCGGCGATTACATGCGTTCAGACCTCAACCCTAATTACAACTTGCGCCGTCAGGTAGTCAAACAAAACGGCTACGTCACTATTCCCACCCAGGTCGTGCCCCGGCAAAAGCGGGCCCCGGTCGCCACTTACGGCGGGCATAATAACTACAACCCCAGTGCATCAACAACCAGCACCAGCACTTATGGCAGCGGACTGGCCAAAGAAGTCAAAGGCTACTAATTTACGCTCGAATTTACGCTCGAATTTACG
>JADYXQ010000189.1 GCA_021772135.1 Candidatus Obscuribacter sp.
CCTTGGATTTCAAAATATCAATCATGCGAGTAACCATTGATTGAATCTCACGTTCGCTCCCTTGGCCAACAAGAGTTGTCAGAGGATCTATGACAACAGATGTTGGTTTGAATTCTTCAAGGAGCTTGTACAGATCGAGTAAGTGCTGCTCTAAACCAACAAAAGCAGGTCTGGTAGACACCATCTTCAAGAGTCCTTTTTTCACCAATGGTTCAAGATCAAAACCAATAGAACTCATGTTTTTAGTGAGCTGCCCTGAAGATTCTTCATAAGACAAGTAAAGACAGCGTTCTCCGCGTTTACACCTTTCTACTGCGAATGCAACCGCGAGGCTTGTTTTTCCAGTGCCGGCGGTACCTGAAACGAGTATCGTGCTGCCTTTGGTAAAACCGCCACCCTTAAACATCTTGTCTAAAGAGGGGATTCCTGTCGAAACTCTCTTGTTTGAGCCTTCTTGATCAAGTCATGCAGACGTGATCGGAATTACTGAAAGCCCGCTTTTATCAATTACGAACGGATATTCGTTCGTTCCGTGATTTGAACCACGATATTTAATTACACGAATTCTACGGATGGACATTTGCTCACTGACTCTATTGTCCAGGAAAATTATGCAATCGGTAATGTACTGCTCCAGTCCATGACGAGTTAAAGAGCCTCCTGGTCCCGGTTCCCCCGTAATGATTGCCGTAACTTGTTTTTCTTTGAGCCACCGAAAAAGTCTTTTTAACTCTATGCGAAGAACGCCAGTATCTGTGATTCCTGCAAAGAGCGATTCAATAGAATCTAAAACAACCCGCTTGGCACCAATGGAATCAATGGCATGTTCCAAACGAATGAGTATCCCTTCGAGATTAAAGTCGCTCTCTTGAATATCTTTGCGCTCCAAAATTACATGCTCTAGCAGAATCTTTTTTTGTGAAACAAGCCCCCGTAAATCTAGGTTGAGAGAAGCCAAGTCGTTATAAATCTCTTCTTCTGTCTCTTCAAAAGACAGGAAAACACCTGGCTCTTTGTAATCCGCACCTTTGATTAGAAAATCTATCCCAAAAAGGGTTTTTCCAGTGCCGGCACCGCCACTAATTAGTGTGGTTCTATTTTTCGGAAGCCCGCCTTCTGTAATCAGGTCAAAGCCTTTGATGCCGGTAAGGCACTTGGGTGTTGGCTTTTGAGTCAATGGCTCCGTTTTTTTTGGAGTTTTGGGCATAAACATTTCCTTGTTTTGACTCTTATGCAGGCTCTGTAGCAAAATCAGATAGTTCCTGATTCAGAAGAACAGGATCAAGTTTCTCCATGCTGATGTATTTGGCCGCTCCTAATTCACGGGCCGCCACGCGCAACCCGTCATTGTGATACTTAGCTGGATCGGAAGGTTGTATGCTCAAGAGAACAAACGGAATTGCACGGAGCTGCGGATCGTTCTTGAGCCATCTAAGGAAATCAAAGACGCTGCCGCCGTTTTCTAAATTCACATCGCTAAGGATCAGGTCACAGACATGATCGAGAACGAGGGCCTTCGCCTTTCCAAGACCATGGGCAACAATCACTTCATGCCCGGCACTCAAAAGGCACGTTGTTATACGCTGGGCATGCTCTTCATCAACCAGTAACGCTATTACAAGAGCTGCCATCGCTCACCTTTATTGTCCGAGTAGTCACCAGACGGCGCAAGAGCGGGCGGTCAATGCACCTATGTTCGGCACCTTGGAATATCTAATCGCAATTATATCTGTTTTTGGAGGATCGCGCTCCTTGGCAACCGTTCTTACCAGCTCCGCGTACTCAAATAAGTACCTTTCTCTTCTCTCCTCCACCAGCGGCCGGTTCTAAGCATGACGGAAGGAGTCTCCAGCTCATAATTGAAAATTCGCACTCTTAAAAATCTCGGTGGCAACTGCGAACATGGATTGGTTTGCACGAGGGTAAGCACACATTCATCGTTGTGTGCCAGGCCATTTAAAAAGCTGACAAACCAGCGGTTTGGTCGGGCACCACTGCTGGCATTCAGTGCTTCGAACCAGAGCTGCCAGTCAAGGCGCGGCATATGTGGTGCTATTACCGGTGGTGGCCTATCAAGAGCGCCGATTTTATAGACAAATTCATAAGGCTTGTAGTTCGCTCCGTCTGCACTACCTTCTATGATTAGCTCCGGGCGTTCTCTGGTCATACTGGCAAAAAGTCCGTAACCCGCAGATATACCCCAGCTCTGGCAGACACTGTAAGCAAACCTTGCCGGTGCTGGCAGCATATAGAAAAAGTCGCGGCCGCATGTCGTCAATGCCAGACTAGTTGAGCTGGCGAAAACAATCATGAACATGGCCGGATAAACGATAATTTTCTCCAAGACAATTGTTTCTTTACGGCCATTTTCGAGAAAAGCCGATCGGCTTAAAATCCAGTTCTTGAGGGGCGCAAGGCGCGGCCTTTGCAAAAATTTGTCCAGGTCTTGCTCTTGCAGCCATGAAAGGGCGAGAGCAGAGCTGAGCAAATTGAAAAAGCCGTAATTGCCTGAAGCGGCAATTGCTACCTGCATAAGACAAAATGAAATTGCTGCATACCGACGCAGGCGAGCTGTGGTAAATAGTAAAAAAGGCACCATTATTTCAATAAATAGAGTGGCAGCGCAGGCCGCTTTACTTAAAAACAAAGGCATTTGCTGACAAAAAATTGCCAGTGGCGTGGGCAGTGGCTGAGTTTCAAAATGATAGGTGAGCGCAGTTAATCTTAGCCAGCTTGAGTCGTCCATGGGCTCGGTAAATAATTTGACGAATCCGGATGAAAACATTAAGCGAAATGTCAGCCAGGCAAGAGCTAAAACGGCCAGGCCGCGGCTTTTTGGTGAGAAGGAAAATAGTCTGCTGCGGCCTACAAATATTGAAATAAATCCACTTTCTAAAAGCAGCATATCCCACTGGAAAGAAAGAAAATCTTGGCCGACAGAAACTATCGACAGATAACAAAGGTAAAGAGCTAGCAGCACAAAAGGCTCGAGCACGGCAAAAAAGAGCGCCAGAGAGAGCAAACAACCGGCCGCAGTGACTGCTACAAGGGTACTAAACTGCGGTGCGAAAAGCAGAAAAGAAGGTGACTTGATGAGGCCCGGCAAAATTGAATTTTGATTTGCCAGAGCCGCCTCTTGCAGAAATAAATTTACAGGAGCGATGCCATGATCACCATAAAGGCCATTCAGTTGCGGCCAGAGCGACGCAAAGGCACAGAAGTAGACCACTGCCAGTAAACGCAGATAAAAGGCAATGATCAAATCTGGAGATTTATTCAGTATCAATTTATAAGGGCGACACCGTTCTGATAAATCTTAGGCCACATCACTTTGAGCCAGTATGTAAAGTCTCCTGGCGTACTTTGCATCTCGCTATCTAATTGGTCAAGAGCAAACCAGCGCCAGTCCATTACCTCAGCGGGGTTGGGCAAAGCGTCGCCATTCCAACGGCCGAAAAATACGTGATCAAATTCGTGCTCGATCAGGCCTTTGTCAAGCTGCACCTGATAGATAAATGAGAAGGCAAATTCCAGATCGGCTGCAATGCCCATCTCAAATTGAAGACGGGTGCTGGCGGCATCTACGGTAGATTGTCCGGGTTCGGGATGCGTGCAACAAGTATTACTCCACTGACCTGGAGAATGATACTTTTCCATTGCCCGCTGTTGCAGCAGTATTTCTTTTTTGTCGTTAAATAAGATCACCGAAACAGCGCGGTGCAACTGCCCAGTCTGATGCGCCAGAAGCTTCTCTGCTTGACCTAGCGCTTGATCTAAGCTGTCCACAAGAATAACATCGGTCATGGTTTCACCACTCCGTCCAAAGATTCTTTGCCTGCCGCTTTATCTGGAAAAATCTGAAGTCTGCGCAACCAGCTGCTTGCTTGAGCCGAGGTGGTGGCAGGCTGAGCCACTGATTTAGCGCTATTTTGAGCGGCGCGACCAAGAGCGTTAAGGGCATGGAAAGTCAACTCTCTAAAAATTTGAAAATCGGACTCGTCCCATTTTCCTGTTGCCGTCGCCACCATTGCCTCCGTCTGGCGGACTGATTCTAACGACAATTGATTATTGTTGACAAAACCGGTTATGTGAGAACCCAGAATGGTAACTACTTTCTGCAAAAATTCTTCTTCAGTTTCACCTTGCAAAGGCAACCGCCCCTGATAAATTTTCATCAGCCTGATTGTGTCGACGGCATGCAACATGTGCTTGGCATTGGCTGTAGAAGTGGAAGCCGGGTGAAATCTAAAGTCGCACAAATTCTGATCGACAAAATAATATTGTCCGCCATCCAGAATGCGCAGCCAGTATTCCAGGTCACCTAATTGATGAAATCTGATATTAAAACCGTCTCCGATTAAATGGCTTCTAAATGCCACCGTGCATGGTTCACCAATAAAATTATCTATATAGAGCAAAGATGCTTTGATTACCTCACCTGCACTCACCGGCGTGTTGGCTGGGCAATATTTAGAGGCCGAATTAATCGACACTGATTGATCCGCGGGGCAACCAGAACCGTCTATCCACCGTCGTCTAACACTGACCAGAGCCACTTCAGGGTGAGATTGCAAAACCTGGTGTACGGTCGCTAACATTTCAGGGTGAAGAATGTCGTCCTGAGCAAATGGTTTAACCACAGGTGCAGTCGCTAACTTTAGACAAGCATTGTAATTGGCAAACAGCCCAAGATTTTTATCGTTGCTTGACCAGCGGATGCGCTTGTCTTGTTGGGCGTAGGTGGAAATGAGTGCTGCAGACTGATCTGTTGAAGCGTCATCGCAAATAATCAGTTCGAAATCATTCAGAGTTTGAGCGAGAATGCTTTCAATAGCTTCATTTAGATATTTAGCGCCGTTATAGACAGGCATGCAAACAGAAACTAAAGGCGGCATTGTCTTTCCTTTGCCAGAAGCGGGCTGACAGGATCATATAATGTCATAGTTTGGTGGTCATGAAGCCAGGCTTAGATTTGCCTTCGCTCAAGGCTAATGTTCAACTCTGACAGCTTTCTTGCAATACCAGAATACTGGTATGCCGGCCAGCAAGATGATTATTCCTGTAAGCTGCTCCAGCCAGTGCACGCAAATAAAGGCGGCATAGCCCCAAATTGACATAGCAATCAAGGCCATGATCCAGGCGAGAAAGTTTCCGGTTTTGCCTATTCTAAAGGGTCTGGCCAGATCGGGGTCGGTATAGCGCAGGCTGAGCAGGCAAAAACCATAGAGAATGGCCACAAAGGCATACATAAAGCCAAAGGTATCGCCGAGAAAAGCATAGGCGTCAGGAAATAATTTAGTACGCGCTACTAAATTCGCACCCACAGCCACCAGGCTGATAAACCAAAATTGAAACAACAACGAATACTTTGGCACTTTTGTGACAGGGTCCAACTGAGCAAACTGAGCGGGGAAAAGTTTCGTTTCGGCCATGGAATAGCTTACCCTGGCTGCACCCAAGAGAGCCGTAAAGCTGCAGCCGACAATAGATGCCACCACACAAGCACTAAATAACTGACCGCAAAGGGGGCCGCCTAACCAACCGGCAAGGGCAGGGCAAGTCGCTTGCACAGCCGTTCCTGATATAAGCAATGTACTTTGATCGGCGCTTAACACATATGGCGAACAGACACTGATGCTCAAACACATAATCAAATAGATGGCGGTAATTGATACCAAGGTCAAAATCAGCCCTCTAGGCACGCTGCTCTTAGCGTTGACGGTTTCTGAAGAAACGCAGCATGATAGTTCTAAAAAAGAAAACCCGGCCATTGCCAGCATCAGCACCGAAGATACGTTAGCTAAAAAATTGGTGCCACCACTGGGGTTAGTAAAGTTCAAAGCATAATCGATTTTCCAGTGCGGCGAGCCGAAAGCAAGGACGGCAAAGAATAACGCCATTACTAATTTCATTATGGTAAATAGAATACTGGCACGGCTGGCTTTTCCCACGGGCAAAAAATTGAGAAAAGTTGTGCTGCCGAATAATGCAAAGATAATCACCGGTCCGAACCACAAAGGCGCTGTGCCTTCGCCCCAGATACTAGAGACGAGCAAATTCGTTAGACCATTGGCCATGCAAGCAAGACCGACGATTAGAGACGACCAGAAAAGCCAACCGGTTAAAAATCCTAAAAGCTCTGCGTAAGAGTGGCCCGGAAAAATTCTCTTTAAAGCATAGTATTTGAATACATACGGACCGCCGGCAGTGGGAAACATGGAAGACAATTCCATCAAAATCAAAGTCAAAGGTAGCGATAAGAGACCGGCGAGAAGCCAGGCAAATAAGCATGCGGCAGTACCTGCCCTGGCTAACATGGGGCCGTGCATGAGCCAGGCCATAGAGCCGATAATTGTGCCTACCCCGAGCATCCAGGAGCCAAACGAAGTAATACCGATTTTTAATCCGGAACCGATTTGCAATGGCGGCGAGTTACCTTCCGCGCCATCGGCCGGCGTCTGCTCAGACAATGACATAAATCAAACTCCGCAAGAATTGCTATCTTACCTCAAGCACTCGTAAGGGTCTAATAGACTGACTAATTTCGTGAGTTGATAGTTTAGCTGTGCCGCGCGGCAGTAATTTTGTCATGGCGCTGGAGCTGCCCACAACATATAACTTTTCGCTGGCCCGCTCGGCCAGGAGATAGCAAAAGTACTGTAGTTTCCAGTCAGTAAGTCTTTCGATTCCTGATTCAAGGCCGGTTAATATAACCACCCTGGCGGTGAGCGCGCGAAATTGAAACAGAGAAGTTTCGAGCACGGTTGGCTTGCCTTTAGGTTTAGCCAGTTGCCGACTGCTTCTGACACCGTCATTAAATCTGAGCCGTCTTTTGCCTCTATCGTTACCGGCACGCAAAATCACTATATCGCCTGCTCCATAAGCGCCCGTGGCAATTAAATCATTGACGACAAATTCGACCGTGTCTGCTATCTCCGATTCATTTCTACTTTCGAATAGCTCCATTTTTTCACTGACATTGTTGTGCAAGAAGTTTTGGTTTTGTTCTTGTTCAGGAAAGAAAGTCAGCTGCCAGTTTAAGGTTTGTGCCGCTACCGGCACCACGCTCAAACGATTAAACCTGAGCAACTGTGGGTCGTAAAAATAGACGTAGTGTCCTTTGACCGTGTCTCTCAAACAGTGCTTAAGAGAGCGCCACATGTTCGGCCCGAAGCAATGGCCTTCAAGCACGATGATGGCATCAAATTGATTTTCTGGTCGGAGGTGCACAGCCTCCACTAACAATTCAGGAAATGTTTCGTTGAAGATTCTGGCACTGCTAGATCTTGGCGTCTTCAGTTGAGCGGCCTGGGCTGCCCAGTGGCAGAACGCATGGAAAGTTGAAATTGTCACTGCATTTGAAGGATTATTGGACCCTTCACTTGTGACATTCTGGTTGTGCACGTTTCGCAGATGCAAAGCCAGCATACGCGAATGATTGACGAGCAGAACTTTTTTGCCGGCGGCAGCGAGATCAAGAGTCAGGCTATATGCGGTTTCTGCTTCACGAAGACCATTGCCACAGGAGACATTTATGGTACTCACAGTTTTCATCAGAGTGGTGAGCTCTTCCACCATATGTGATTTCTCCGTATTTACCGGCCATTCAATCAACTGAACTGAGCGTTTTTGCATTCGTAAAGCCCGATAGAGGCTGGTGCGCATGAAATTGGCCAGGACGGAGTTGAGTAATCCTTCAAGCAAATCACGCACCAGCTGCGACTGCAATCTGGCTTTAAGGCGAATTAGAAGCTGTTTAGTTTCAAGAGTGGTCAGCTCCAACTTCAATGCAATAGCGCTGCTAGTGCATGGGGTGCCGCCGTAAAAGCCATAAAGTAATTTAGCAGCGTTGAACGAACGCCGGCCTTCTTCGGTGATGCTCATTTGCTTGCTGAACTGCTCGAACAGTTCAGCGCAGACCGGCGCGTATCCTAGTTGTTCAAGCAATTCCACTGTGAGGCTCTCACAACCAACATTTTTTAGCAGTGTTGAAAGGGTGGTGGGTTTTCCATAAATGGTTTCCAGCAAACTTTCAAATGCTCTCACTTGCACCATCTGGCCAAGATTTTTAACCACGACTCCGGGTTGTGGTTTGTCGAAAAAAGATGGCAGAGGCTCCAGCAAGCATGCTTCGGCTACGGAGGCTGTGGCTCCAGTCTGAGCCGCTGCAGTAATGATTTCAACCATAATCTACCCCCTCGATGCATGAATCTATGCATGCATGCTAAAGGTGGGCGCACTGATTTGCACTGTGCAAAAGCACAGACTTAGTTAGTGACAATCACTATTTGCGATTGTTTTTGTTCTGTTTTTCTGCGTCAGCTTCGGCCTGAAGCTTTTGTTCGATGGTCAAAGTATCTCCGCGCACTACTGCAGGCATTGCCGGCACTACAGCCGGAACAGACTCAACAGAAGGAGTTACGACTTTATTATCCGTGACAACTTTATTGGTTTCAACTTTATCGCTGGTATTGACCGGAGCATCTGCGCCTGCTGGTGCTTCTGTAAAGTGGCTTGAGATGGCGGCAGCTTCTTCGGTCTTGCCGTTTTTAGTCAACAAGGCTGAATATGATTTCACCAGGCTGGTTCGAATTGGGCTATAGCCTGCCTTGCTTCTGTCGACTTTGTCCAGACTCTCCACTATACCCTTGTAAAGGCTGTCGGCATCGGGCTTGCCAGCCGCATTGGCAACATCCGCCCATTCGAGCCTGGCTTTGAGGGCATCAGTGCTGGTGGCACCAAATTGCCTCTCTTTAATCTGCGCAACTTGTTGGTAGAACGAGACAGCGTCTTTGGTATTACCCGTTGTATGGTAGAGAATGCCCAATTTGGAAAGGGCATCAAGGCGCTGGTAGCTGCCGGAACCATCTTGCTTGGTAATGTATATGAGAGCGTTTTTGTAACAAGACTCAGCTTGAGAAGTATGTTTTTGTTGAGCATAAACGTCTCCCAGAAGCGTGAGCATTTGCGGCATAGCAGTGTCGCTGTAACCCCAGATGGAATTGCGAATGCCGATAGCATCACGCAATAGCGCTTCTGCCATTTTTAAATCAGGCGGCTTGGCTGCCATTTTAGCTTTCGCTTGTTCAAACTCTTTAACCGTTTTGACACCAAGCATTTGAGCTTTTTTAGGATCTATTGTGGCAGTACCCAGCGCGTCTACAGACATGGGCGAATTGCCAGCGGCTGCAGCCGTCTGTGGTGTCATACCCGGTACCATGCGATAAGGATTGGTCATAGCATTAACGGTGGCCGCCGAGGGAACGCCCTTAGGCATGGCCATCAGTCCGCCATATTCCATCATTGCCTGGGCGCCGACAGCTTGCACCGCCACAAATTGACAGCCGATCAAATTTGTGACGGCCAGTAAAATCAAGCTTTTGGAATGCCAAATCATGGTCTCTCCTTTTGGCTGCCGAAGGCAACATGTACAGCACTGACAATTTATGCCCTTTGTTAGAAGGCTCTATCCAATTTACACTCTTAGATACCTTCTTTAAGTTAACCGACTGCCAATATTGTGAGTGGGTACAATAAAGAGTCGAATCACTTCTCAGGTAGCATTGTGTCCAGCAATCAGAAATCAGTGCGAGTAGGCGAGCTTCTGGTTGACGCTCAAATAATAAGCTCAGCTGAAATGACCGAAGCAATCCAAGTATCAAAGCGTCTCGGTGTGCCGATTGGTCGCGTTTTAATGATGAGCGGCAGCGTGCGCCATGATGAGCTGGCGGCCTCTTTGCAGATTCAACCCCTGGTGCGTGAAGGGCAAATTCCTTACGACGCCGCCATCAGCGGTCTCAAGCGTGTTCACCAATTGCGCATGACCATGGCTGATGCACTGGCACGAGAAGATTTGCGGCCTGACCTGGTAGACAATCCTGAATATCTCGGCGAGCTTCTGCTCGACTCCAATTTAGTCGCCCCAGAAGATATGGAAAAGGCTATTCAAACCAGTATGGCTTCGGGAATACCTCTCGGCAGCGCTTTAGTGTTGCAGGGTCTGCTTTCGCCAGCCTTATTTCCATCTTTGCAGCGCATTCAGCAGCAACTGGTAGAGGGCACTCTCGGTCGCGAAGAAGGTATTAAAGAAGTTCAGGATACTTTCGTTCACTGGCTTAAGGCCGAAGAATCTAAAGACCAGCCTGAAGCTGCGCTTCAACCAAGCGATGCCATTGCCGCCCCCGACCCGCCCTATCAAGCGACTGTAGCACAAGCGCCCAAAGAACCCGCCAAAAACAATGGTCAGAGTGCGCAACCTGCCGCCGTCGCCGCTGCCAGTGTCGCGCCTCAAGTTGAACCGGTCAAAGCCAGAGCCGAGGTGCAAGCAGTCGCCGATATCAGGTTGGTAGATCTATTGAAAAGCGCAGGTTTTTTTTCACAAGCAGATGTGCAAAAACGCTACGAGGCCATGCTTAAAGACCCGGTACGTTCGGCAAAATTCTTTTTAGAACTGGGTCTATTGGCTGAAGAAGATGTAAAAAATGCTGTGCGCAGTCACGGCCTCATGACCAAGGGCAGCCTCACCCGAGAAGAAGCAATTTTTGCGCTCAGTAGTTGCCGCACCAGCGATCTGGAAAAACAGATCAGTCAAGCGGGTTCGCCGGCGGCTAATAATGCCAAAATCGATCGCTACATGGACAAAGGTCAACGCAACGTCATGTCAAAAGTGATTGGCGGCGCCCTCTTTGGTGCCATCATCGCCGGTTTTACTTTCTCTAATCGCGGCAAAAAGTAAAAGCTTGTTATATAAGTAAAGTTAGACGCAGACGGCAGCGTCGACAATGGCGCCGGCCAGAGCGACTTTTTCCACGGCCAGAGTTTCTCGGTTGAAAAAGACAAGATCTGCAGCTTTGCCCACCGCCAGCGAGCCAATCAGATGCTCGGCGCCAATCGCTCTGGCAGCATTGAGAGTGGCCATTCTAACGGCCTGGGCGAAAGTACAGATTTCCCAACGAACCATATTTTGAACTGCTTGTTCAAGTGTGATTGATGAGCCCGCAAGTTCGCCACCTGAGGTGCCAACGGCAGCGCGGTCGGTGACCAATATGGTCTTCTCGGCGCCCTTAAGGCCAAAAATAAGTGCGCAAGCGGCTTTGTCTAAATGCAGGCCGTCGGCAATCAGGCAACATGTTGTCTCTTTGCTCAGAAGGGCGGCACCGACAGCGCCTAACTGGCGATGATGCAAAGGCGGCATGGCGTTAAATATGTGAGTGACCAGGCCCACTCCTTGTCTAAATGCGCGGTTAGCTTCTTCGAAAGTGGCATTGGAATGCCCGAGAGCGACTACTACTCCCTGCTTTTGCAAAAGTTCGATAGCCTGACCTTCGCTGTCGCCTTCGCAAGCGGCTGTAAACAGTGCCACCACAGGGTCGCTCAATGTTTTTACGTTGGCCAGGTTGAAAGGAATAATCCACTCGGGCGGGTGCACGCCAGGGCGTTGCGGCGATAAGCATGGGCCTTCCAGGTGTACGCCCACCATGCGGGAAAGCGGTTCGCCGTCGGTAGTTGCCGTTGATAAATCACGACTGGCGCCCTGTGATTTAAGGAAGGCCATGTTTTTCAGTAAATGATTGACATCTGCGGTTATTAGAGTAGGCAAAAAGGCGGTTACGCCGTGACTAAGTAACTCAGCGCGCATGGCTTTGAGCTTTGCCTCGCCGCCGGCGGCAGAAAGATCTTGCCAGAGGTCGCAATCAGGGCCACCGTTCATTTGCAAATCAATCAGGCCCGGGGTGACGTAACAGCCTTGAGCGTCAATCTTTTTAAATGCTTCTTCAGCAACCGCCAGGCCTGTGGGCAATTTGTCGCCAATATGGAGGATTTCGCCGCCCTGTAACCAGAGCCGTGTCATTCTTTGTTCTTCTGGCGTAATTAAATAACCGTTTTCGATAACCAGACTATCCATTGACATCCTTAACAAGCCGAAGTATTGACCCAGTTCTCTTTGCAGGCGCAGTTTTCTCAAGTATGATGGATGAAAGCTACGCGCAGTCTAGATTTTATTATCCTTCTTCATCTCTTTTAGATAAATAAGAGAACAGATCCCTACCAAAGGCTGCGTAAGATATACAATTCGTAGTTAGTTCTATGCAGTAGAGTAACGACAGGTCTATGCCCGAAATAAATTCTTCCAGCGCTTCTTCCACCTCACAACCGGCAGCTTCCAATGCGGATGCCGGATCGTTGACTTTAAAGCTTCTGGAATTGCAAGAGGCTATGGTGCAATCGCAAGAAAAAAATCTCATGCTTTCAGCGCAATTGCGAGAGCTTGAGAGGAGCAGTCGCGATGGCGAAGATTTAAAATCAGAACTGATAAACCAGGGTTTGCTGCTCACGGACAAAAGTCGTGAGAACAAACAATTGCATCAAGAGCTAGGACGAATCACCAGTCTGCTCGAACAGAAATTGCAGGAAGTGGAAGAACTTAGAGCGTCAGTGGTTGAATTAGGCCACCAGCTAAAAACTCGCGAGTCTGAACGAGATTTGCTGGCAGTGATGCTTAATGAAGCTGAAAACGCCGGACGCCGTCAATCGACGGAAGACACTTACCAGCAAGTTGCTAAAGACACGCCGGGCTGGCTAAAAGCCTTCAAAGGCAAAAGCAACTAAATCTTGAATTCAAATGTAGATGCCATTGCAAAAGAATTGCTGGCCGGTAACCGGCGGGCTCTTGGTCGCGCCATTTCACTGGTGGAAAACGGTGGCGCCGATGCCACCAGCCTGGTGCACGAACTGTACAGCCACACGGGCAAAGCACACATAATCGGCGTCACCGGCTCACCCGGGGTGGGCAAGTCGACACTGGTAGATGCACTAATAACCGAATGTCGTAAAGAAGATTTGAAAGTGGCTGTGTTGGCCGTAGATCCTTCAAGCCCTTTTACGGGCGGAGCGATTCTCGGCGATCGTATACGCATGCAAGGACACACTTTAGATCGCAACGTTTTTATTCGTTCTATGGCTAATCGTGGCCATCAGGGCGGAGTTTCACTGGCGACCTATGACGCCATTCGCATGCTGGAAGCATCTGGCTATCAAGTGATCATTATTGAAACCGTTGGCGTTGGTCAGTCTGAGCTGGCCATCGCTCAGCATGCCGACACAACTATTTTGGTGCTGATGCCCGGATCAGGCGATGACATTCAAGCAATCAAATCAGGCATCATGGAAATCGGCGACATTTTTGTAGTCAATAAAGGCGATTTGCCCGGCGCCAATAAATCTGCCAGCGAGATTACGGCCTCGTTAGAGCTAAATCATTTTCAGACATCGTGGCGTCCGCCTGTGGTGCTGGCCATAGCCGAAACCGGGCAGGGCATCGACCAGTTATGGCAAGCGGCCAAAGAGCACAAAAAATTCCTTACCGATGAGAATTTGCTCGACAAAAGACGCAGCTTACGTATTCGTGCCGAACTTTCAGAAATAGTGGCTGACATTGCCCGTCGCAATTTGCAAGGCTCAATGGACAGTGAAGCTGTGCGAAAAATTTTGAGCCAGATAGTCAATCGCGAAGTCGATCCGCATACAGCGGCAATCAATTTATTACCTGGTTTATTGAGCAGCGCTACAGCCCGCTCATAACTTGTCATAGCTCTGCTGAGCCACCCTATATAGTGTCTATATGCAATGCATGAACTTCGTTGGTATCGCCGGTGATGTGACCGCTTTTGCCAGATAAATTTGAGAATTCTCTAAATAGTTTCATATTCCCGCAATACGGCTGGTACTGGGAAAGACTTCAGTTCCTTACTGATATGTCATCAAGATCTAGTGCGATCGTATATGCACCAACTATCTCAAGCGGCTTGACGTGCGGGTATCAGCACAATAGGATGGTAACGTTGAACTTCACATTTGTTTAGTCGCTTCAACCTTTCCCTTATAACCCTCTACCCGCGCGGATTACTTTCGTGTCTAAAATTGCCATAATCAGTCAACCAGATCAGGGCGTCTTAATTGATGTCGGTGGTTGTTCATCACTTAAAGAAGCACTGGAACATTTGAGTTCGACTTTGCAATCTTCCAATCAATTTTGGAAAGGCAACAAGGTTATTCTTGGCCTCGGCGGCATCGAGCTGACTGTCGCTCAGGCAGCACAAGTTTTAGCGCTCGCTAAAGGCGTCGGGGTGTTTCCCGAAGAGGTTTATTCCAAGAACGAAAAGACTAGAAGTTCGTTTTTAAAAAATAGCGTCAAAGTAACCAGCAGCTTGCCCATGTCGCTGCCAAAAATCAACGTTGATATTCCCGCTGGTGGCATTCCTTTTGCTACTTCAGATGCCGACAGTGATTCAGAGTCTCACGGCAAGAATATCGTCCTCGATGTCACCATGATCGAAATGGAACATGACACTGTGGAAGATACTCCACTGCCTGACGCAAAAGTAGAGGTGGACAAAAACGGCGCGGTAGTCACTGTTGCTTTGCCCCAAGTACTGTATATCAAACAAACCTTGAGATCCGGCCAGGTGGTCAGCCATAAAGGCGATCTGGTGATTGTCGGTGACGTCAACCCTGGTGCTGAAATTTTGGCCGAAGGTGATATTACTGTCTGGGGCAGCCTGCGAGGTATCGCTCACGCTGGTATCGGCGGTAATACCGAAGCAGAAATTAGAGCGCTCAATTTGCAACCGATACAAATTCGTATCGCCCATGCCATTGCTCGCGCCCCCGACCGCCCTCGCATCACCTATGCCAACGGCACGGGCCCTGAAATTGCGCGTATTGTCGACGGCAAAATTCGCATTCAGAAAAACAAGATTGAAAACTAGAATTGCAGATCTAGTACCTGGATTTTTTCACAGTCATTATTACAAAGCCATACGAGGATACTAAATGAGCGGACGAGTAATCGTAATCACCTCCGGCAAGGGTGGTGTTGGCAAGACAACAGCTTCTGCCAATATCGGCGTCGCTCTTGCCTCCACAGGGGTGAGCGTTGCCCTGGTTGACATGGATATAGGTCTGCGCAATCTCGACATTCTGATGGGTCTGGAAAACCGCGTGGTTTACAACCTGGTGGATGTTGTTGAAGAGCGTTGCAAACTGCGCCAGGCTCTGGTCAAAGACAAAAAGTTGCCAAACTTGAGTTTATTGCCTGCAGCTCAAACCAGAGACAAATCAGCAGTCAATGCTGAGCAGATGAAAGCGCTCTGCGGCGAACTGAAAAGCATGTATGATTTCGTGCTCGTTGACAGCCCCGCTGGTATCGAACAAGGATTTCAAAATGCCGTAGCGGGTGCTGACGAAGCCATCGTTATCACCACTCCAGAAATGTCTGCCGTGCGTGACGCCGATCGCATCATTGGTTTGCTCGAAGCGCGCAAAGACGAAATCAAAGAATATCGCCTCGTTCTCAATCGTTATAGACCAACAATGGTGGCCAATAATGACATGATGAGCGTCGACGATGTGCTTGAAATTCTTTCTGTAAAATTGCTTGGCGTCGTGCCTGAAGATGAAGACATCATCATCTCCACCAACAAAGGCGAGCCGATTTCCGGCACCGACAACATCAGAGCTGGCCTGGCTTATCGCAACATCGCTCGCCGCATTCGCGGTGAAGATGTAGCCATAATGGATCTTGAGTCCAAGAATTCAACCTGGATCAACAAGATCGTCAGCTTCTTTAATCCCACAGTTAGAGTTTAAGGGGGGAGGTAACAGTGCAAATGCAAATATTCAACTGGCTCTTCCCGGCTAAAGGCGACGACGTTCGTTCTACAGCTAAAGACAGAATGCGCAGCATGCTGACCCATGACCGTCTTGAACTGCCAGCCGGCCGCCTGGAAACACTGGAAGAAGAGCTCATGGCAGTGGTTGGCCGCTACTTTGAGCTTGATAAAGACACAACTCACTTCGATCTGCAACAATATGAGCGTCGGGCCAGCTTAATCGCTAATTTCCGATTGCTTCGCTCCAAGTGCTAATTCTGATCAAGAGCATAATGCAGATTTCGTGACCTCTCGAGTCGCACCATCATCACTGATCCCGTCCGCTGTGCGGAGCCTGTTCAATGTCGTCAACGGCATCGATTTCTGGCTCCTCGGAGCGACGGGATTTTTGATTGCCGTGGGTCTGAACGTGTTGCATTTTTCGCAGCATACGCAGGGATACTTTGATAAACAGCTGAGTTACATGTACGCCGGCCTGGCCCTGATGCTGATTGTTAGCCGCATTCCCCATAAATTTTGGACGAATAAGTGGATGGTCAGCTTGATGTATATAGTCAATTTAGGCTTGTTGGTAGCCGTAATGCTCAAGGGTCACGCCGCTCAAGGGGCCCAAAGATGGCTCGCTCTTGGTCCAATTACTCTGCAGCCTTCGGAGCTGGCCAAGCTGGTGGTGATATTTTCACTGGCCGCCTGGTTGAGAAATCACCGCATCAATTCGTTTTTTGATATTTTCAAAATATTGGGCATCATGGTCGTGCCGGCGGTACTGGTGTTCAAGCAACCCGACTTAGGCACATCACTTACGTTTGGCGCCGTCTTTCTTGGCCTTTCCTACTGGTCTGGCGCTACGGTAATGGACATTCTCGTTTTAATTAGTCCTCTGCTCTCACTCATTCTCAACGCTCTCAATATAGAGTGGTGGCACATGTTTTTAGGGGCACTGGCTGTGGTGCTCTTGATTTTCTGGCGCACTTTCGACTGGAAAATTTGGCTTCGCCTGGCCATGATTATCGTGGTGATGGCGGCCAATTATGGCTGCGGCCACGCCCGTCCGCAACTCTGGGGCTTACTGAAAGAATATCAACAGAAGCGACTGACGAGTTTCGTCAATCCTTACGATGACCCCAGAGGCTCTGGTTATCATATTCTGCAAAGCTTAATCGCCATCGGCTCCGGGGGCATTAATGGCGCCGGCCTTGGACACGGTAATCAGGCCCAGGGTGCCTTTATTCCTGAACGCCATACTGACTTTATTTTTGCCGTAATTGGCGAAGAGTTAGGTTTCCGCATCTGTCTATTTATTGTCATTGCCTATGGCATTATTTGTTTGCGCGCTCTCTTTATCGCTCATCAATCGCGGGGTGATCCAGCGGGCGCGGCCATGGCCATCGGTCTTATGTGTATGTTTCTCTTTCACGCTTTCATCAATATCGGTATGACCATTGGCTGTATGCCCGTGGCCGGTGTACCCCTGCCATTTCTCAGTTATGGCGGCACGGCGCTGATTGTCGATCTTGTGGCCATTGGCCTGTTGCAATCGATTTATTATCACAACCCCAAAGAAGTGAAAGACGACTGGGGTTAGACTCTCCTGGTTCCAACAGTGTTCACATTGCCCGCGCATAATGAACATGAGAACCGCTGAGTGAACCCAAATTGAAAGTCGAATTAGTCATTCTTGTAGTAAATGCTTTTTCGACCTGGTTCATGACTGGTTTAATTTGGTTTGTTCAGATCGTTCACTATCCATTGTTCGATGGCATTGGGGCCGAAAACTTTCAACCCTATGCAAACAGGCACCGCCACCTGACTTCGCTTGTTGTGGCAGGGCCAATGTTGACCGAAATATCTAGCTCAGTACTGCTGGTAGCTTTTTGGAGCCGCGCTTACACCTGGTTACTATGGATCAATCTTGCCCTGGTCATAGCAATTTGGATTTCAACGGCATTATGTTCAATTCCGTGCCACGAAAAACTTTGTGCCGGTGGCTTTATACCCGCTACGCATCAATGGTTGGTTCTAAGCAACTGGTCGCGCACCTGTTTGTGGACTGTGCGCTCACTGATTCTGGCATTCGTGATTTGCAAGTTATTGACCGAAGCGAATTGATGACAATATCAGACCATCAAACAGGCACCGCCACGGGATTAAAGACAATTTCGGCATCAAAGGCGCCGGCCGGCTGATCGTGTAATTGCAAGAAGCTTTCGGCAATCACGCTGGGATCAAAAGCCGTGCCGGGAGCCACGATACCGCATATGGTGACCGTGGCCACGTGTATGCCGGATGAAGTTAACTCCTCGTGCAAACACTGGTTTAAGGCTCTTAGAGCCGCCTTGCCAACCGACAGGGCTGTGACATTAGCGGCCGGCTGTATTGCGTAGCCACCTCCAGTAAAAAGAATTGTGCCTTTGCCAAGACCTTTCATTGCTGGAATTACAGCCTGCGACGCGGTCAGGGCCGGCGTGACATTGACTGCAAGTGAGTAACTGAATTTTTCAGGGTCAATTCGAGAACCTCTTCCGGGGGTCAGGCTGAAGGCATTAAAATGCAGTACTTCTATGTCGCCATGTTTTTCTGCAATTTCAGCCAGACAAACTTTCAGCTCATCTAGATTTGAGACATCGAGATGCCAGGCTGACGCGTTTTCGCCTAATTCGGCACTCAGGGCGTCAAGCTTTTCACGATTGCGAGCGCACAGGGCAACATGATAACCGCGCCCCAAGAACGCTCTGGCCACCGCTTGACCCACACCTGCGCCGGCGCCGAGTACTACACATGTTGCCACTTCTTTAACCTCATAAGGATTCACTATTGAGTAATCCTAGTAGAAATTACAAGAGTTTCTCCCAGATTATCTTCTGGACTCGCCGCGTTTCAATAATTCAACTACAGCAAAGTCTTTGCCGTTCGCTGCTGCTTGACGCAAATATTTGTCTGCTTCTGCCGCTTTACCTTCGGCAATAGCGATTTTGTAATTGATTTCTTCATCTGGCCAGTCGGCATCAACGTTTTGCTTCTTAAGTTCGAAGATCAGTTTTTGAATTTTTTTGGCGCTTGCGAGATCGCCTTTGGCCAGGTAAATTTGCGCCAACACTTCCTGGCCGCACAACTGAAGCCTATCCATTTCTACAGATTTAGTGGCCAGCTTAAAAGCAGCGCTGATATTGCCGATTTTCAACTCGTTTTCGGCGGCCTTATGGTAAGTGTGAGAGTCTTTCTCTATAGAATTGAAAACTTGCCGGGCACGTGGATATTCGCCAAGGTAATAGTAAAGATCTTGCATTGACTGATCGTCGTCAGCGTCTTCTAATGAGTCTAGATGGGCAAGTGTGTCTCTGGCTAACCTATGCCCTTTATCTGTCGGCAGTAGCTGAATAAACTCAACAATCTCTGATTCAGACTCTGTAAAATCAGGATCTTTAGCGGCTTCAGTAACTTTCACCAGTCGCTTTTCCGCCAGCGCTCTAAAATCTTTTTCTCCGTGCAATCGCTTGTAGAGCTTTAATTCTCCATTGATACCATAGAGACGAATATGGTCTGCACCATCATTTTCAGAGGTCAGCATCTCAAGTTTTTTTTGATAATCAGAAATGGCCTGTTTATAGCTACCCATGGCCAGATTCAAATCTGCTCTGCTCTCGTACGAAACTGAATCTTGGTCGTCTTCTATTAGCTGATTGTAATCTTTGAGTGCTATGGCATATTGGCCTCTGTCGATGTAGTAGGCGGCCCTTTCACGGAGCGCGTCTGGCTTCTCAAAATTATCGTCTCCCGAAGCGGAGATTGTTTGATTAAGATAAGCCAGATATTTATCTTGCAAACCCAGCTTGTTGTACAACTCAGCTCGATCTTTGTTGTTGCTTGCTTTTGTATATGTGGATTCAGCGTCAGGCCCGTTAGATGCTGGAATGTCTTTTTCACTTTCAGCAAGATCGGCTAAAGCTTTCTTGTTATCTTTTAAATTGAAAAATACGTCCGCTCGGGCGATAAGATTCTCGGCTGTTTTTCCTACCATAGAGATCACGGTTGTGCGCGCTTCCAGCGCTTCTTTATAACGTTCGAGGTCACCTAATTGCTCAGCCCTATGCTCGTACCATTGAACGTGTTCCGGCTCCAGCTTAATCAGTCTGTCGTAGTCGGCTAAAGCATCTTCATATTCAAAAGAATTTTCAAAAGCAATGGCCCTTTTTTTCAGAGCCGCCAAATCAGTCGGGTCGTGTTTCAGCACCTCACTGGCTTCTTTGATCTTGACCTGATTGAGCTTTTTGTCGAAGGGGTCTGACTCCATCCCGCTTTGTCGTGCAAAAAATTGCTGCCAGGCCGTTTTACTTACCAGACGAGGAACGGCGAAGCAGGCCATGCCTACAGCCGCCACTGTGAGCAAACTGACAGCGATTATGAGAGACCACATCATTTTTTCTTTTTGGTTATTTTGCAAATTGATAAGTTCTCTCTACTGTTGGCCTTTGCGCAGGGTGGTAGAAATCATTTTACAACCACCCTGCCAGGGCATAGAATGAATTAAAGGCTCCCGGTGATGCTATGGAAAGATTTATACACAGGCCTACACGGCTGACCGTTTTGCTGACGCTTGCGATAGTGTCGTTTACCACTGCCACCTACTGTCAATCAAGTCCTTCTCGAACCGACGTATCGGGCACAGGCAAGCTACCGCTATGTAACTTCACAACGCATCGCCCGGCCTGCATTGATTGTCCAGACTTCTATGGGTACGCCGGTTTCGCCTTCGAGCCAGGTGAAGATGGTCACTTCACAGTGACTAAAGTATTTCAAAAAACGCCAGCTGAAATTGCCGGCCTGAAAAAAGGTGACGAAATTTGCGGGCTGGAGATGTTGACGGGTCGTACAAGGCCCAGAGTCGACACGATTTCACTTATACAAGGCAATCCTCATGGGATGGCCTTATTGAAAGTCAGACGTCAAAAAGAGGATATTCAAATAACTCTGCAGATTAGCTGTTTGAAGCAATATCCTAACTCTGCGTTGCTTAAACATTTACGCCGTCAAAGTTACCTACAGCTTGGTTATCATCCGAAAATCGCTGGGCACGTACATAGTGAATGATTGGCAACGCACTTCAACATAATAATGACCTTTGACCCATGGAACGATTTATTCATTTGCCGTCAAAGTTGAAGCCGACGGCAGATTACTGGCACTGCTTAACGATGTGGATGAACACGAGGCGGCCGCACTTACATCGGAATGTTTAGCATCACAACACTAAAGCGGCGTAAGGAGAAAAGCTTTTTAACGCCACTACTTGCGGTGCTCAGCACCGAAGCGTTGAGCGAACTTGACGATTTCTATCACAGCCACCGGGGCCAGGGAGCAACCAGCAATAACTAACCAGTCTGTGCCGCTTGGTGGCACAGTGAGCAACACCGCTTGTAGAAGCGGAACGTACACCGCTGCAACCTGGAGGAGCAGGCAAGCCAGCACTGCACCCCAAAGCCAGCGGTTCGTAAACAAGCGATCGTCAAAGGCCGAGCGCTGTTGAGAGCGTGCGTTGAAGGCATGGAAAACCTGTGCCAGGGCCAATGTCATAAAAGTCATAGTCACCGCATGCCGCAGGCCCATGCCTTCGGTGCCGTACCAGCGCATGCCTACCATGAAAGCCACAAGTGTCGTTGCCGCCAGTAACCCACCTTGCCAGGCCACCAGGCCCACAAAATGCGGGTTAAGCAAAGCCTCTTTCGGATCCCGGGGCGCGCGCTTCATCATGTTGGGCGCCGACGGTTCGAGAGCAAGCGCCAGGGCGGGGAAGATGTCTGTAATCATATTGAGCCAGAGAATCTGCAAGGGCCCTAATGGCAGCGGCCAGCCAACTATAATGGCGACGAATACTGTCAGGATTTCAGAAAGATTACAAGAGAAGAGGTAATGCATGAACTTGAGAATGTTGGCATAAATAATGCGACCCTGTTCCACAGCACCAACTATGGTGGCAAAGTTATCGTCGGTGATCACCATGTCGGCCGTTTCTTTTGCAATCTCGGTGCCACTTATGCCCATAGCCACGCCAATGTCTGCCTGTTTTAATGCCGGGGCGTCGTTAACACCGTCGCCGGTCATAGCGATGATATGCCCCTGCGCTTGAAGGGCTTCGACGATCTGAAGCTTGTGCTCAGGCGAGACGCGGGCAAACACGGCTGCCTCCGCCACTATCTTCTGCCAACCGGCGGCGTCCAGATTAGTCAATTCGCTGGCGTGCACTGCCCGCAGTGCATTGCCTTTAAAATCACTATCGATGCCGAGTTGTCGCGCGATTTCAGCAGCTGTGGGCTGCTGATCACCGGTAATCATCACAGTGCGTATACCCGCCTCGCGACAAGTATTGATAGCAGCCTTGGCTTCGTCACGCAGTGGATCGATCATACCGACCAGACCGACGAAAGTCAGCTCTTTAGTAAGATTGCCTTCATTATAACCGGCGGCTAGTTCGCCATAGGCAAGCCCCAGCACTCGCAGCGCAGCACCTGCCAGCGATTCGTTTGACTGCTCCCATTTTTGCCGGTCTTCAGGTGTAAGGGGCACTACGCCGGCTTTTCGAAATTGGGTGGTACTGTCAGCCAGCAAGCTCGCCGGCGCACCTTTGACAAAGGCCAGGGTATGGTTCTCAGGCGTGCGATGCACGGTAATCATGCGCTTACTGACGCTATCAAACGGCACCTCGCTGATGCGCTCGAACTGAGGCGCAAGCGTGGCGACACTCATTGCTGCCTTTTCTGCTAATACTATGAGCGCTGCTTCGGTGGGGTCACCGAGTATGGTGTCATCTCCGTCGGCGCGCTCAACTTTGGCATCATTGCACATGGCCCCGATGCGAATGGCAAGGGCCAGGTGTGGGTCAGACTGCGCCTCTACGGCCTTGCCGTCGCTAGTGAACGTGCCCACTGGGGCATACCCCGTGCCTGTAACTTCAATTCTCTGCTGATCGAGCACCAACACACTCACCGTCATCTCATTTTTGGTCAGAGTTCCTGTTTTATCAGTGCAGATCACGGTGGTTGAGCCAAGCGTCTCAACAGCAGGCAGGCGACGAACGAGCGCCCCCATACGCGCCATGCGCTCCATGCCAATGGCAAGAGTCATGGTCGCCACAGCCGGTAGGCCCTCAGGTACTGCTGCAATGGCTAGTGAAATACCGACTTCCAGCATGTACAAAAAGCCATTGCCGCGCAGCCAGCCCACAAGAACGATCACTGCGCAGAGTACCATCACGATTAAAATCAGCAAACGACCAAGTCGAGTCAGTTTCTCTTCCAGAGGCGTAGCGCGAGTGGTCACTTCATCGATGAGAGTGCCGATTTTGCCCATTTCTGTTTGCGCGCCGGTGGCCGTGACCAATAGACGGCCGCGGCCATCTGTCATTGTGGTGCCCATGAAGGCCATGTTGAGCCGGTCTCCCAGGGCAGCGTCTTTATCTGTGAGCGTCTCGGTGGCCTTAATAGTCGCGTTCGATTCACCGGTTAGAGCAGCTTCCTCTATTTGCAATCTTGCGCTTTCAATAATCCTGCCGTCGGCAGGCACCCGTGCCCCGGCGGCGAGAATTACCAGGTCACCCGGCACCAAGTCTGCAGCAGGGATCTCGCTCTGATTGCCCTCCCGGACCACCTGGGCCACCGGCACCGTCTGTTTTTGCAAGGCAGATAAAGTCCGCTCCGCTTTCCATTCGGTGACGAAGCCAATCAATGCATTGAGAAAAATGACCACTAGAATGGCCCCGGCCTCAATGTGATCACCCATGGCGAAGGCAACTAAAGTGGCAACCACAAGCAATGCGACGATCAGGCTCTTGAACTGAGCAAGCAAAATAGCAAGAACAGAACGCCCGGGCTTTTGTGACAATGTATTGGGGCCATATTGCACAAGACGTGCGGCGGCTTCTGTGTTCAGTAGCCCGCGTGTCGTATCAGTCTTCTGAAGATTTGCCACCTCGTCCACAGGAAGAATGTGCCACGCTTGCCCCGACTCCTGCACCTGAACGCCGTTAGTCCCAGGTTGAGCATCTGCCTTCGACAGATTGTTGGTTGTTCTGTCAGCTGCCACAAACACATCCTTAATTTAAGCCATCATCGCTTATTGACGGTTTTTAGCATTTTTACCTGGCTGTCGTAGTCAGCTAAGGCCTCATTGTGTTCAGATATGATGACGAAACATAAGAGGAAATCTATTGACAGCTAATGACCATCAGGAAGATCACGCCCTGGGCAGTATAGCCTGGCTGCGAGCCTCGGTGCTCGGCGCCAACGACGGCATTGTTTCTACCTCCAGTCTGTTGCTGGGTGTGGCGGCAGCCAATACTGACCACCACCTTCTACTTATCACCGGTGTAGCCGGTGTTGTCGCCGGTGCAATGTCTATGGCTACCGGCGAATATATTTCGGTCAGTTCTCAAGCTGATACTGAAAAGGGCGCTTTAGCTAAAGAAAAGGAAGAAATTCGGGCCGACTTCGAAAGCGAGTTTAAAGAACTGGTGGGCATTTATCAGCGGCGTGGGCTTGAGCCGGATCTGGCAAAAAAGGTGGCTGAGCAACTTATGGCTCACGATGCACTTGGTGCCCATGCCCGAGATGAACTAGGCATTTCTGAAGCTTATCTCGCCAGGCCGGTTCAAGCAGCTTTGGCCTCGGCAATGAGCTTTGCCCTAGGCGGTCTCCTGCCACTGCTGGTAGTGCTTGCGGCACCGCGACATCTTCTTTCGGCAGCAATAAGCATTGCTTCTTTATTTTTCTTAGCTGTTCTTGGGGGCCTGGCCGCCAGAATAGGCAAAGCCAGCGTGCTCAAAGGAGTTTTGCGCGTTATTTTGTGGAGTGCCCTGGCGATGCTGGTCACAGCGGCTATTGGTGGCCTTGTGGGCAAAATTATCTAACTGTGATTACTTAATCTAGAAGAAACTTATGCAGAACATCATCTGCCTTTTTGCGCGCCTCGTCCATGGCCGGTGTCCGCAGCTTGATCATTAACTCATCCATCTGCAGTTGCACTTTAGCCGGTGCTGAAGTTACCAGGCGGAGATCAAGAGTGCGATTAACTAAAGCGGTTAAGACAGCCGGCTTCTCGCCTGTAAGAGCGGCGCCATTTGTTCGCATGGCAAGATTGATATCGCGAATTGTACTGGTGCCAAAGCTGGTCAGATTGCTGCTCTTCAAAGCGTCAACCACGTGCTCACCTTGATGTCTGCTGCCGGTCAGTTCACCGTCGACGAAAGCAAATTTAAATTTGTTTGGCTGAATAACCAGTTCTTTGCCATCGTTGGTGATACCAGTAAAAGGTTGCAATTTTTTTATACCGGTAAACCAGGTTACTTTTTCACCTTGTTCTTCCAGCACGTGCTTAAAAGCTTTGCCCATAAAAGGTGTGTCTTCCACGAGCAATATGCCGTCTCTACCGCCGCCAGGCAACATTTTGGCCAACCTGCCGCGACTGGCGGCAATTAAGCCGATGGTGGCTGCAGCGCCACCTACAACCATGGCAGTAGTGCCGGGATTTTCATAAGCGTCTTCGAAAAGAGCGGCCACAGCTGACTGTGGTTTTGCTTTTTCTACAGCATCACTGGCTTTGTCGACTTGATCTTTTGGCACAATAAACACACTCGGGGGATAAGTATGTTGTACGACTTTAAAAAGCTGCTGTCACTGAGGTTTATACGCAACCAGGATTAAATCGCGACTTTAATATCCGCGGTAAGCGCGGCCTTGAGCCACGGCTTTTACGCCCGGTACATTTTGCAGCGATCCATAACGGCTAGTAGCGTAGCGAATGCCGGCAATCATATTGTCTACCGGGTCAAGAATATTCTTGTGCCCAGGTATGGAATAAGAATTGAAAGTAGGTCCGATTGTTTGCATCAAGCCTTTAGATGGAGTGCCTTTGCGAGCATTTGAATCCCAGTTGTTGACGACATTTGGATTCCAGCTGCTCTCTCTTTGCACAATCAAATTCACTGCCGCCAGATTAGCAGCTGTCACCGGCACACCAGCTTTCTCAAGGGCAGTTTCGATTAGTTCGCGTTTCTCGCCCTGAGGAATATTGCCAGTCACTTGCTGTTCAGTGTTCTGTCTGTTCATGGCTACGTCATAGAGACGCTGACCGGCATTACTTAATTGCTGACCCTCGGCAGATGTTACATCTTCTCTAGTGACGTCCTTAGGTGGTTTTCCGGATAAAGCGGCCGCCGAAATAGCGCCGGGATTATCACCAAATTTGCCTTTGAGATCGGCAATCATGCTCGATACCATGCCTTCCTGGGCTTCTTTCGGCAAAAGATTGCGCAGTTCTTCTTTGTCCGGCGAGACGCCTTTATCCATCTTCGCCGCCATGCCTTTTAGCTTGGCGAGAAACTCGGGATTTTTCAGTTGTTCAGCAAAGCCTTTCGATAGCTTACCTTCCCTTATAAGCTTTTCAATCATGGCCGGATCTGGCGGATCGCCCAAACTTTCAAGAAAACTGGCGATTTGCCTACCTGAAAGACCATAACGTCCAACCCTGGTGTCGCCGTCTGGGTGGCGTCTGACAGTTTCATAAGCAGCATTGCGTTCCGGTTTCCACAAACCGGCCACGGCTTCTTTAACGCCCATGTCTTTGTCGGTCTCGTTAGGCTGTCTGGGCACGTCGCGTGTGCCAAAAGATCCCATGCGCTCAGTAGCGGCACGAGGCATGTCTACACCATTGCTTCCATTGAAGCGGTGAGTCTGCTCAATGCTCTCCCTTGTTTCAGGTGTAACGTGTTTCATTTCTTTAGCCGGTCTGAGATTCTGTGAGCGCTCAATTTCCGGTGAAATTACATTGTCCTGATCGTTCAATTCAACGCCATTGGCTGCCTGGCTATTGTTTGTCTGGATACGCTCTGATAGATATTTGACCAGATCGTCCGCTGCTTTTTGTTGAGCATCGGTAGGGTTGAGCTGACCATCTTTGCGTTCGATTTGTACTTTGATATCTTTAGAATTAAGCTTTTCTGGATCGCCGTTCATCTCTACGCGGCCATCAACTTTGACTACGAAGTGCGGTTGGGCTTTTGCCGGCTTGTCCAGGTCTTGCATTTCGACATTGATTTTCGGCACGCTTTTGTCAATGGCAGGGCTAGACTCAATGCGATGTTCAGGTGTAAGAGCGCTGTTGTCCACAATTGCCCCAGTGCGGGCCAGTTCTGATGGTGGCTTGCTAACGTCAAATTTCTTCGCCGCCACGTTCTTGGGATGGATAGGACTCATCTCCAGCTTTTGAGGCGCGGCATTGTCAGTGCCGGCGGTTTTCAAAACCATGTCAGCGCTGGATAGCAGGTTGCCGGCCTGGAAAGCGAGTGGGCCAACATGGCCTACTTTGACGTGTGCTTTCTCGACTTGTTTATCGCCGTCGCCTGCTGATTGTTTGCCTGTGGTCATTACCGATCCCTAGCGGTTAGTACGTCTATATTGTTGAATATAGACCCTTATTCAACAATGGGGAAATCACGTAGGGCCACATGGCTCCGTGCGTACTTCCCCCACAGACAGGTGCCTGCACCCGGGGCATAATGGAACTCCCCATTCGAGACGGAAAATTTTTTCACAAAGAGCTGACCCGGTCCGTGGCATTTTGCCGCGCACTCAACTAGTCGCACATATAAGGATATGCCTGGAAAACTATCACCCTGGAAAGCGGCACCATATCTGGTGCCGCTTTGATATTTTAGTTTCCGGCTCTAAGTGTTAGCGTCCGACTTCGGCACGTGAGCCGACACCATGCTTTCTTCACTACGTTCAAAAGCTTCTAACTGTGACGAAGGTACATTCATGCCGGAGAGTTTGCTGCCGTATCCTAGCGTCACCATGCGATCTTGCACGGCGAATATATCTTCTACATAGCGAGCGAGTGCGCGGCCCTGAGGTAAAACTTGTTCGACTGTGGCGCTGAGGAAATAGTCGGCGACAATTCCGCCGGCAATGTTGGCAGTGCGCTCGGCGCCCCATTTTGTGGCGAAACGCAGGCTTAGTGGAGCGCCTGGTTTAGAAATTACGCTTAATTTGCGAGTGAAACCCTGGCTGTTCATATCGATTTCGCCGATCAATTGGTTGAAAGCATCTGGCCCGCTTGGCAGTTGACCTTGCATGCGTCCGGCGGGCACGCCCAGCTCTTGCGATAAAAGCTCCACCAGCGAGGCGAAAGAAGCAACGCCCTGCAGGTCAATAGTTTTTCCTGATCCGTCAAATGTCATAAACTTGTTCCACTGGTTAGATGAACGGTTGTGTTAAACAATCCAAATGATGCCAGTTATGAGGGAATTCTTCAAGTAGAGTAGTTTTTATGCAAGCAGAAATTGTCCCCCAAAAGAAAACTGGCCTGGCCCTCATACGCGAATGGGCCGAAATGATCAAACTGGAGCATACCGTCTTTGCTCTTCCATTTGCCCTCTCCGGCCTGGTTCTGGCGACCAATCACCTGCCTTCCTGGCATACGGTAATTTTTACCATCCTGGCTTTTGTTGGGGCGCGTTCGGCTGCCATGACCCTCAATCGCTTAATTGATGCCCGCATTGACGCCGTTAATCCACGCACAAAAGACCGCTCGATACCAGCCGGGCGCATTAAGCCAGGCACTGCTCTGCTTTTTGTTGTCGCGGCTTTTGCCCTGATGCTGGCTGCTGCCAGTCAACTGCCCCTCATCTGTCTGCAACTTTCTCCTTTTGCCGTTTTCTGGTTGAGTTTTTATTCATTCACCAAACGCTTTACCTGGCTCTGCCATATCGTGCTTGGTATCGCTCTTGGTGGTGCGGCTCTGGGCGGATGGGTGGCGGCTGCGGGCACCATTCACGGTGCGGCACCATGGCTTCTGGCATTTGCGGTGGCTACATGGGTGGCTGGATTCGACATAATTTACGCCTGCCAAGATGAACAATTTGACAGCGAACAAAAACTGCACAGCATTCCGGCCCGGTTTGGATTGAGCAAAGCTTTACTGATCTCGAGCACGCTGCACGTTGTCACCGTAGCCGGTTTAATCGGCCTCGGTTTAACTGTAAAACCGGCCGCTGGAGTGTTTTATTATGTCGGAGTCGCCCTTGTCACACTGATGCTGATTTACGAACACAGCCTGGTTAAACCGAACGACCTTTCAAAAGTGAACGCTGCATTTTTCACCACCAATGGTATCGTTTCCATTGTCACTTTTTTCACTATTTTGCTTGACCGACTAATGCGCTAAACAATAAATGTTAGAGGACCATTTCAAAACAATTGACTTCACCATCTACGGTGCCTAAATAGACTTTATCTTTGACAATCAATGGTTGCGAATCTATCTGTTTGTGTAAAAAGCGTTGAAAACGCAGTTTTCCTGAAGCAGTGTCAAACCCTTCCAACCAGCCTTCTTTACTGGTGCAGATGATGTTGGCTCCAACCGTTTCAAGAGCACCGGCCGGTGCCCCTTTGAGCGGTGCCTTCCATTTTATTGTGCCTGAATATTTTTCACAGCAATAGAGCCATTTGTTTTCACTGGCGAACATCACCGAAGTAAAAACAATAACGCCACTTCTCTGAATCGGACTGTAAGTAGGATATTCCCAAATTAATCTGCCGGCTTCGGCATCTAAAGCGAAGTAGACGCCGCCCTGGGTGCCGACATAGACTGTATCGACAGAGGCTGACGGCGTACTGACGATACGACCGTCGGCCACGTATTTCCAGTTTAATTTACCGGTATGGGCGGCTATTGAATAAACGTGACCGCCCCTGGTGCCAAAATAAAGTGAATCACCATGCACTCGGGGAGCCGCCACAATAGCGTCAAGTGCGCTGAAGTGCCACAGTCGCCTGCCTGATCGCACATCAAGGGCAGTGACCTGACCCTGGCGGTCGCAAACGACGACAGTTTTGCCGGCTACCACGGGGCTTGCCACAACTGGTGCGCCACCTTCCCAACTCCAGAGCATTTCACCGCTGCTCGAATCCAGGGCCTGAGTTTTGCCGCCACTATCGCTGAGCAGCAGTTTGCCATCAAGATATATGGGGCTGGTGAGAATAGGTGCGTCAGCATTAAAGTTGAATGCCGGTTTGCCGCTCTCAGCTGCGAAAGCATACAGGCGGCCGTCGGTAGAACCTATATAAACAAGCTTTTCATCCTGACTGATCACGGCATTGGCAGACCAGCCGATAGGGCCGTGGGTGGGGGCAGTCCAAATAGCCGCTTCGCCGGTATTGGTTTTAACCGGCGTCTGCTCTCGATCCGGCACCACCGGTCTTTCTTTATAGGCGGGCGTAGATTTTGGTGTGGTGATAAAGAAAGGCACACCGGTGATAAATACTTCTTCGCCGCGTTGGCCTTTCTTTATCAGTGGCTGATCACGGTTGCGCACTGCATGCTTATCTGGTTCTACAACTTTGGTTGGTGGGGCCTTAGTCGGCGGTGGCACAGGTGGTGCCGCAATATCAGGCAGTGTTGATTCCGCTGCTGCTGCTGCTGCTTCAGTCTCTGCATCAATTTCGCGTCTAACTGTAGTGCGGGGTGAGAGGCCCATGCGGGCAACACGCATTTCGAAAATTAAATCGTCGACTATGCCAAGCACGTCGGTCATCGATTTATAGCGGTCATCGGGTTGCTTCGCCATCATGCGCTTCACCACCCGGTTCAGCACTTCAGGAATTTCAGCATTTAACCGTTTTGCTGATGGCACCGGTGCATTGGTGTGCTTCATCGCCATTTCGATCATGCCCTGAGCACGGAACGGCAATTGACCTGTGCACATTTCAAAAAATAGAATGCCCATGGAATAAATGTCGGAACGGTGGTCTTGCTGCTCACCGCGGCAAAGTTCAGGCGACATATAAGCCGGAGTGCCCATGCCTTTAGTGGCCGAATTCAAATAAACCCGACCCACCAGAAGGCGCGCCAGACCAAAATCGCCAATTTTCAGGTCGCCTTCATTGGTGATAAAAATGTTGTCGGCTTTAATGTCCTGATGAACCACGCCCCTTTTATGGGCGAATGACAAACCGGCGGCCAGTTGTTTCATCCAGTTGAGGCAATGCTCGAGCGGAAGCGGACCCTGAGTTACCCTGGCGGCCATGTTGCCCCCGGGTAGGTATTCCATGGCGACAAAGTGGTGATCACGCCCGTTCTTGGGCTCAGCGCCAATATCGAAAACGGTAACAATATTAGGATGATCGAGCTGAGCGGCCAGTCTCGCTTCTTCCTGAAACACGTCTACATTCTTTTTGTCAGCCATGAGGCTGGGAAGAAGCATTTTAATGGCCACATCGCGCAGCAATAGTTCATCGCGGCAACGATAAACAACTCCCATGCCACCCACACCGATCTCTTCAAGCACGGTATAGTGGCCGTCCTCCAGTCGATCTCCGCGAGCAAAAATTCTTGGGGGCATACAGGATTATCTTATGGTAATCACGAGGTTGTAAGAAGGCGCTAAAATGAGGCTGTTAACTTCAGGACTTTACCATGAGCCAACCTGCATTAAACCAGTTTAACAGCACTTGCCCGCTTCCTGGTGACGGCGCTACCGCCTCCGGCCAGGCCGAACCTCAATCACGCATGGTGGCTCAAGCCCAGGCAGTCTTGCAGGAAGAAGCCGATGCCATTTTACGAGTCAAAAGCCGTCTGGGCCCAGGTTTTGACAAAGCACTGCTGCTTCTGCTCAGCTGCAGCGGCAAAGTCGTGGTTACAGGCATGGGTAAATCAGGCCACATAGGCTGCAAAATTGCCGCCACATTTGCATCAACCGGCACTCCGGCATTTTTCGTTCACCCCGCCGAACTGCGCCATGGCGATTTTGGCATGCTCGATGAACGCGACCTAGTGATTGCTCTATCAAGCTCAGGCGAAACCCAAGAAATAAAACTGGTACTTGAGCCCATCAAAAGACTGGGCCTTAAACTGATTGCTCTGACCGGCAATCTAAATTCCACGCTGGCTAAATATGCCGATGTCGCTATTGATGTTTCTGTAGAAAAAGAAGCCTGTCCTCTCAATCTTGCGCCTACCACTTCCACCACAGTGGCCCTGGCCATGGGAGATGCCATGGCTATGGTACTCATGGCCGAGAAGGGTATTGAAGCTGAAGATTTCGCCAAGAGCCATCCAGGCGGGGCGCTTGGGCAAAAACTGATTACCGTCGAAGGCATCATGCGTTATGGCTTCGATGTGCCGATAGTTTCACTTGATGCCACTCACGAAATGGTTGTCGATGAGATAGGCAAAAAAAAATTGGGCTTTACCGCTGTCTGCGAAGACGACGGCAAGTTGCGCGGTATCATCACCGACGGTGACTTGCGCCGTTCGCTCTCTAAATATCGTGAGCAAGTCTTTGAGAAAAAGGCTCGTGATTTGATGACCGGCTCGCCCAAGACAATCGCATCGCAATCGCTGGCTGTAGAGGCTTTAAGAGTGATGGAAAAATATTCGATTTCAGATATTTTGATCGTTGACGGCAACAGCAGACCGGTTGGTTTGATCGATTTAAAAGATTTGCTGCGCGCCGGCATTATTTAGAAAGAAAGATCTTTTGTTCGGCTTCACGTCGCACTAATATCTGCTCTTTGCCCGCGCCCAGATTTTCGTCACGGTAGGGCACTCGTGAGCTTGTGGTAAGTCTCTTGAGCTCGTCGGCCGACAACGTCAAAATGCAATCTCCAGGCGCGATTGTAACCGTGTCGCACTCAGCTCTAATGGCCATGGTACCGCCGACCTTACCGCCCAGGGCCGTGGTGCGAAAGACTTTGAAGCCCAGTTCAAGCAGTGCACCGCGCACGGCCGGTGCGCTGGAATATGTGAAAATCACTCCACCATCTGCCAACAGTCGGTGGTAATGGCGGAACAAGTCGACGGTCCAGAGCTCAGGGACTTTCTTCGGTGAAAATGGATCGTGAAAAATCAAATCATAGCCGCCCATTTTTCTTTGCGCTTTTTGAACAAACAAACGCAGGTCGCAAATGAAAATTTGAAATCGAACGCTGTCAGCAGCAATGGTGCCACCATTAAAATCGGCCAGATTAACGGCACTATTTTTAAAAGCCTGAGCAATTTCACTGAGGCAGGGCTGATCTACCACCTGTGGCAACAGTTCAAGTACTGAACCGTCGATTTCAATGCAGTCTATGTCGAGGCCAATCTTTTGGTTTTTTTGGTTTTTTTGAATATAATTGGCCAGAGCCAGGCTGTTGTAGCCCAGGCCAAAACAGCTATCTAATACGCTCAAACTGTGGCCAGCAGCCATTTTCTCTTTAAAATACTGGCAGGCAGGCTCGACGTAAGTGACCATGGCTTCGGTAAATGCGCCGGCGCGGTTGTGATAGAGTTCGTCGAGTTTGCTTTCGTGCAATGAAAAGGAGCCATCACTGGTAGTGGCTAGACTAAAGTTGGTTTTATTCATGCTCATTATCATTCTCTGCACCAAGATCAAGGACGATTTTGCCGAAATTCTCATTGGCTTCCATCATTTTATGGGCCGCCGCTGCGTCGTTTAGCGCGAATACTTTGTCAACCACAGCTTTTAACTTTCCCTGACTAAATAGAGGCATAATTTGACTTTCAAACTCTTTTGTCACTTGTGATTTTTCTTCAGTGGAGCGGCCGCGCAGTGTCGTTCCTTTAACAGTCAGTCTTTTCGAGAGCAAGGTACCGAGGCTGAAATTGCATTTGGCACCAGCCAGCAAACCTACGACCATAATGCGTCCTTTGCTGCGCGTGCATTTTAAATCTTCGGCCACATAGTCACCGCCCACAAGCTCCAGCACTACGTCTACACCGCCCCCGCTAATTTCATTGACCGCGCTTTCAAACTGTGCGTTCTGCACACAAATGACATGGTCAAAATATTTTTTCAGCTCTTCAACTTTACTCGCTTGCCTGACTGTGCCGATAGATATCACACCGAGGGCACGGGCCATCTGTGCAGCAGCAATGCCCACGCCACTACCCGCGGCACTGACAAGGAAATATTCTTTTTCTTTCAATTGAGCCTGAAGAAAAGCAGCATCATAAGCGGTAATAAAGGCTTCAGGAATGGCCGCCGCCTCAAGCCAACTGAGCTCAGCGGGAATATGCATGGCTGTGGCACTTTCAACGCCTAGATAATCTTGATAGGTGCCGCCGGCGGCCAGCCCAAATACTCTGTCACCAGCTTTAAAATCTGTTACTTGCGCTCCCACAGCTTCGACAATACCGGCATACTCCAGGCCAGGCACATCAGGGCTGGCGCCGGCAGGAGGTGGATAATTGCCTTTTCTTTGTAGTACATCTGCTCTGTTAACAGCAGTTGCTCTAATTCTGACAAGAATTTCACTGTGGGCGCAAACCGGCTTAGACCGGCTCTGCAACTGCAAAACATCGGGTTCACCTGGGGCAGTTATGACTATCGATCGCAATATATTTACCCCTGACTAACACGTATAAATTCTCAACATAACAATCAAGGTTTATTGTCTCAATATTGCTCGACAAGTGGTGGTTTGCACTTGTATTCTTATTGAGTTATGAAGATGAAGACTTTAGAGAAAACGCAACGCGATACATTTGATGCCGAAGAACTGTGCGAAATGGCCACAGTGCACTATCAATCTGTAATCGAAAACTCTGTAATCGAAAACTCTGTAATCGAAAAACCGGCTAAAGACATCTGGGACAAATTGGGAGCAGTGGCACCAATTGTTTCAGGCATGTTGATTTTTGTCATGGGCGGTTGGTTCACTTATACATTTAACCAACAACAATTGCGTTTGCAAGAAATTCAAACAATTGAAAAATTTATTCCCCACTTAATGGGCAACGATCAGAGCAAAAGAGCGGCCATTTTAGCCATTTCATCGCTCACCAACGCAGAAATGGCGACTAAATTTGCGCAGATTTTCTCCAGCCCCGGAACGGTTTCGGCCTTACAATCACTGGCGGAGAACGGCACTGAAAAAGATAAGAGCATAGCTACCGACGCCCTCGCCCGTGCTTTGGAGAATCTGGCGGCGCGTGAAAGCCGCCTTAACGACATTGAAGTTGCTTTCAATAAAACAGCCACTGAGCGGGTCTCCAGCAATTCGAAAAATGACGGTCCTGCCGATCAAATTGACGAAGCGCAAAAGCTCGAGCATTTAGCTGTAGTTTGTCGCGAAAGAGGTCATCTGACCGCCGCCGAAGCTCTGCTTAAGCAAGCAGTAAATGTCAGGCTTAAGGCCACCGGCGACAGTAAAGATGCGGTCAATACACTGAGAAAGTTGGCGGAAGTTCAGCAGGCTCAGGGGAATAGCGCTGAAGCGGAAGAAACCAGCAAAAAAGTCGCCACGCTTGAAAACAAGCTCAACCCGTCGGTAAAAGAGCCGTCAGCCCCATCACCGCCTGCACCTCCAGCGGTCAAAGCAGTGGAAGAAAAGCAAGAAGCTAGACCAGCTCCGCAGCCTACTGAAGCTAGTGAAAAAGCCGGCAGTGAGCCAAAACCTGAAGCCGAAAATAACTGATCAATTTTTGATGTATTGATCCCAGTATTCAGTGCGCTCTTTCCAGGCACAGCTTTCGTTGCCGCAGATTAACGTCACTTTAGAACCTTTGGTTTCGAGGGCTGAATCGCCGGCGCCGTCCCAGACTGATTCGGTCATCTCCACAAATTTCTCGAAAGACTTAACCGGCTTCTGGCAGGTGGGGCAAGGGATTTTGCCATTTTCGATGGCATTTTTTATAGTCGAAAGCGACACTTTCTCCTCCAGGGAATAAATGACAATTGCTGCCGGTAATTGTAGTCGATACCGTTAAGAGGCGCGATCAGCCGTGCGCATCCGCGCTAAACTACTTCTTATGACAAAAATAACCGCTATTCTCGCTCTGGCCCTGATTATTGCCTGGCAATCAACTATTAATGCCCCGCTAGCTTCTGCACTTGACGGCGATTTGCAAAACCAGGCCAACGAGCTCTTCTGGCAACATCACTATCGCAAAGCACACAAAGTCGTGCTCGAAATTCTCAAGGACGGCAAACTTTCTTGCGCAGATCGCGCTCGTTGCCTGACCAATCTGTCCATTTGCGAAGCCCAAATGGACGAAGAAGATTGCCAGAAGCACGCTCTGGCAGCATTAAAACTGGCCGACCCAAAATCTCTAACATATGCCGATGCCACGGCTATCAACGCTCGCTGCCTGCTAATGAACGGTGATACAGAAAAAGCGCAGAAAGCCTACGAAGCGGCTATTCGCGTCGCTACTGCCTTGCAAGGTGAATGGGGCACTGATATAGCGCCTTTTTATGAGGGTCTGGCGGCATGCTGTATGCGCCAAAAAGATTTTGCTAAAGCAGAATCGCACTATTTTAAAGTGGCCAAACTCGACCTGATTAAATACGGTCCTGATGAAACCCACCTTGCCTGGAGCCTAATGAGTCTCAATGCTGCTGCCAGAGCCCTTAAACATGATCAGTTAGCCACCACCATTTTTAAAAAAATGTTCTGGAATTTTCGTCATCAAAACGAACTGCGCATTTTGAGCGAGTATAAAGAAGTATCTGATAGCGAGGCATTTAAAGCGTCGCTTCGAGCACAACTTTACGGCACCGAAGGTGCCTTTGGTAATAGAGAGCTGGCACTAGATCTCATTAAAGATGGCATTCCCGAAAGCGCTCTGGCCAATCCTATTGTTCGCCCCAAAACTTTTGATCACTGGTTTAAAGAAAGAATTGGCAGAGACCGCGCACCGGGAATGGCATTTTTTGATCCCACAAAAAAACTCAAGGGCATTATTGTCACCGTGCATGGTCTTGGTTTATATGGTGGTGCCTTTACACCATTTGCCACGCGCATTCAGCATGACGGCATCGGTGTAATTTCCTTTGATGTGCGCGGGTTCGGCAGCTACCGCAACGATGAGCTATTGCAGCAACTAGACTTGCGTTCCACAGTGGCCGACATCAAACGCATTTTGACTGAACTGCGCAGCGATTATCCGCATACACCACTGCTAATACTTGGAGAATCAATGGGCGGGGCGGTCGCCTTGCGTATCGCCGCTGAGGCACCACACCTGGTAGACGCAGTAATTAGCTCGGTACCTTCCGGTTCGCGCTATCAATCGAAAAAAACCGCTTTAAAAGTCGGTTTGAAGTTTCTCAATAATAAACACACTCAATTTGACGTCACTAAAGATGTTGTAGAAAAGGCCACCTGCAAGGCCGATCTGCGCGATATGTGGGAAGGAGACGAACACACGCGCATGAAACTATCGCCTTCCGAGCTTGTCAATTTTCAGAATTTCATGGGCGACAACGTCAGAGCAGCGCAAAAAATCGACAAAACTCCAGTAATCATTTATCAGGGTTACAGCGATAACCTGGTGAAACCGATGGGCACACTGGCTATCTATCAAGCTATTCCGCAAAAAGATAAAGATCTGATTTTTATCGGCAGGGCGGAGCATCTAATTTTTGAAGAAGGCCAATTTGATGACGTCATTTACAATGGTACTCTAGGCTGGATCTTGAGGCATTTACCCGACAAAAATACAATTTCAGCTCAAGTTGAACCTTGTGATGAGCCGAAGAAGACGCAGAGCCATGAAAAATAAAATTAAAAAGCTGGTTGTTTTGAGCGCCATTCTGCTGATACCGCAGGCAGTGCGCGCTCAGGGCAGCAATAACTATCAAAACTGGTATCCACAAAGCATAGCTTTACCCAGTGGGCACAGTTATCCCTGTGCCCTTACAGCCTTACCGTCCAATCTTGAAGGCGTGCCGGCTCCTGAACGTGCTTTCATCAATCATATTTACGCCATGCTTCTGCAGTGCGTGCAAGCGAAAACTATAATGATTGACTCGCTGCGGCGAGATAGTGCAGGTGGCTTTACCCAGTCTTATGGCACCTACTATGCCAAAACCACCCAGGCAAGGCAAAAGATTATGGCTGAACCAGTACCTGGTGGCCTTCAGGGTTTTAGAGATGGAGTAGTTAGCGCCATCGACCAGCAGATACTTTTTTTCGGCAAAGCGTCAAGAGCTAGAAGTGCCGGTAAATCATTTCAGGAAATTATTGGCTATCCCGAAGGTCGGACTGCTTCCAGCTTACTGATTCAGGCCTGGGGTGCTATGCAATCGCGTTATCCTAATCTGTCTGCACCAGTGAAAGATAGCGCCTACCACCATCTCTGCGCACTCGATTTGTTTTAGCGTAGGCAGTTTTTAGCTAGGCAGTTATTAGCGTAACAATGCGCCATTAATTGCCCACCACTTCCGTGGCTTAGCTATGATCAAGGCTCTTTGAGGAAATTATGAACTCGTTTCAAGTGCATCGTCGTTTTGAGACCAAAATGACTATTCGAGTAGCCACTTATGACATCGATTATGCCAATCACGTCTCCAATATCGTCTATTTCCGCTGGTTGGAAGATTTGCGATTGCAACTTCTGGAAGAAAACTTTCCTCTGGAAGAACTGATGAGCCAGGTCTATATGCCGGTATTGGCTTCGTCATCTATTGAATACAAAAAAGCTGTCAGACTTTTTGATCGGCCGGTGGGGCACATGTGGATCGAAAGATTAGGCGCTGCCAGCATGTACTTTGTCGGCGAATTTCTGGTGGATGGCCAGGTTACTACTAAAGCCAGCCATATCGGTCTTTTTGTCGACTCAAAGACGCAAAAACCCGTAAAAATTCCAGCGCAAATAGTAGAAAAATTTGCTAATTATCGAGGCACTTAACTTTGACCGACCAGGCTGCTCCTAATCAAAATACAGTACTTGTGACAGGCGCTACATCGGGCATTGGTAGAGCTGTAGCACTGGGTTTCGCCAGAAATAATTATGCCGTGGCGATAAACGGGTTTGGCCAGGAAAACGAAACTAGTGCGATTTTAGACGAACTTAAAGCTAGTGGTGCCACAAAAGCAATACATGTGCCGTCAGATATGAGTCAAGCGGGTGATATAGAAACATTGATAAGCACTACGCAAGAACAGCTTGGTTCCATTGATGTATTGATCAATAATGCCGGAATTCAGTACACCTCATTGGTTGAAGATTTTCCTGCCCAGAAGTGGGATCAAGTCATTGCCATCAATCTGACGTCGGCATTTCACACCATCAGACTGGCTTTGCCGATGATGAAAGCGCGCAATTTTGGACGCATCATCAATATTGCATCGGTGCACGGTCTGGTGGGCTCGGTGCAAAAGGCCGCCTATGTGGCGGCTAAACACGGAATTATCGGTCTGACTAAAGTGGTGGCACTGGAGAGCGCTGAGCAAAATATTACGGCAAACTCGGTTTGCCCTGGATGGGTGCTCACCCCTTTAGTGGAAGCTCAGCTTCAAGCAAATGCTAAAAGAGATAATGTCAGCAGTGAGCAAGCAGTGCACAATTTGCTTCTGGAAAAACAGCCGAGTTTGCGATTTGTACCCTTAGACGAGCTTTCACAACTTTGCCTTTTTCTCGCCTCACCTGGTGCTTCTTCGATTAATGGTGCGGCCTTACCCATAGATGGCGGCTGGACCGCACGATAATAGTCTATTTTGGAAATCCCGATGAAAAAAACTGTTTTCTCTTTAGCGGCCCTGGTGTCTCTTTCTTTGTCGCCGGCGCAAAGCGCCCCGGCGGCCAGAGATTGCGCTACATCATGTAAAAGCTGGCTCACTCGCGCTGACATCAGTCATTCGCGTGTGGGGGTGGAAGTAATGGAATTGCCTTCGGGCAAAATTGCATTTGAAAGCAGCGGTAGCAAAAGATTTACGCCGGCCTCCACCGCAAAAGTGATTACAACTTCTTGCATATATGACTTGCTAGGTGCCAATTATGTTTATCGCACAAGACTTTTGAGCAATGGCGTTCTTGATGGCGGAATTTTAAAAGGCGACCTGATTTTAGAAACCAGTCAGGATCCAAGCCTTAAACGCAATGACCTGGTTAAACTCGTGCGCGATGCCGGTGTCACTCAAGTTGAAGGCAAAGTCTATGTGGCATGCCCGCCGGACGGTCATGATAATTATGCCGTGAGTTGGTTAGCTGAAGATTTTGGTCAAGACTGGATGCCGGTTTCATCAAATCTGGTGGTTGACAGCAATATCGCTTATGTTAGCGGCATACCTAAACAGCTGCGCGTCACCGACACCAGATCGACCGGCATTGCGGTTTTAGACACGCTGGCGCAATCGGGAATAGGCTCTGCCTGGCTGTCGCTTGATCCCAATACCAATATGGTAAGCGTCAATCGCGGTACCGCCTATAGTAGCAATGGCAAAATCGACGCATCAATAAAACGTGATGGTCCATTCGTTGTGGCTAACCCCGATGCTTACAATGCGGCCATTTTTCAATCAATTTTAAATGACCAACACGTCAATGCCAGCTATCCGATGGTGACCACTTTCGGCTCATACAAAGAAGCGCGCACTATTTTGTCAGAGCATGTCTCTAAGCCACTGTCGCAAATTATTCGCCTCTGCCTGCACGAAAGTGACAACCTTTATGCTCAACAGTTACTGCGAACTATTGCCCTTGCCGGCGATACCAGAACCACGAAGTCGAAAAGTAAAAGAGTTGACGCCCGCACTCTGGAAGAAAAAGGGCTGAACAGAATCGGCGAGTGGCTTTCTTCTTTAGGAGTACCCGGCCGAGAAGTGGTGATGTTCGACGGTTGCGGCCTCTCCCGCAAAGACTGCCTCACTCCCCACGCATTAAACCTGGTCTTGAAACACATGTCGGGTGAAGGGCTTGATGGACCCTATCTCGATTTACTCAAAGCCACCGGTGAAGGAGCCAGCTCTTTTCGCTTCAAGACCGGTGCTATGGACACCGTGCGTGCCATAAGCGGCATCTTGATCAACAATTACAATCAAAAAGAAGCAGTCACTATTATGATCAATGGTCATACACCGTCGGTGAAAGACTTGCGCATCGCTCTTTCAGACCTGATAGAGCGATTGAAGAATTCTTCCATCAGTCGCTCTGAGTCTGCACCCCCTTCTGGCGGCGCAACCAGTAATGCTGTTGCTGTTCCAACACCTGTTAGAACTCATACTCAGCCGCAAAAGCGTGGGAGCGGACGCAGTCAGGTTCATCGCACAACAAAACGCAGGCACTAGCCTCGAGCTTGGCTTTCAGTTTGGATGTGAAATACTAGCGGACTGCGTGATGAGCGACAGCGCTTAAATTGGCCGCTAGAATCGTGTGACTTTCAGGTTGTTGCTGATCTTCGTAAACAGCCTTAATGCGCTTTTTCAAAGCCAGCAAAGTGCGTGGCAATTCATTTTTGACGCCTTCTCTAACGGCCCATTGCGGTACAAAGAAACCTGGATCGATAAACATGCTGTAGGTCAACGCTGTTTTAGTGCCGCCTTCAGCTGGGCTCATGTCCCAGAAACCGCGAAAATCTTTGAGTGTGCCGCCAATGCGTTTGAATTCGATACGGCCGCCCTTTTCAGTTTGTTCGTAGCGTGACTCAACGGTGTAGGCCATTTGTGGCATGAACGGAATGGGAGCGGTATCAAGAGTCATTTTCAGAACCGAAAAATTAGCTTGATCGGTAACTACTTCTACTCTTTTGACACGCGGAGCAATGCGACCGGCGAACTCAAAAGGGTTGACCATGATTGGCCAAACTTTGTCGGGAGACTGATCAATAATGATGCGGCCGGTGACATATTTTTGCGCACCGATTCCCTTAAGGCCAACCACTACTTCGCCACGGCCCAGCTTCTCGAGATTGGCCTTTTCTTCAAGAGCTGCCTTTTCACTGCCGCTCTTGTCGACGCTCTCAGCATATGACGGCACCACCGGTGAAGTCATTGTTACAGTCAGGGCGATGAGCAAACTTGTAGCAGCGCATTTGGCCACTTGATGAAGACTAAAAGTCATTATTTCTCCAGAACACTAGCCTGCAGCCTAATTTCAAAACGTCGTGCCCTAATTTGAAATTATGCAGGATGACGACTTCTATAGTCGACTAAAAGATATAAGCCGTCAAGTGCACGACCAGCATAGCGCATATATCTTAGCAACCTCGCAAAGGTGCACCATGACAATCGAACGTAGTATCCGCTAGATATCAAGCGGAGCGTCGATCGAGAAAGTTTTATCTGCGTGGTGAAAAAATATCCAGTTTATTGACCGTCGAGCTTATATCACCGTATCTGGTGGCAAGAGCTAAACCTAACTGGTTCTGCTTTCACCGCCTGATAGATTTTTAGACGTGTGCCTATCTCTAAATGTTTCTCAGGTGCAATGAAAGTTTGCAAGTTTTATAAAGAGGATTGGCCTTGACTACCTCCCTCAGAGTATAATAGGTGTCGCAATTGCTGCTGTCCGCTTGAGGACAGTGGCACTAGTAGTACTCAAGAGGATACGAGATGCCTACCTTCGATAAAGATCAGCAGCCACTTTTCGCCAGAGAAGGTTTATTCAGGCAGAAATTGAATCAATTGCGCACTGGCGAAAACCAGAATCCGCGTACACCGCCGGCTGATGCCTCCTCGCGCTATCGCGAACTGGAGCAAGGCAGCTACATTTCTAATGTCAAAGAAAGTCTCTCTAAAGCCGACCCCGATGAAAAAGACCGTGCAGCGCTTCTGGATAACGCCACTGAACTCTACAATCGCTCGGCCATCACCACCATTATTCGCAATGAACTGAAGCGCTCTAAGCGTTACAAGCACAATCTGAGCCTGCTTGTGCTCACCATTGATGACCTGGACACCGTGAGCCAGAAGCATGGAGCAGCAACTACTGACTCTATTATCAAAGGTGTGGCCACCTTCTTGATGGGAATCATCCGTGACGTAGACATCCCTGCCCGTTACGACAGAAATACGTTCCTTGTGCTCTGCCCTGATACCGAGCCTAAAGGCGTCAGCATTTTGGCCGAGCGCATTCGCAGCAAAATCATGCTCACTAGAGTTTCAGACGTCGGGCAGAACTGGCACGTTACTGTCAGCCAGGGTATTGCCGGCTTCCCGGGCGCTGCTGTTAAGGGCGAAGAACTCATTGAAAATGCTGTGATCGCCGCTAATACGGCCCTCAAAAACGGCGGCAATCAAACCGTTATCGCCGAATAGAAGCTGCTCATAATCACCATTTGAAAGTAATGAGGACCTCATCGAGGTCCTCATTCTTTTTGCCGGCCAGGCGCAATTGCAAGACAAAAGCGCACTGTTCATCGTTGAGCCTTTTACTTTTGAAATAGAAATAGGTCTGCTTGGCGAAAGCAGTAAATGAATGTTCAAAGAGCATTGATGCTTCAACCAGGTCATCGAGAGGTTTTTCTTTCTCTATCGCTTCTTTTTTGCAATCGTTTAGAACTGCTTCTGACAGCAGCCCGCAGGCTAGTAAAAATTCTGCGAACGACAATACTTGGGCAGTTTCATTTTTATATTGTTCTGCCTGTGAAAGTGCCTTTGACAGGCTTACGGCCGACGCTTTAACGCGAGCTAAAACATAGATGGCATCTTGAGCTGCTACAGTGCCCTTGCTGATCATGTCGTGAAGGGTCAAAGCCTGATTTAACTCCACATCAGATAAAAGCTTCATGCGCACCAGCATTCGCCCAAGTGGCACTTCTTCGCTAATTCCTTTGTCTAGTGCGCTCAAAAGATCAGATTGTATCACCAGGCCGGATAGCAGTAGCAGTTCGCCCAGGCGCATAGAACTTGACTTGCGCGCAGTCATTGTGGCAGCAATCAAAACGCCCCTATTACTTGCCGATTTGCCATTATCGGATTTTGCCGCCATCACAGTTTGAATGGCATTCAGTGCTTGTTCGCGAGTAAGCAATTGATCGCGTAAGAGTGATTGTGAAACCAGAGCGACAAAGGCTGTCTGTTCGCGCACCAGTCCTCGCAGTGCGAGCACTCTAGCCAATTGCAGCCCGGTGGTATAAGAAGCGTTCAAAGCCTGCTCCAAAACCGCTTTGTCGATTGCACCAGCTGAAATTAAGATTTCACCAAGTTTGTTGGCGTGATCAAAAAATTCGCTTTCAATACCTAGCTTTTTCAAAGCTGCATTTAAATCGATGCTATCCGAAGCCACGAGCTTCAATGCCGCCACGGCATCTTCTTCGCTAATCAGATGATCGCGCACAAGTGACTGCAAACTGAGAGCTTGTTTGAATTTCTCTTCACTGAGAAAAGCAGATGCGATAAGCACACGACCAACAGGCACACCGGTTTTCAGAGCCACAGGCATAGCATCGGCAAGTTGAGGCAGGCTTACCAGCTCAGACTTCACTAAAAGGTCGCCCACCAGAATTTGAGAAGCTCTTTTTTGCATCATCAAAGTCTACCGTACTGTTCTAATTTTGCTGTCAATACGCCTCAGCTGAACTGCGATCTTTTCGGCCTCGGAAGTCCGCCCACACTGTGTCAGAAAGGCTTTATAGTGGGTGAGAAATTGGCAAAGTTTAGGATCGTCTTCTGGATTTTTTGAGGAGATTGTGGCGATCGCTCGTTTGTAAAGCAGTTCTGCCTGGGTGGTGTTGCCATGCCATTGATAAAGCCAGGCCAGATCGGGCAGAAAGGCAGCGAATTTCTCTGATCCCGGGCCGGCAAAACCTTCTTCATAGCGCATCGCCAGCTCGTAGAGCCGTTCTGATTCGAAAGCATGGCCGCTTTTGTGTTCGAGCAAGGCTAAACCCACAAGACTATTCACAAGGCCGGGATCCATATTGCTATTTTTCTCAGCAATTTTCACAGCGGCTTCAAATGCTGTTTTTGCCTGATTAATTTTGCCGTCTTTAAGCAGTTGCCTGGCTTCATGATCTTTTTTCCACCATTCCTGCGCGCCAATGTCTGTAGCGGGCTCAAGAATCTCACCGAAAGTGGTATCAACGGCGAAGGCAGGCACTAAAGAAAACACCAAAGAAAACACCAAAGAAAACACTAAAGAACGCATCAAAAAGTGCATATTTGCCGCAAGCCGAATCACCAGTTGCGCCAATTTCTGCAATCTATTTTTCCTTCGTTTGCAGCTTGGCCAATCTCTGTTCAAACGGCACAGCTTCTGCCGCACGGCCATTTTCTTTAAGCGTATCAATTACATATTTGAGAATGATTGGAAAATTGGCATGATTCTCGCCCTTGTGTCCCGGTGCACTCTTCGACAATTTCTCTTCCATGGCAGCAACGTGTGCAGCTGGATTAGCCAGCACTCTAGCTTTAAGATTTTCGGCAGGTAGATCGTCGCCGTACACTGGTGCAACTACTACGGGTGCTGGTTTAACTGGCTCCGGCGCACCAGGTTTGGTGGCCCCAATCGGTTTAAAATCTTGAGCAGTTTTAAGATTGTCTTGCAGCTTGGCCAGAAGCGCCTTGAGTTTGTCGATTTTTTCTAATAACTCTACGTCTGTTGCCGTATTAGCACTCTCTTCTAAGTCAAGAAAAGCCAGCACTGCAGCTTTACCTGCACTGACCCCGGCTTTATCCAATGCCTGCATTTCAGCCAGTATGGCCGCGCGCTCTTCTTTGCGCAGGCCTTCTTTCAATTCATAAGTCTGCAGATCTAATTTGCCGTCTGCACCGCTTCCTTTAATTACGCTTACAGCCACTTCTTGCAATGAGTTGTTCAAAGCCTCACCCACGGTGGCAATGGCGCTGCGGCTCAATGTAATTACGCGATTGTCTTTATTGAGACTGGTATCGACAAAGGTTATTTGCGCTGATTTATATTCGACCGGAGCCGCTTCCAGAGCTTGATCAGCCAGGCGCATCGCTTCTAATTTGAGCAAGCGTTCGCTTAAAGTCGTATCGAGCACGGTGCTGATGAAAATCTGATTATCACGCAGTTGAGTATTGACCTTTTTCGGCCGCACATACTGACCTTCACTTAAATAGCTAGCGACGCGCTTCGAAGGATCAAGAATAGCGTCTTCTTTGATCTCCAGAGATTTCAGCAGTTCATCTTTTGAGACCGACCCGGCGCCAAAGGCTTTAACATCGCCGGCTGTAACAGCTACTTCCTTATAAGTGCTGAGTGAAGTCGAACTGTAGAAATAAACAGTGACACGAGAAACTTGCCCCGGCGCAAAATCCATCAGGGTTTTGGCTATCAGCACGGCCTCGATTTTGCAGTCGCTGGCGTTAGCCTTGGGGTTCTTATAAGTGGCTATCTCGATTTCATCAGGGCGAACCCGAGCATTAATACGGATGGTTGGAGCGAGAATTTTGGCCTTTTCCACTACCTCCACCGCTTCGCTGTCCGAAATCAAAGCCGCTGCCGCTTGTGGCAAGAGCCAGGTGAGAGCGCAGCTGAGGGCGAAGCCGGCGCTGAATCCAGGTAAGCAATTTGAGGTTTTCTGCAACGGACGCTCCGGACCTGATTAATTTAATGAGCTACAGTTAATATTCTAGTATTTATAGCGATTTTTGCCAATATTGCGACGAAAGATGCGGCCAAAAGCAGGCGGGCATCCCTAGCCTGCCTTATAAAGTCTGATAAATACTGCCAGCCGATCTCTATTCGAGATTAAAACCGAGTGAACAGCCAAGCTTGAACCAGAAAGTATCTTTCATGCGGTCGACCCGGGCCTGAGTTTTGAACAGCAAGTCGCGACTTTGCTCGTGAGTGAGTTGCTCGGTTTCGAGGGCTTCCTGCATCTCCGTCAACTGAGTTTTCAGTTCGGTGGCAAGCAATGCTTTGTTGAATAGCTCGGGCATGTATTTGAGTTGATCAGCGTTTGCCGCGATTTGCAAATCAAGAGTGCGAATATCGTATTCGCGATCTTTAAGCTTCTTGCGCAAAAGCGATAACTCACGTTGTTGAGCCTCGACTACGTGTTGCAGTCTGCTGTCTATTTCGTCTTCTTCAATAATGCTTTTTAAGATCGGAGAAGCGGTTGACTTGAAAATGTCTCCACTCTGGCCGGGAGAAAAGTCAAACAAATCAAATTGGGGCATGACTGGCTGAGATTGTTCTTCAGCTAACGCCAAAGATGCTTCTTCTTTAAGAGGAAATTCGATCAAGTTGGAAGCGGTAAGCAGATCATGGCCACCATCATCCATACTGATTTTCTCTATTTCATCACCGAATATTTTGTTGAGCAAAAGTTCGAGATGCTGAACTTCAGTGTTCATATTCAGAGGCTCAACGAAAACTTCTACTTCAGTTGATGTGGAAAAACTTTGCATGATTTCCTCAAAGAGACCGGAGCGTGACAACCTGATATGACTACAAGTGTCAGCGCATAAATGTTATCTCAGCAAGGCTAAATTGTACACAGTTAATCTTGTGAATTAACCAGCGCAGAATATATACGACAGTCTAGATTGACGCTGTACAGTAAGACCCAGACCGGGTCTTACTAGATATAGGCAGCCCGGAAGCAGTCCTTAATTAAGCCCTTCACTGCTTGGCAAGGGTGCCACTGAGGACGGTGACAGCACGCTTGGGTTGGAAATATTTATTCATGGCGGCATCGACTTTTTCTTTGGTCAAGTCGATGTAATGGCTGGAAATATTGTCTAACTCGGCTGTGCCCAGGCCTAAGAATTCAAACTCAGTCAACACACGGGCGATGCCCAGTGAAGAAGAAAGACCAACTTTAAACGACCCTAAAGCGCGGCCGCTTTCTTTAGCCAGATCATCTTTGCTGATGCCTTTTCCAAGATAATCATTCAAGGTAGAGTCCACCAGTTGCAGGGCCCGAGCAACGTTGCGTGGGTTAGCAGAAAGAGACACAGACCAGGGGGCGCCACCGAAAGCGGTGTCGGCAAAAGTGGAATAAATTCCGTAAGTCAAACCGGCTTTATCACGCACTACCTGACCAAGTCTTGAGGTAATAGTGTCTTGACCAAGAGCGGCATTGGCTATGCGTGCCGCATAGAAGTCTGAGGCTGCTCTTTTTACGGTGCACGGATGAGCCATAACAATATCGACGCTGGCTTTCTCCGGCAATTCCACTTCTACACGAGTGGCTTTAGCGGGCAGTGCGCACTCGGGCATGATAATGGCGGCAGGTTCGTCGCCTTGCCAGTCACCAAATTGTTTTTCAATCATTTTCAGTGCCTTATCTACATCTATATCACCCACCAGGGTTAAAATCGTGCCTTTCGGACTGAAGAGCTTTTTGTGCGAAGTATGCAAAGTTTTGCTTTGCACAGTCTCAAGTTCTTTCAATTGCTCATCAAAATCTTTGTCATAGAACAAATGATCTTTAGGGTAGAGCGACTGTCTGAGCTTGTTCCAGGCCATAGCTCGAGTATTCATTTTCGATTCCACTACCCGTGCCTGCCACTCGATTTTAGTTTTATCGAGTTCGTCTTCTGCTAACAATGGATTGCGAATAACGTCACTGAGCAATTCTAAATAATGGGGCAGATCTGACACCACTAAATGAGTGCCAAGGCCCACACGGTAGTTGTCGACGAAGAATTCCAGACCACCTGGAATGCCCATCTCTTCGAGGTTCTCAGCAATTTTCAGTTTGTCGTATGACTGTGAACCGCGAGGCAGCAAGTCACCGATGATTTCAGAAATGGAACCAGGAATATGCTGGCTGAAATATCGGCCGGCTTTAATATTGATTGCCAGACCGACTGATTCAGTACCGGGATTATTCATCAACAGCACAATCATGCCGTTAGGCAAGACCACTCTTTTGACTTGTTTTTCGTAGGTGCTGGGAGCGGACGATTTGAACTCTACGGTGACCGGAGTGGTTTTTATGTCGAGAAACTCTTTGACTTGATCGGCAGTGTAGAGTTCTGTAGCTTTCTCTGGCGGGCCAGCAGTGACCAGGCCCTCGCCGTCTTGACCGGCGTGATCGTGGTCATCACTGTCTTCTTCGCATTGCTCGTTAGCGCCGTCTTCTCCTTCACGAGGAATGAAGTAGCCGATGGTGCGATTGCTTCTGACAAAATAAGTCTTAGCCACACGCATAATATCTTCTTTGGTGACGGCGTCAAAGCGGTCGTCATAATTCATCAGCCAGTGCCAATCTGCTTTTGACTCTGCTTCACCAAGCATGAATGCCAGGCTCGAAGGATCGGCTTTAGCGAGAATGGTGCCTTTTAAATTAGAGCACTTGATGCGATTGAGCTCTTCATCGCCTACAGGTTCGCGGGCCAGGCGCTCGAGCTCATCGAGCAGTTCAATCTCTACCTTAATCGGGTCAACCCCAGGATTCACAGTAGCACCAATGATCATCAAACCAGGATCTTTCAAATCGTCGTGACGTGCGAAAACTTCCGCTGCCATAGAAGTATCGATAAGTCTCTTGTAGAGTCTGGAACTGCGCTCAAAGGAACTGCCTAATAGATGACGAATAGCAGCTAACGGATAATTGTCGTCGTGGGTGGCTTCGGGTACGTGATAGCCAATCCAGACACGAGGCATATCACCAGCTCTGGTAACTTCAAACCGACGCTCGCCTTCTTGCGGCGGCTCGGTTGTATAGACCTCAGGAATAGCATGAGGAGCGGTGGGGATAGTACCAAAATGTTTGTTGATTAAATCCAGGGCATGATCGGTGGTGAAATCACCCAGCGCAATCACCGTGGCATTATTTGGCCAATAAAAAGTATTGTAGAAATCACGCAAGCGAGACATTGGCACGCCTTCTACATCTGAGCGCCAGCCGATTGTGGGGTGGTGGTAGGGGTGTTCGCGAAAAGCAATGGCATAAAGTTCTTTTTCCAGAGCTTCCTCGGGATGATTCTCACCGCGCTCAAGTTCGTTGCGCACCACCGACATTTCGCTATCATGATCTTCTTGTCGCAATCTCAAATTGCGCATACGATCAGCTTCCAATTCCACACACATCTCTAGAAAATCATTCGGCACCACTTCGTAATAACTGGTGCGGTCGAACCATGTGGTGGCATTCCAGTAAGCACCAATTTGCGTGAGCAAGTCATCAATGCCGTTGCCGCCTTCAGCATTGTGATTTTCAGTACCCTTAAAAAGCATATGCTCAAGAAAATGCGTACTGCCTGTGTTGCCAACAGCTTCGTTGCGTGAACCTACTCTATAAACAACCAACAAAGTAGCTACCGGTGCGCTGTGATTTTCAGCGATTAAAACGCGCAACCCGTTTTCCAGCCTGAACTCGCTCACTCCCTTGACTTCAGACACCTTTTGCGGTGTAACGGGCGAGCCCTCTACTTTCTTGACGGCGTTTACCATTGCTTTGCTAGTTCCTTACTTAATATATAGAAATTCTCAGGGTCTAAGATACCGCGAAGAGGGCATCAAAGGCTCGTAACTAGATAAAATTGTAAGATGGTCTCTATGCTTACGCCACAGAATCGACCAAAGGCCATGTTATCCGCCGCCACAGCCGCGCTGCTGCTCTCCTTTGGCCCAATCAACCTTGGCCCGGCCCTGGCTGAGCCGCAAACTTTTACTGCCGATCAGGCTACTGAGGCGGTTTTTGACGGGGCAAAGTGGGCCAAACTAACCAAGGCCGGCTCAAACGCTTTCATTAACTCTAATTTTGCCGCTGCCGAGCGCAATTTTAAGGAAGCCCTTGAAGAAGTCAAGCTGGCACCGGCCAACGATCTGCGCATTGCCGAAAGTTTAAACAACCTGGGAGTGCTCTACGTAGCCAGGGCTCAAGCGCCAAAAGCCGAGTCGTATTTTGAAAAGGCTGCCAGGGTGCGAGAGGCTGCTCTAGGTAGTGGCGACAAAGATGTAATAGCCGGCCAGAGCAAACTGGCGCAATTCTATTTGACTTATGGCAAGCGCGATAAAGCCATGCTGCTAATCATCAAAATTGCCGACTATGGTGATAGCGAGGCACGTCATTTAAATGAAGTGGCTACGTCTTTTAAAAAATTGAGCGCTTACTATCAAACTCACCGTAAGTTGGAAGAGGCTGAAATCGGCGTCAAGCAAGCGGAGGAAAAGACACTGAGCGAAATGAAAGCTCAAGCGGTAGAAACGGCGGTAATGCTGGACGCCGTGGGCAATGCCGTTAAAGACATAAGCGGCGAAAAAACCGCAGCACTGGCAGAGAGACTGTTTAAGTCTGCGCTGGCACTGCGTCAAAAGACTTTGTCGAGCGAGCACGCCGCTCTGGCGTCTTCTTTAGAGAATTTAGGCCGATTATATCTGAACCAGGGTCGTACCGCCCAGGCTGAGCCTCTGTTGAAGCGCGCCTACGAAATATCACTGGCAACACTAGGTGAAGGCCGGCGTGAGACACAGATGCGGTTAGATTATTATGCTCAAGTTTGCACAGCTCTCAACCGAGCCGGTGAGGCCGAAGCGCTGTACCGTAAAGTTCTGGACTCTCAAGAAAAAGGGGCGAAGAAAAACTCACCTGATCTGCTGGCGAATTTTGCCGCCCTTTTAGTCAAGCAGGGCAAATGTGCCGAAGCAGTGCGCTATTATGCCCGTGCGCTGAAAATTCAAGAATCTCTGAATGGGCCGCAGCATGTCTCACTGGCAACGTTGCTGGAGGGCTATGCTTACGCCTTGAATAAGTGCAACCGTGGTGCTGAAGCGCAAAAATGTCTGGCAAGGGCCAAGTCGATTCGTGGCTAAACAATATATGAAATCGGTATTGGGGTAATTTGATGAAAACTTATGGCATTGCTCTTAAAATAATGCTTTGCAGCACTTTTAGCTTGCAACTATTGTGGAACCTGCAAGCACTACCAGCAGTGGCGGGCGAGTCAAAAGAAGCGATTTTAACCCGCATTACGGGCCAACTTGAGAGTGAAAACCGGCCTGATAAAGCTGGTTTGAAACAACTGGAAAGCGAACTCACTAAAATCATTGAAGCAAATCCCAGCGCTTCTGCTTATCATCTACGGGCCATGATCAAGTTTTATTTAAATGATTACGGTGGCTCGCTTATTGACTGCAATGCGGCCATAAAACTTGACAGCAAGTACAGCAAAGCTTATATGCAACGCGGCGTCGATTATTGCTTAAACGGCAAACCTGAGCTTGGTGTGGCCGACTTCAGCAAAGCCATCGAATGCGGTGACAAGAGATTGAGCACCTATCTCAACAGAGGTTCAGCAGAGCAACAGATTAACAAACACACTGAAGCAATCGCCGACTTTAGTAAAGTGATTGCCGGCGATAAAAATGCAGAAAGCGTACTGCTGGCAAGAATGCTCAGATCGCGGTCATATCTATCAACAAAGCTCTATGAACTAGCAGTTAAAGACGCCGATTTTGTCATTGACGGTAAATCTAGCAGTATGCCTCCGGAGTCAAAAGCGGAAGTTTATAAGACTAAAGGCAGCGCTCTATTCTTCCTGGACAAATATCAAGATGCCATTGACGCTCTAAAACTGTCGGCAGCGCTTTCCAGCGGTGACGCTAAAGGCAGCACCACTTTTATTATGGCAGCCAGTTACGCCAAACTTGGTGACAAAGAAAAAGCCATGGAAGCGCTCAAAATTTCCAAGAATCTCGGTTACAGACCGGCTGATCCGCCACCAGACAGACCGGTGCATTTGTCTTCGAGTAAAGCTGACGAGATGCTCAAGCCATTGATTGAAAAAGCCAGAGAAACACTTCCTGACGCTAAGAAACGCTTTTTATCAGGCTTACCGGATGGCTATAAATTGTCTGTCACCACCCGTATTCGCGATCAGCGTGGTCGCGTTGAGCAGGTGTTTGTGCTGGTCAAGTCGTGGAAAGCTGACACCATAGATGGTGAGCTGGCCAGCCAAGTAGCGCTTAACGATTTCAAGTTGGGGCAACCGCTGCCGGTGGCTGAAAAAGACGTGCTTGATTGGACAATTCTCAGCCCACAGGGTACTGAAGAAGGCAACTTAATCGGTAAGTTCTTGGATTCGCAACATTAGACAGGCTAGCTTATGACAAGACATATATCCAATTTTGACAAAAGATTTATTAACCTCTACACCTGAAGTCAGCAACAGTTTCGGGCGGAACTGCTTTAGGAAGCTCGAGTGTTCTGACGTGGCACTGTCATGATAGTTATAGATAAGCCTGGCTATATCTGCGGAATCTATTCTAATGACACTCGCATACTGGAGAGATTACTATGCAGCCTTCCGCTCCGCAACCTTACATCGATGCCACAGTATTGCCCTACCGCATTTTATTGATTGAGGGAAACGAAGCTGATGCAAAAATTCTTCTGAACCAGATCAATACGCTCTTGGAGAAGTGGATCACAGTTGAACACTGCACCGGACAGGAAGCCGCCCTGCGCCACCTGGAAGTAGGCAGTTTTGATTTAATTGTGCTGGATTTATCTTTGCCGGACATCGAGAGCACAAGCAAAGTTGCAAACGTTCACAGAGCGGCTCCGGCGCTGCCGATTATTGTTTTAACTGGGTCGGATAATGTCACTATGGCAGTGCATGCTTTAGATAATGGCGCCCAAGATTACTTGGTAAAAGGCGAAATAGATCAATCAACTTTCTTACGTTCTATCAGGTATGCAGTAGCAAGACAGCATTCCCTTGAGCTATCGGAACGCCTTGTGTCTCTGGTTGAGTGCTCTGATGAGTCAATTATTGGAAAAACACTAAAAGGCAAGATTACCAGCTGGAATGCAGCATCAGAACGTCTGTATGGATACACAGCAGAAGAAGCGATTGGAAAATCTGCTTCGATGCTTTTACCTCAGGGTTCAAACGGGGAGCTGACCGGCATTCTGGACATAATCAAAGCTGGAGGGTCCGTCCGCAATAAGGAAACCGTTCACGTCGCAAAAGACGGCCACTCAATCGACATTGACCTTTCAGTTTCGGCAATAAAGACTGATGGCGCCATCATTGGCGCCGCAGCATTTACTCGCGATATGACTCAGCGTAAACAAGGCATTCTGGCGCTAAAAGAATTTGAACATAAACTCAGTATCGCCTTAAAAACAGGAAATGTCGGCCTTTGGGATGTAGATCTTGAGACCGGTAAAGTCTGGCGCTCGATAAGGCATGACGAGATCTTTGGCTATGATTCGCTTTTGCCGGTGTGGAACTTCGAAGTTTTCCTGACGCATGTTTCGCCGGAAGACCGAGTATATGCCAGAGACGCTTTCGAGCGCGGAGTTGCAACTGGAGACTTCTACTTGGAATGTAGAATCATTAGAACTGACAAAGTTCTGCGCTGGATTAGTGCCCGCGGTGAAATTATCAGGGACTTAGATGGAAAGGCGATCCGGATGATGGGCGCTGTGTCAGATATTACGGATCAAAAACAACAAGAAGAACAGTCGCGGCTAGCGGCCGTGGCAGAAGGGCGGGAAGAGTTTATGGCTACGCTGACTCATGATCTCAAAAACCCCCTGATTGGAGCAAATCGCTTACTTGAGCTACTGGTGGCAGGGGCGTTAGGCCCGCTTTCAACTGAGCAGGCTGAGCTTTTGGAGACATTGAGAAAGAGCAACCTTGACCTTTTATCTATGATTCACAATTTGATCGATGTCTATCGCTATGAGAAAGATGCAGCCACCCTGGACCTTCAAGAGACAAATCTGGTCGGTCTCATTGATGAATGTATCAGTCAGGCTCAGATCCTCAGCAAAAATGTAATTAATTCGGACCTACCAAAACAGATGGACAACATAAGGCTGGATTCTTTTGCTATCAGACGGGTTGTTCAAAATTTATTGAGCAACGCCGTGAAATTCAGTCCGGAGGGCGCAATTACAGTTCGTTTAAAAATTCAGACCGATCAAACCGTCATCGAAGTCGAGGACCATGGACCCGGCATTAAGCCAGAAGAACTGTCACGCCTCTTCAAGAGATTTTCGCAAGGAGCCGCCGGCAAACGGTACGCTGGCGGTAATGGTCTTGGACTCTATCTTTGCAAACAGATTATTGAAGCGCATGGCGGAACTATTGAATGCCGGAGCCAATTGAACGATACAACCACTTTTCGATTCTGCCTTCCCCTGAGGCAGCCATAGATGAAAATCTTGATCGTTGAAGATGACGACTTGTTGAATAAAGTAATGTCACTCCAGCTCACTGCCGCCGGAATGTCAGCGAGATCGGCTAGAACCGGTGAGGAAGCGCTAAGGAAGATAGAGGAACAGGTGCCGGCGGTGCTGATTCTAGATGTCGGATTGCCTGATATGACAGCTTATGAAATCGTGGAACAGTTGCAAAAAAATCCGGCCACACGCGACATTGCTTTGATTATTCATACCTCTCTGGATCTGTCCAGCGAAGAGCAAGCAAAACTAACCCTGGGACATACGAAATTCATTACGAAGGCAACAGCATATAGCTTTGCTCTGGCAGAGATAGCGCTCAAGCTTGTGCCGGAACAAAGTGGAATTTGACGCGAATGAAAATTGAAAATGTAAATGAAAATGATTAATACCGACATCGATCTCACCTCCTGTGACCAGGAACCTATTCACCTCATCGGTAGTATTCAGCCTCACGGCGTCCTTTTGGCAATAGAGGGCGACGACCTCCACATTTCTCATGCCAGCGCCAACTCAAACTGTTTATTTGGTGTCACACATCAAGAGTTAATTGGTCTATCTATTGAGCGGTTTCTCAGTACCGAAGCTTGCCACCACATCAGGCAAATTGCTAATAATCGTAAGTTGCTTGTGCTCGCGTCGCAAATCAGCAGTACAGTGACCACATCAGAGGCACAGCTGATCACGGTTCACAAAAACGGTAGCGTCATAATTCTAGAACTAGAGCCGCTGTTAGCGCTTGGATCTGAAGCAACCGCCTATCAGGTTATTGACAGCCTAACTTCTCTATTTTCAAGCAACGACATGACAGAAGCCTTTTCACTTGTCTGCAAGGAAGTGCAGCGAATTACCGAGTTTGACAGAGTACTGGTTTATCAGTTCTCTGATGATTTTAGTGGCTCAGTGGTAGCGGAGGAGAGGAGAGAATGCATTCCGTCGTTTCTAAACCACAAGTTTCCCGGCACGGACATTCCCAAGCAGGCCAGAGAGCTTTATGTAAAAAACACCATCAGATGCCTTGTTGACGTGCACTCTGAATCAGTGCCAGTGCTGCCGGCAATAAACGATATTACAAAATTGCCACTTGATTTGAGCTTCTCTATCCTCAGAAGCATGTCGCCCATACATGTTCAATATTTGAAAAACATGGGAGTGTCGGCCTCACTGTCTATTTCGATAATAAAAGACAGGCAACTCTGGGCTCTTATTGTCTGCCATCACCTGGAGCCAAAGTTAGTCAATTATCGAATAAGAGCATTGTGCTCGGTTCTTGCAAATGTCTTTTCTGCATTTATAACGAGATTTGAGCACGAGCAGGGTTCGCAACACATGCTCTCAACAATGCCATTGCAAGCCCGTTTACTGGGGAGTATGCATACCCACAAAAACATTGTTGCCGGACTTCTGGCTTCGTCTGCCGACCTGCCGGCTTTGACAAATGCCAGAGGATTCGCCATTAGTATTGAAGGAAAATTGACGACTGTTGGACTAACACCGTCGGATACGTCCATTTACGAACTTCTGCAATGGCTAGGCAACAATGGTGATGCTACTTTTCACACACATTGCCTATCATCTGTGTTTTCCGGCGGCACTAGCATGTCGCAATTTGCCAGCGGAGTTCTTGCCACGCGTCCCTACGACAGCAGCTGCTGGCTCATTTGGTTTCGTCCCGAGGCTGTCGAAGAAGTGTTATGGGCAGGCAATCCACACAAATCCACCGAACTTGAAAACGGTGAACTAAACCCACGAAATTCGTTTGAAAGCTGGAAGGAATTAGTGCAAGGAAAAGCACAGCCCTGGAGGCAATTTGAGATTGATAGCGCGCTGGCTCTGGGCAAGGCCATCTCTAATTTTGTTATTCAACAGGTCCTCGAGCAGCAGTTGGTTGAAGAAAAACTGCAAATGCAGCGCAGTGAATTTCGCAAACGGCGCAATGACTGGCTAGCAGCACTGGCCCATGACTTGCAAATTCCGTCTATTGGAGCCAATAGACTGCTCGATTTTTTACTGGATGATGCGCCCGAACCTATACCAGCAACACTGCGGCCCTTGCTTTCAGCACTTCGTGATAGCAGCGCCCAGCAACTCAAACGTATTGGTATTTTTGTTGATGTGTTTCGTTATGAAGATAATAAGATTGATCAGTCTGCGCTATCTGCCGTTGTTCTAAAGGAAGTCATTAGCGAGTGCATACAAGAGCTATTGCCGAGCGCAACGACAAAACGTGTAACCATTCGCACCACTATTGACGCATCTGCTGCGAAGGTAATTGGCGAACCGTCATCACTCTCTCGACTGTTACTCAACTTGCTCGACAATGCCATTAGGTTCAGTCCAGAGGGGGGCGTGATCGAACTTTTTGTTGAGCGGGCGGGCACCCAAACAGATATTCGTATTAAGGACAATGGGCCTGGAATCTCGGCAGAGCGTCAAGAGCAGGTGTTCGAGAACTTTTGGCAAGGAGGCAAACCAGGAAAGGTTCAAGCAGGTGTCGGAATGGGTCTGTATCTGTGCCGGCAAATCGCGAGAGCTCTTGGTGGTGAAATTTCATGTAACAGCACCGCCGGTAATGGCGCAACTTTCACGGTCACCCTCCAGTCACCAGAACTCACAGACGATATCGGAGGCGCCAATGGTAGAGCAAAGTAATGAGATACGAATTTTGTTAGTCGAAGATGACAAACTTATGCGACTCGGATTGAAATTAGTTTTAAATGCAATGACCGCAATAAAAGTCGTCGGAGAAGCCGAGAATGGACTGACGGCAATCGAAAAAACCAGTGAACTTCAACCTGACCTTGTTTTACTTGATATTGGATTACCTGATCTAAGCGGGTTGGAGGCCCTTCCTGCGATTAGACAGCAATGCCCGAAGACACGGATTCTTATGCTGACGTCGCACGATGATTTGGTTATTTCTGCAATCGATGGCGGAGCGGACGGTCTATGCAAGAAGAACGTGTCAAATGAGCAGTTGTATCTGGCGATTCAGTCAGTTTTGGCGGGTGAGAAATGGTTCGACACTACAGAAGCCTAGTCTACAACGCCCGTAAAATCCTAACCAGCCTATCTATCCCGCGACGAAAAGCAGCCAGTGGAATGCGCTCATCTTTGCCGTGCATGGTAGCCAGATGCTCGGCGTCTACTTCAATTGGTTCGAAACCATAACTTTGTATTCCAAGTTCGCGAAACCAGTGTGAATCGGTAAACCATGGCACTACTACCGGTACCACCGGCGCGGTGGCTCCTTCTGCAGCATTGGCTTCTCTAATGGCGCGGAACATGTCGCTATCGTAAGGTGACGGGTCGCCCTTTTCCCACTCAATTATTTTGACGGCAATACTGGGGTCATTAATCGTCTGCTTTACCTCTGCTACGAACTCTTCTGGAGTAACCCCTGGAAGCAAGCGGCAATCGAGCTCAGCGTAAGATTGGGCCGGAATGACATTTGTTTTATAACCGGCTTTGAGTACAGTAATTGAAACCGTGTTGCGCAGCATTGAATATTTGAGTTTATCAACTGCCAGTTTTGCTTCAGTCTCTTTCGATGGATTTTCAGCAGTTTTTTCAATGTCGTTATATAGCTCTTTCAAGGGGCTTGCTTCTGTTTGGGCAATTGATTGGAAGAACTGTTTAGCAGCAGGCAGCAACTTCATTTTTGGTGGGTTGTCGGCAATGCGAGCCAGTGCTTTAATCATTCGGTTGTTGGCCGAATCGCTCATGGGCATAGAAGCGTGGCCGGCCAGACCATCTGCTGTTAGCGAAAGCCACAAGACCGATTTCTCGGCATAATCTACTCCCCAATATTTGGCTTTGCCACTGCTCTGCGCTTCAATTGAATAGCCTTCGTTCAATAAATATTCAGCGTCACTGACAAGTTCTTTTTTATTCTTGGCGAACCAATCAGCTCCGTATGTGCCGCCCACTTCTTCATCAGGGGTGGCAATAAAAATAATGTCTCTATCAAGCAAATGGCCTGATCGCTTGATCGCCAGCATGGCAGCCAGCTCCATGATGCCCATGCCTTTCATATCCAGGGTGCCCCGGCCCCACAATTCGCCGTCGTGAATCTCGGCGGCAAATGGTGGATATTTCCAGTCGCTGGCCTGAGCCGGAACTACATCTATGTGGCTGAGCAAAATTACCGCTTTCTTTTTACCGGTGCCTTTCAAGCGTCCGACAACAATGGCGCGATCTTTGGCCGAGTCAAAAACTTGAGCTTCGATACCATTTACTTTAAGCACGCTTTGCAAATAAAGCGCTCCTAGTTTTTCATTGCCAGGAGGATTAGTAGTATCAATTTTTATGTAGTTGCTAAGCAGTTTGACGGCCTGGTCATATTCGCTGTCACTGATGGCAGTCTTAGGATTGGGCTCATTGCTCTGCGCCCTGACAAATTCAGAGGAGCTGGTAACTAAAGTGAATAAACTCAGTGTTGAAGCCAGAATCACTCTATTTAAAATCGCTGACAATTTGTCCTCACAGGGGCGGGAGTTGCAAAGCACAACTGGTGTATATATATGCCGACGAACCAAGTTTAGCGGCAAGATCAGTTTACTTGAAGGCAATGATATGGAATTAGGGTGGCTTATTTGACAGAATGAATGGCTGAGAAGGTCCTTTGACTTTCCATGTGGTTCTTAAAGGATTATATAAATGATTAAGTCAGCTCGTATTTTGGCCCTCACTGCCGCTTTCGCTCTTTCAGCTTTTGCGCCTTCGTGGGCCGATGACACAACTACAACATCAACTACCACCACTACTTCGACAGATACAACAGTGGCGCCAAAAAAAACGTTTATGAACACTATCAAAACTGATAGCAAAAAAATCGAACAAGGCATGGTCAACGGCACTAAAAGTGCAGTCAAAGGTGTTGAAAAGGTCAGCAAAGATATAGGCAAAGGCACAAAGAAAACCGCTACTGCCGTAGTTAAAGGCACTCAAGCTTTAGTAAAAGATACCGGTAAAGGTCTCCAAAAAATGGGCGCCGGTGCCAAGAATGGCGTAGAGAAAATGACTGGTAAAGGCAAAGTAAAAACAACTGCCACAACCACTAATACTACAACCACAACAACAACTGACGATTCAGCAAAATAGAAAGTCAGTTACAGGGAGCAATTGAGATATATGAGATTCAGTGGCAGAGTTAAAACCGCGACGGCTACGGCTCTTAGTATTTCTCTTTTGCTGGCACTATGGACGGTGCCATCCAGCCTTGCACAAAAGGCCTGGGCGGCACCGTCTCCTGTTAAGTCTAAAATTAGTACTAGTAATGGTACTGGTTCAGCTGCACAATTTGTTTTTCGCGACAAGCTATTAGGTATTGAAGAATACCGGCTGCCAAGTAACGATCTGACCATCTTGCTTTGCGAAAGACACGCCACCCCGGTGGTGACCGTGAACATGGTCTACCGCGTGGGCTCTCGCAATGAAGCTGTAGGTTACACCGGCTCTACTCACTTCCTTGAGCACATGATGTTTAAGGGCACCACCGTTCATGACCCTTTGAAAAAGACAGGGCTGGACGACTTGCTGAAAAAAGTCGGTGGTATCAATAATGCCACCACGTCTTACGACCGTACCAATTATTATGAACTGGTGCCCAAGCAAGGCATCAATCTCTGCCTTGACTTAGAAGCAGACCGCATGCGCCATTTACTCTTGCGCGAAAGTGATCGTAAAGCTGAGATGACTGTAGTTCGCAATGAGCTCGAGCGCGGCGAAGACGATCCTTCTCAACTGCTCGAGATGAATACTTTCGCAACAGCCTTTCGGGAGCACCCTTATCACCACCCGGTTATCGGCTGGCGCTCTGATGTAGAAGGCGTCCCGACCGAGCGCCTGCGCCAGTTTTACAATGACTTTTATTATCCGAACAATGCCACTTTAGTTGTAGTTGGTGACTTTGATAAAGCAGCTGCACTTAAAGAAATTGAGACCAAATTTGCAACCATTCCAAAATCACCTAAGCCTTTTCCCAGCGTTTACACCGTTGAGCCACCTCAAATCGGCGAGCGCCGCTTTACTGTAAGCCGCGGCAAAGAACTTGCACGAGTAATGGTGGCATATCACACCCCTCGCGGTCTTGACCGTGCTACCTATCCGCTTGATGTAATGCAAAGCGTCCTCGGTGGGAGCCGCAAATCGTCGCGTCTATATAAGCGTTTAATTGAAACCGGCCTGGCATCAGATTGTTACGCAGCTAACTACACCCTCAAAGATCCGGCCTTGTTCATTATCTCGGCAACCGTTCAACCGGGCATCGATCCAAAACTCGTTGAAGCGGCCATTGATGACGAGGTGAAAAAGCTGACCGAGCAGCCGATTACAAAGGAAGAATTACGGCTGGCCCATGCCTCTCTATCAAAACGATTTCGCTTAAGTCTCTCTGACCCGATGGGTCTGGCGCAATCTATTACTGAAGGCATTGCTGTGGGCAACTGGAGATGGTGGGCTACGTATGCTCGCGACGTGCAAACAGCGTCGGCCGAAGAGGCACTGACCGCCGCAAAGAAATATTTTGTCGCCAGTGGAAAAACTGCGGGTTACTATCTGCCCACAGATTTCAAAATTGACGCCAGTGCTATTGCACAATTAAAACCAGTGCAGCCGGCTTCTGAGACTACCCAATCGGCAGCCGAAACTACTGAAATGAAATTGCCGGAGACCACCGCCGACTCTGACAATTCAAAAACCTGGCAAGAGCGCGTCGAACGCTTCCGTCTGGCCAACGGTCTTACTGTTTTGCTCGCCAGAGTGGCGGAAAATAACCCTAAAGATCCTAAAGACTCTAAAGACCCTAAAGATGCAATTCGCGGCACAGTTGCCTTTGCTGGAAAAATTCGCGCCGGCGACTATTTTGGCAGTGTAGGCAAAACTGCGGTACCCGGTATTGCGGCCGAACTGTTGACCTATGGCACGAAAAAATTCGGTAAAGAACAAATTGCTGCCCAGATGGAAGAAATGGGTATTTCCCTCGATTTTGGTAATGGTGCGTTCTTCCATGAATTCGAAGCTGAGGTGGCGGCCGAAGACGTGCCCAAGCTAATCAGGCTGGTGAGCAGCGAGATGCGTGAACCGCAGTTCAAACAATCTGATTTAGACCTGGTGGTGAAACTTGCCCAGGCAGACCTTAAAGAGAAATTGACCGATACTGGCGAAGTGGCCTGGAACAGTCTAGTGCGCAGTTTATACAAACCAGGTTGCGTCTACTGGGCCCCTGAGTTGCCAAAACAAATCGAAGAACTGTCCGCAATCACCCTGAGCGATGTGGAGAAATTCCACGGTCAGTATTACACCCCCGGCAATACCGTGCTGGCTGTTATTGGCGACATCGATAAGGCACAAGTGAAAAAGCTGTTGGAAGACGAATTTGGCAGCTGGCAGGGTGAGGCGGCTAAACCGATAGAAGTGGACGCCAGCGGCCTCGCTGAGCGGCCTGTCGGAAGTAAGAGCACTCTAGTCACCGAATTGGCCGAAAAAGCCAACGTTGATATTGCCATGGGCAAACCTGTTGACATTTCTATGAAATCAAAAGATTACCTGGCCGCCAGCATCGGCAATGCCGTGCTCGGCTATGACAGCTTTGCTTGCCGTCTGGCACCGGTGAGAGACCGACTAGGGCTCACTTATTCGATTTCGTCGCATATAACTGAAGCACACTATCCCTATTCGCCATGGGCCATCGACCTCTCGGTCAATCCGAGCAATGTCGGGAAGTCTATTGAGGTAGTTAAAAAAATTGTGGATGATTTTGCCAGAGATGGCATTACAGAAGCTGAACTGGCAACCGAAAAAGACCATCTGGCTGGAGTTTACCTGGTGGGATTACGCAGTATTCGCTCAATTGCTAAAAGGCTAACCGATTATGAGCAATTGTCCTTGCCGGTTTCGTATATGGATACCTTTGGCAAAAGAGTAAGAGACGTCAGTTTGAAGGATGTTAATCAGGCATCCAGTCGTTATTTCCGTCTCAATGACGCTGTTACGTCGGTTTGCGGGTCTGTGTCTGACGCTAAGTAGATATTGATGTTTTAGACCCCTTTTACTGGGCACAATCCAATTACAGAGAGATTTGGGGCCATGAGCGAGAAGAAAACAACTAAGTTTACTACCGGAAAATTCGAAATCGACGGCAAATGGGCGTCAGTGCGCGAGACCAAATTTACTAAGATGGTCTTAGAGACGCGTTTCGATCGGCAAAAATTTAAAGAGACAAGGCAGAAAGAAATGCTCGATAGGCAGAGAAAGCCTATGAGCGATGAAGATCTAGAAGAACTAGAACGTAAGTCTTTAAGAGATCCGATTACCGATCTTTATAATCAGAGAACTTTTCTACGCAAACTCGAATATGAAATTCGCCGGGCTAAGAGATACAAGCGCCCACTATCACTGCTCGTTATGTCAGTAGATAATTTAAGCCAGCTGCAGCGTCAATACGGCCAGATGATTGTCGATGAAGTGCAAAGATGCGCCTCGAAAATTGTTGGCACGTGCATTCGCGACGTAGATATCTCAGGTGTTTGCAACGGCACCAGAATTTCAATTATCTTTCCAGAAACGTATTCGTCGAGAGCTACTATTGTTGCCGAGCGCATTCGCGAACGCATTAAGCAAGAGCCCATCAATAGCGAGATGCGTCACTTGCGCGTCACCGCTTCAATCGGCGTAGTTTCGTTTCCAACTCATGCTCGCGACGAGCTTGATTTGATGACACGGGCAGTTGAGTTTCTCACTAAAGCAGAAGTAGAAGGCGGCGATCGGGTTCACAACGGCTAACTAATTCAGTTAACTTGAAGTTGTCACTCGAGCTCTTTCATAGTTTTCTCTTCGGCTGAAGTCGGCTTGATGGCCGGCGCCACTGGCGGTACTGTGCTGTCTGGCGTTGGGGCATTGCTTGGACTAACCGCCGTACCGGAACTTGCACCCACAGGCGCACCGGTGCTGCCGGTACCACTGGCGGTGCTACTAGCAGTTGTGCTTGTAGCTGCTCCGTCGATTTTCGGCGCTTTTACCACTTCGGTTTTTTCTACTCGTTCTTTTTTACCAATCGGATAAGTGTTATAGAGCTTGCCATCAAAATAGACCTTAAACTCACTGCTGCCATCATTGCGCACACTAGCACCGCCTGTGAGGTCAATGCTCTTACCGCTTTTGCTGCCCAGTGGTGGCACAAATTCGTCAACCAGAGCTGTCTCTTTGCTCCACTTAACTTTGTCGCCTGATTTAGCATCAACCAGATCGACTTTCATAGTCAGAGCGTTGATGGGCGTCTCGCCGGGATTCCACACTTGAGCGGCAATGTGCGGCATGCCGCCTTGAATATCGATAGCCACTGTCTTGAGAGTAACAGTGGGCACTGCATTAGATGGATCAACCGATTTTGCTTGCTGCAAATAACCGTATCCGGCATCAAGTTCTCCGGCGTCAAGTAATTCTTTACCGCGTTTAGCCAGCAAAGCAGCCAGCTTTCTGCGTACCGAATCATCACGTGTAGAAAAACGCGATGCTTTTCGCAACTGGTCGATGGCGAGTTCCAGTTGACCAGTACGTTCATAAATATCTGCTGCCATTTGATTAAAGCGGGCATTATCGGCGATGGTATTAAGCTTGCCCAAATAAGAGAGAGCTTCTTTATCTTTTTTCAAAGAAACCAGTTTCTCAGCCAGTCTTTGATAGATGGTCGACAGCCTGGCATCAGCCTCGCTGAACCGCGATCCATCTTTTAGCTGTTTCACTTCTTCCCAGAGAGCAAGTGCTTTTTCCAGATGCCCGTCTCTCAATTCCTGGTCGCCCCAGAGCGCATCGAGATCTGCTAATTCAGCTTTTTTGCCGGCGATATTTTTCTGCGCCAGTGGCCTAAGTAGTTCCACCGCTTTGTCATATCGCGAATGCACACGGTAATAGTTGGCTAGTTGAGAGGCAAGATCAGGATCTTCAACCACTCCTTTGCCCATTTGATTGGCTTTAGAAATGCACTCCCAGGCTTTGTCCACCTGGTCTACGCCAACATAAGCACGGGCCAGGGCGAGCATAATTTTGGGATTATCTTTATTAGTCGTCGAAGCTTTATTGAGAGTTTCTACGGCAAAAGCATATTGTCCGTTATCTAATTCTTTTAAGCCTTTACTGAGCAATCGATCTTCTTCAGGTGCTTTAGTGAGGAAGAAAATGGTGGCACCAGCAAAAATAAGCAGAGTGGTCAAACCAAAAAGCACACCGGCGGTAATTGGCATGCCACTTTTGAGATCAAGTTTCATATTGGCCGAGCGCCGCTTGGCACCTGGCTTCTCGAAGTCTTGATCAAATTCGACCACTACATCTTTGCGAGAAACGTCGTAGCGAATTTTCTTGTTTTCTTGAGCAGCTTGAAGTGCTTGCTGATCTTCTAACGCTTGCGCGTCGCGAGCATCTTGCTCTTCGCGATAGGCCGATTTGAACGCCGGTTGTTCAGCCGGAGTATTTAATTGCTGAGAGACGGCCCTTGCGTCTGATTGCTCAGAGGCAGGTGCCGTCTCCAGAATTTCTTCTTCTACATAGAACTCTTGTCCACAAGAGACACAGTTCTGGTATTGCGAAGGATGATAGGTACCACATTTAGGACAGCGCATAGATTGAATACTCCTGATAATTCAGGCGAGAAAATACACTCTGCCCACCGGCATCTATTTGATTTCGACCTTAGCTCCAGCAGCTTCGATCTTCTTCTTCATCTCTTCAGCTTCTTCCTTCTTCACTTTCTCTTTCAAAGCCTTAGGAGCTGAGTCTACGAGGTCTTTAGCTTCTTTCAAACCAAGACCAGTAACTTCACGAACGATTTTGAGAACTTCGATTTTCTTGTCGCCGACTGATGTCAGAACAACGTCAAATTCAGTCTTCTCTTCTACGGCAGCAGCGCCAGCGCCGCCACCAGCTGGTGCGAAAGCCATTGGAGCAGCAGCTGTTACGCCAAAAGTTTCTTCCATTTGTTTCTTGAGGTCAGCGGCCTCAAGAAGGGTCAAGTTGCCGATTACTTCAATGAGTTCAGCGGTTGACATTTTAGCAGCCATTTTAAATTTCTCTCCTTGTTACGGTTGTAGACAGCTCAAACAATCTGTTTAAGCTGCTTCGTCATTTTTCTTAGCGACCTCTTCTACGAGGACAGCAATGTCTCTAATCACTGCGTTCAGGATGCCAGCGATATTTCTGGCGCCTGAATCAAGACCACCCATGATGGATGAGAGCAATTGCTCTTTCGATGGCAGTTCAGCCAGCCCTTTCACATCTGCGATTGAAAGAGATTGACCGTCCAGCACTCCGCCTTTGACGGAACCCTTTTTAATTGTCTTGATAAAATCAACGACAGCTTTAGCAGGGGCTGCTGGATCATCGTATCCAACCACTACGGTTGTTGGTCCCTTAGCGAGTTCGGCGATTGCTTTGAATTCAGTTTTTTCTGTAGCGATTTTCACCAGAGTGTTTTTCGCTACGCGACATTTTGCCCCTTGTTTATCAAGAGAACGTCTGAACTGAGTCAACTCAGCCACCGTAAACCCATTCAGATCAGCGACGATAGCGACCTTGCCATCAACAAAGATAGTTTCGAGGTCTTTAATGACCCCGGCCTTGAATTCTCTGGTTGGCATGTGGCCTCCTGGAGTCGCCTCCATTGGTTACGGATGCTAAGTACGCTCATGGCACTTGGGAAGTTTTCCAAAAAGAAAACCCGACAAATGCCGGGATCACAAGGACGAGAGAAGCTCTCGCAAACGACGTTTTAACAAAGTCGAATTTGTGACCTCAAGTCGGCGACTCTAAAGAGTGCATTAAACTCCCGCTATTGCTTTTGGGAGTACCATACTGTCTGCGGCCTTAGTTAAAAGCAGCTAACAAAACTTAGACTAATTACTTAAACTAAGTTCGGTCAGATGCAAATGCGAATTGTCTCGCTATATTGGGGCTGCGTCAAGAAAAGTCATTTTGATGTAACAATTTGGGTCCACAATTGAGTCTATTTAGAGGAGTCTTTTTTGATGGATGTCTTTGAAAAACATGTGTTCGTCTGCGTTTCAGGCAAAACATGCCCCAAAGAAGGGTCTGAAGAGATTTGCTCGGCCATGCGCCAGGAAATAGCGGCCCTGGGACTGAAGAAACAAATTCGCATCAACAAATCAGGCTGCTTTGATCAATGCGGCAACGGCGTGGTTATGGTTGTCTATCCAGAACGCACCTGGTATGCGCACGTTAAGCCAGGTGACGTCAAAGAAATTGTAGAAAAGCACCTGGTGGGCGGCCAACCATTACAGAGACTGCTATATGACGGCGGTGGTAGGCGGGATAAATAAAAAAAGTGCCAGTGGAGGCGCCCTCATGACAGATAGTCTAAACGAGGCAGCAAGCCAACCACCAGCTAATTTTTAGAATACCCACAGCCCGGCGCTGCTTAAACGCTTTTTCAATCAGTTTTGAAAAAGCGTTTAAGCTCTATTTAGTCGCCGGCTTAGTTTCAGTCTTAACCGCAGGTGCTGGCGCTTTGGAATCGGTTTTAACTTCTTTTTTGGCATCCGTTTTGACTTCCGTTTTAACTTCGGATTTAGCCTCTGACTTGGTCTCCGGCTTGGCCTCAGGTTTCACTTCAG